>CAJTWX010000001.1 GCA_910580155.1 uncultured Alphaproteobacteria bacterium
AAGCAGCCCAACAAATCCTCGAATCAACCAACCACAAAAAGAACATCTACGACACGCTGCAGCTTATCGCCTCCCTTCCCCAAGAAGAACAAACTCAATACAAAGAAATAATCCTTTCCACCTTCGACCATCGCGAACAACCGACCGACACCATCCTCCTCGGCAAAAAACTCGCCGCATCCCACAGTTTTGAGAATGAACTCAACACCCTCCTCAATATTACTCCCGTATATGTCTCTGCGGCAATCCAACCCAAAAATGTCATCACCTGTTCTGACGAAAATCCAAACCTGGCCGATTTCCCCGAGGATGCTGTTATTATCTTCGCAAACGACAAAGTTGATTTATCCGGTATGCTCAAATGCGGTAGTGATAATGCCCCGCTAAAATCAGTCAAATTCAAAGAAGGAACAAAATTAAATTTATCCAATAATGAATGCCTTCCCGAAAATCTAGATGTTTATATTTTAAAATGCGATGAAGTGGATTTGTCACATTCCGCATTACGTTATTATCACAGTGGCGCTACGCAATATTTCCAATACTCCTTACTTACATTCAAAGAGGGAAGTCGCGTGAACCTGCAGGATTGCCGTCTGTTATCTCAGAAATTAGATGTTTCAAAATGTGCTGATGTCAATTTAAGTAATACTGATTTATCTAGAATAAACACTATCGTATGCAGTGGCAATGCCAATTTTGAAAACGCCACACTCCCCGCCTGTAAGCTGGATATTTCTAAATGCGATACAGTTAATCTCAAAAACTTAAAAGTATCACCTTATAACCAAGCCCCCAACATCGTCTTTAAAAACAAACAACAACTGAAAGAAAGCGGTTTTACCGCCCCCGACGAATGGCACGGCAAAATCCAATACGTCGACAACCACAGTTCCCCCATCAGCCAAAAGCTGAGGAATTTTTTCGGCCGCTAAAAAAATCCCCCTCTTAAAAAGGGGGATAATTGTTTTTTTGCCCAAAAACACGCTTAATGATTGCGTAAAAGCTCTTTCACTTCGTCATAGCTCGGATATTTGCTCCCGTCACAGCCGAGCAAAGTATAAGTCGGCGTAGTGCGGAAAATCTTTTGTGCAAGTGTCTGCAAATCGTCTTTGGTGATGCTTTCAATGCGCGCAACAATCTCATCAGTCGGAATCACGCGTTTGAACAAAAGCATCTGTCGGGCAATAATCTCTGCTGTGGTTGACGAACTCTCCAAAGACATCAGCAAACTCGCCTTAATCTGCGTTTTTGCGCGGTTAAGTTCCACGTCTTTGACCGGTTCGTTCATCATCTTTTTAATCTCGTCTGTCACCACCGGCAAAAGCTCGTGAAGTTCTTTTGGCGTTGTACCGGCATAAATGCCAAATACACCAGTGTGTTCCAGCGCTTGGTTAAAGCTGTTAATAGTGTAAACAAGCCCTCTCTTTTCGCGGATTTCCTGAAACAGTCGTGAAGACATTCCGCCGCCGAATATCGTAGATAAAACCGAATACTGGTAATAATCTTTATCTTTGTACGAAGCTCCCTCAAACCCGAGCACCAAATGCGTCTGCTCGATTTTTTTGCACTCCAGCCTGCTGCCACCTGCATAAACCTGTTTGTCTGCCTTAAAATCACACTTCGGTGCCACAGAACTCATCCGCTCTTTAATCATCC
This sequence comes from uncultured Alphaproteobacteria bacterium, assembly GCA_910580155.1. Classification (GTDB taxonomy): domain Bacteria; phylum Pseudomonadota; class Alphaproteobacteria; order RF32; family CAG-239; genus CAG-267. The sequence continues at coordinate 1,660 of CAJTWX010000001.1, forward strand.
GCACAAACGCCTCGTGGTCAACCTTGCCCACAGCCGCCACTACCATATTATCAGCAGTATAGTGCGTATGCATATAGTTATGCATTTCTTCTTTGGTAAAACCGCGAACTAACTCAGGCGTGCCGAGAATTGTGCGCCCCGAAGCCTGATTCGGGAAAGCAGCCTCTTGAAAATAGTCAAAAACCAAATCATCCGGTGCGTCTACAGATTGTTTAATCTCTTGCACCACGACTTCTTTTTCTTTCACCATCTCCGCTTCGTCAAATGTCGGGCTGGTAATAAAGTCGCACAACACATCTGCCGCCAGTTCCACATCGCCTTTAAGCATTTTGGCATAAAAGCAGGTGAAATGTCTGGACGTATAGGCGTTTGTTGCCCCGCCGACATTTTCAATGTCTTCCGAAATTTGTAGAGAGTTTCTTTTTTTCGTTCCCTTAAAGACCATATGCTCAATAAAATGGGAAATGCCGTTTTCGTTTTTGCTCTCGGCAGCCGAACCGGTGTTTACCCAAATCCCTAAAGAAACTGTTTCAATTTGCGGCCTTTCTGCAGTTATAATGCGAAGCCCGTTGTCAAGTGTTGTCTGTCTGATTTCCATCTTACCCGATTTTCATAAAAAAGTGTTTAAAATCAAAATTATACCTAGTTATTAAAATGTGTATGCAAATAAATCAACAAATTTATTTATACACATCTTAAATATACACGCAGACCCTTAAAATTTTTTTAATTTTATTTATTTATATAAGAATAAAATCATTTTTTTAAATAAGGAGAACAAAAATGAAGAAAATGCCCCGTTTTGCCGTAGTTTTGTCTGGTTCCGGCCGTGCCGACGGTTCGGAAATCCACGAGAGTGTATCCGCCCTGTTGGCCATAGACCGCGCCGGCTGCACATACCAGTGTTTTGCCCCAAATGTGGAACAGGCTGCGGTAATCAATAATATGACATCCGAAAAAATGGATGAAAAGCGTAATGTTTTGGTCGAGTCTGCACGAATTGCCCGCGGAGAGATTAAAGACCTGCGCGAGTTTAACGCCAAAGATTTTGAATGTGTCATTTTCCCCGGAGGATTAGGCGCTGTCACCAATTGGTGTGACTTTGCTAAAAATGGTGTTGCCTGCACGGTGGAAAGCTCTGTCAGTCGTGTGTTGAACGAAGCATATGACAACGGCTTGGTTATCGGGGCAATGTGCATAGCGCCCGTTATTGTGGCTAAAGCTCTGGGCAGACACGGAATAACCGTTACTATCGGCAATGATAAAACCGTTGCCGGCAAAATTGAACAAACCGGAGCAAAACACCAAAATACCAAAGTTTCTGATGCCTGTGTTGATGAAGAAAACCGGATTGTCACCACGCCTGCCTATATGCTCGCCACATCGGTTAAAGAAGTTTTTGCCGGCGCAGAAGCAATGGTAAAGGAAATGCTCCGTCTCGCACAATAAACACTTGTTGACAAACATTGGTTTTCATAGTAAAATACTCTCATGCAAACTATTAGTATGGGAGTATTGCTATGTCTGTCAAAGAAGAAATAAAAAAACAACGCGCCGGCAAATCGGAACGGATTACAGCACCAAAGCGCACCATAGACTTTCAGGTCGATACCCTGCAAACTGCTCCCGATAATAATTTTGCAGCGTATATGAGCTTTGACAGAAATTCTATTACCGAGAATTATGTTGTGGGGGAAGATAATTCATTTAACCAAAGCTCATCCACAAAAGCACACGAACAAAAACACCGTGATAACAATATTGCCGGTTTAAAAACTCTGCCGATGAGCTTGGAGCAGTATTACAAGGTCTGTTGCCACGATGAAATTAGTGCCACAATATGCGAATTGCTGCAGCTTCGGCAGGAATATATTGACGCCCCAACGGCAGAAGCCCGTAAAAAACTGATGGCTGATAACCCGAAGTTTGATTATTATTTTGATTATATAAAGGAAGGAGAAATCAATCCGTTGTCAAACGATGCCGCATCATTTGAAAAGGAAATGAAGATTATTGCCATAGAAACAAATACCTATTGGATGATGGATCATGCGAGACAATATGATAAGACCGCGCATACATCAATGACATTATGGTTCTTTAACAAGCATAGTTATGATGAGTTGCGTCCCAACAACGTTAATTATGCCAAAGCGCGTAAAATTGCATACACCATCGGCGGTATAGACTTTTCAAAATATATGGATGACATAAAATGCATTAACCCGAATATGAAAACGGCAGATAAGCAAATAGCGGCAAATAAGCCGAGAAACGTAATAGAAAGCACATTAAAGCCAATAAATACATATATGGATGAAGAAAATTTTGTATATGATTTTAAAAAAGTTGAGTTCAAACCTATAGAAGGGTTAAGCCCCTCTCAACAATATCGCTTGGCCCAACATCAATTGTTTGTGGCTAATATGGTTAATCAATACCAGTTTATGTTTGACGATGATATAAGAGAAACAATAAAAAAAGGAAAAATGTTGAATTATGATGAAACTGTTGAATTTACAATTAAAAATATACAGAATATTAAACAAAAGTATCCGCAATTTCAGGCCAAATGGGCAGCCTTCGAAAAACAAATTGCAGCAGAAATTGCCGACAATCATAATTCCACCCTCTTTCTGGAAAAGGGAAACGATAAAAAATATCAGGAAGAACTTGCCAAAATCTATACGGTAAACGGGATAAATCTGCGCCAATTTTATAAAGGCAATGTTGAAAAGCTGATACCGAATAATATACCGGAAAGCATAAAAGCCGTGGAAAACAGCAGCTGGTATTCTCGTTTGGGTAATAAATGCAGTAATGCGTATGATGCGGTTACATCAATGTTTTCTTCAAAAGAAAACCCCAAAGAGGAAACGGAAGAGGGTAAAAAAGCCAAATGGAAAGACGATAGATACACAGGAACGCCCAAATATCCGGAATGGTCGCCGGATAAACGCGTTTCTCCGGTGCAATATGCCGAAATTTATGACTTCACACAGCCGTTTTTAGCCGAGCAGCTGCAATCTCTTCAGCAAAAAGAACAAATTGCGCAAAATAAAGTAAATGAAACCAAAATGGTGCAAGGCGTTCGAAAGAGGCAGCAGCAAAAACCTGATGATGTATATGCGAAAAAAGCTCCTGTTCAAAAAAAGGCCGAATTTAAAGGCAAAGAATCAGACACTTGGACAGCGGTAAAAAATTGGTGGAATGAAACCTTCGGTCGCTGATAAACTATCCTCTTGACAAAATCTCCATCGTAGCCTATACCAAGACTCCTAAAAATAATCATTTAAATATATTTATGTTATGGAACACTACGATGTAATGTCCGCTAAAGCCGCAGGCTTTATGGCACAAGGAAAAATCGAGCATATCTTAAAGCTCGCCCGGGATTACAGCCAAGACCACGAGTTGGTCGAGGGGCTTCTCGGACTGGCCGAAGAAATGCAGGGGCTGCCCGCAATGGCTGCCGCAACACTGTTGCTGAACAAAGATAAAGACATCACCGACCGTATCTTTGCGCTGGCCGAAAAGGTCAAAAACGCATACTACGGCAACCGGATTGTCTTGTTCGCACCGCTTTATTTGAGCAACTATTGTGTCAACGGCTGCACCTATTGCCCGTATCATCGGCAAAACGTGCACATCCCGCGCAAAAAAATGACGCAGGAGGAAATCAAAGCCGAGGTGATTGCCCTGCAGGATATGGGGCATAAGCGCCTTGCGCTGGAGGCCGGTGAAGACCCTGTTCATAATCCGCTGGACTACATTCTTGAGAGTATCGACACCATTTACGGCATCCGTCACAAATCCGGCGTTATCCGCCGTGTAAATGTGAACATTGCCGCCACCACGGTAGAAAACTATCGCCGGCTGCATGATGCCAAAATCGGAACGTATATCCTCTTTCAGGAAACGTATAACCAAAAGGAATACGAACGCCTGCACCCCAAAGGGCCGAAGTCTGATTATGCCTATCATACCGAGGCAATGGACAGGGCAATGCAGGGCGGAATTGAAGATGTCGGATTGGGCGTTTTGTTCGGGTTGAACAACTATGCTTACGAACTCATTGGGCTGCTGTTGCATGCCGACCACCTCGAAAAAGTTTACGGGGCAGGGCCGCACACCATCAGCGTGCCGCGTTTGCGTCCGGCAGATGGTATCAATACGGCAGATTTCAGCAATGCGTTGCCGGATGATATGTTCTTAAAGATTATCGCACTTTTACGTTTGGCTGTGCCATACACGGGGCTGATAATCTCTACCCGCGAACCGGAGTATATCCGCGAGGCGGCGCTGCACTTGGGCATATCGCAAATAAGCGGCGGCTCAAAAACTTCTGTCGGTGGATATACGCATAACGCAGAGGATACCGCGCAGTTTGAAATTGCTGATAACCGCACGCTTGACGAGGTGATAAACTGGCTCATCCGCACCGGCCATTTGCCGAGTTTCTGCACCGCTTGTTACGGCAGCGGCCGGCAGGGCAGGGATTTTATGGAAATCTGCAAACAAAAGCAAATCCATAAATTTTGCTCGCCGAATGCATTGCTGACCTTAAACGAGTACCTGCAGAATTATGCCTCGCCCGAAACAAAAGCATTAGGGCAGGAGGTCATAAAGAACGAGCTTGCCCGCCCGATGTCAGACCACCGCCGCCAAATGCTCGAACTTCGCCTGCAGGAGGCCGCCCGCGGCAACGTCCGCTTTTTCTAAACCAAATCCCCGCACCATACAAGGTACGGGGATTTCTTTTTCCCTTTTTTTTTCACGAGCTATTGTAAGTTTTCTTTCTCCTCACGCGTCATTGCGAGGCAATTTGTTGCTGAGGCAATCTTCCTCTTTTAGTAGTCATTGCAAGGACGCCATTTTTTTCGTGAGTCATTGCGAGGAGCTTTAGCGACGTGGCAATCTCAATCAACAACCCCCCCCCTACGAAGCAGGAGGAGGATGGGGAAGGGGATAGCATTCCATCCATATTTTTTTAATAATATATTCTATAAAAAAAACAACTTGACAAAAAAGTAAAATTATGATAAAAATGACAAAATCAAAATAGAATTATGTAAAATTAAAAACAAATAATTATGAAATTGAAAGAAAAAATTCAAGAAAGCCTTGTAAAGTATGCAGGCGCTTGGCAGTTCAAGAAGTATGTCGAGAAAAACCGTCTCGAAGACAACATCGTCAACAGCCTCATCCGTGAGCATCGTGACGAGTATTTGCTTTTCTATATGAAACAGCACTCGCTCTCCACCAGCCAGATTAGTGAAATTCTGATGCGCGATAAGGTAGATGAAGTAATGCTTGCAGCCGTCAGAGCCTACACTCTCACAAACCGCCAGCAGGAAACACTTGTTGAGAAAAACAATGCTCTTCTTCTTGAGGCTTACTTAAGCCCCAAAGGTTTCTTTGAAACTTCCCGCCGCTTTTCAACCCTTGCCGAATACAAATTTATATACGGTATGGTCAAAAGCCAAAAGCTCACCGGTGCAGAAATATTCAAGACTTATGTCGACAATTTCTACCGCACGCTCCTGACAGATGATTTGGTGAAGTTACTCATCGAAAATGAGAACACTTATCCCGCCAAATACATTCTTCACAGAGCAAAGCTGAAAAGGGAATGGGAAGAAATGTTCGTCAACACAGCGTCGGAAGATATGATAAAAGATTATATCAACGACCACGACTTCGGGCTGGACGCCTCGCAAATGGCTCTTATCGAAAAGCATTTCCCCCTTGCGCGGATATACTACGATAAGTACAAATTTCGCCCCGTGCCGCAGCAGCTCTATCACGAGCGCCGCCAAGAGGAAGCCGGACGGAAAAAATCGGAAACAGAAACCTGATTTGTTCCATAATGATAAGCCCCGTCTAATGTAATTAAACATTAGACGGGGCTTTTTAATTTGCAAAAAGAAAATAGTTCTGAAAAAACACCCCTGTTCTCAAGCGAGAACAGGGGTGTTGGTTTTAGGGAATTTGCTGATGATTTTTTGGGGAGAAACCACCTTGCAGTTCGTCCCGTTCCGATGTTTTCATACACTATCGTTTAATAATGTTTTTGCCGAAATGTCCGATAAGCACGGCGCAGCTGATAACCACGGTTGAGCCTACGGAAGATTTGAACAAAAAGGAATCGTCATCTTTGTTATAGAAAACGATGGCAGGGTACAAATCTTGCTTAAATCCTTTAACGTGCATATTGGTTTTAACATCGCCGCAGGAAAGGGAAATATATTCCTTTTCTCCCAAGATGGCAACAATCGGCGTGATGTTGACATCACCTTCGCAGGTATGTGTCTCAGCAATTGCGAAGAGCAAACTTTTTCCGGTTAAACCGAAAAAATCAGTCAGGTGTTTTCTTGAAATCTGCGGGTAAACAGCGTGAGGAGCAACAGCTTTGCTGTTCTTGCCTCTGTTTTTCTCTTTTTCCATAAGTCTATATAAATTATAAAATGTTGCTCTTCTTATAACATAAAAAAATTATATATGCAAGCATTATTTTGTCTAAAATATACGCGCCGGCTTTAAGCTTTTGTTTACGATGTTTATATAACATACCAGTAAACAGAATCAAAAATGAAAAGGAAATGAAAATGAAACGCATCTTTACCGCTTTAATGCTTGCCGTTACATTGTTTTTAGGCGGCTGCAATGAAGAAAAAACACCGGCAAACCGAATTTATGTATTCTCCCAGTCCGGCTGTGGCCATTGCGACCACGCCCGTGCTTATATGGAACGCTATTATCAGGGCTACGATATCAAAGAGTTAAATATACGCGAAGGCAATAATATGGGCTATCTGCAGCGTAGCGCCCGCAGATTTAAAGTTCCGGCAGATACTTTGGGAACACCATTTATCGTGATGGGTGATCATTATATTATGGGGTGGGGAACAGAGCAGCAAAAACAGTTTAATCGCTATGCCAAGGAATTCAAACCCGTCGGCAAATAAGCCGCAACAAAGAAAACAGCATCCGCAAAATCGAATGCTGTTTTTTTATGCTTTGAATACGATAACGTATTTTAGTTTTTAGAAAAATATCTTTTCAACAAACCGTCAAAACCTCTGCCGTGGCGGGCTTCGTCTTTGGCCATCTCGTGCACACTGTCGTGAATGGCGTCATAGCCAAGCTCTTTGGCAAGCTTTGCAATCATCATTTTGCCGTCGCAGGCACCAAATTCGGCAGCCGCACGCATTTCAACATTTTTCTTGGTCGAGTCTGTTACCACTTCGCCCAACATCTCGGCAAAACGGGAAGCGTGATCCGCTTCTTCAAAAGCATAGCGTTTGAAAGCTTCGGCAATTTCCGGATATCCCTCGCGGTCAGCCTGTCTGCTCATCGCCAGATACATCCCCACCTCGCAGCATTCGCCGGTAAAGTTTTCGCGCAAACCGGCAACCACACGTTCGTCCAATCCTTTGGCAACGCCGATTCTGTGTTCATCGGCATAAGCTTTGTTTTCATCCATCGGCTTAAAGGTTTTTGCGCCGCAAACAGGGCATACTTCGGGCATTTCGTCACTGTCAATAACTTGTCCGCAAACAGTACAAATATATTTCATCAAAAAGTCCTTTCATACAAAAATTTAACATTCGGATTTTATTTAAGGATATTTTAACGCAAAGTCAAATGAAATTCTGTGTAAATAAAAAGTTTTATCTTTGCAAAGCATAAAGTTGTTGCTAACATCTGCTTAAACCCGCCACATTGCGGGAAATGTTAAATCTATGGGAGATAATCTATGAGCGATAAAACTATGAAAATCGTTTTGTCAGTGCTGACAGTCATCTTATTGGCGCTGATAGCCTTTTTGTTTGTATCAAAAGGCTCGGTAAAAACCAATTTAAACAAAGCCGCACTGCGCATCGGTGAATTGCGCCAATATCGCACAATGAACCGTGCCGATGTCAATAATTATATGGAAAATGCGTTTGCCCGTGTTGGCTATGATGTTGTATCCGTAACCGAAGATAATCTTTATCCCTCAACAGCGGCAGATGCCGGAGTGAATGTTTATGTTCGCGGTTATAACCCGTTTAACGAGCTTAAAACTAATAAAAAAGCTGTCAACGTTGTTTACCTGCGCGATTTTGATTCGCTCTATGAAGAAGAAATGAAAGCCTTTGACGGTATCGCCACCTCTTCGCGTGATTTTTATGATTATGCACTTGGAGCCGGTTATGCTGCAGCGTATGTTCCGGAGTTTACCAATCCGTCCGTGTTCTATCCGGCTCCTCGCGCAGAGCTAGAGCGCAATCTGCTTTATGTCGGGGATAATGACCGTCCCAGTCCGGCAATGTCGGCAGCGCTTGAAGCCAAGCTTCCTGTTGAGATTTTCGGTCGTTTCTGGGCCGGAAATATTGATGACGGTTATGTTAAGGGCGAATACATCAGCGATGCGGATTTAGGCGCATATTTCTCTTCAGCCAAAATCAATCTGGTAAAAGTCAGCCCTCACGAAGCAGAAATCGGTATCATCCCGTCCCGCGTATATGATATTGCTGCCTCCAAAGGCTTTATGATTGCGCCGTATAACAAAGAGATTGAAGCTGCGTTTGGCGATTCTATTCCGATGTTTAAAAATGCAGACGAACTGAAAGCGCTTTATAATCAATACATCAATAATCCGAAAGCTCGAGCCGAAAAAGCCGAAAAAGCCTACAGAATTGCCGTTGCCGAATACAATGCCGATGCATTTGTTCAGCGTATAAATGGTTTGATTGAGTTTTTGATTGACGAGAAAAAACTCTAAATGGCGATAAAATCCGGATATAAAAAAATTCTGTTTCCGGTCTTGCTGATAGCGGCAGCGGTGCTTTGCGCCCTGCCGTTTTTGACAAACTCTGAAAACGTTATTTACATATATACGGCTCGGCAAAAGCCGGATGTTGCGGAGCAAAAATTTATCGCAGCGTTAAAAGAGCAGGGCGTTATTGTTAAACTTAATGCGCCGGCGCCGCAAAATGCTGCTTTATGGTTTCGTCCGCCCGAACGTGTGGATGAGGCTGTGAAAAGTCCGGCACAATATAATTTTATTTATAGCGAAGTATATAATGTGTTTGACTGGCGCGGAATGAAAAATCCGCCGGTTGTCTTAACCCCGCACCGCGACTTATTTGAACACTACACGCGGTCAAACCTCAAAACAGCACTATTTGATATAAAGAACAGTCAATATGCTGCCCGAAAATTTCTGGAAATATTAAACTGGCTAAAGCTAAATAGCCAAAATTAAGCCGGCCGCCTGATAATCTCGGCCGCGTCTTCCATCTCGTCTTCAATCAGTCTGTGCTCAATCCCGTCATATTCGACAGCTTCCCAGTTAATACCGTGGGTTTCCAGCCATTCTTTCGTGAAATCAAGCGTTTTATATTGTACAGAAAGGTCGCTTGTACCGTGAAAAAGGTAAACATCAGGTTTTGAAGACAGCTCTTTTTCAAGCGTATCCTTGCCGCAGACAATTCCCGCAAACGGGAACACGCCGCCAAGTTTGTAGCGTCGGGTCAAGCCGGTAAAAATTGCCAGCATAGCCCCTTGTGAAAAGCCCATAATATAAGTATTTTTATTGGCAGCGCCATACTGTTTTTGCAGCGCCGTAATAAAACGGTTAATCTCTTTGGCCGCTTTGCTGATACGTTGTCCGGTGCGGTTATAAATCGCCACAATCTCATCGGTGGAGGTTTCAGGCTTTCTTCGCCGGCGTTCAGGGTCAACATCTGTTAAAGCATACCATTGTTTTTTAAGTGGATTGCGCTCAGATGCCTCAGGAGCTTCGGGAACAATAATCAAACTGTCTGGAATCTTTTGTGCCAACATCACTGCATATGGTTCAACATCTGCAATATTGCTGTTGTAACCGTGCAAAAAAATAATCAGCTTGGAAACATTTCTTGTTGTGCCGAAAGTTTTATAAACCAGCTTGTCCATAACATTCCTCCTTTGCATATATTGACTGAATATAGAGAAAAGGTTAATATTTGCCTAATATATAATTAAATATCAAAAACAATTATACGCTGGCAGATAAGCAGTCCGAATATTTTCTAAAAAATGCAAAAAAAGCGCTTGACAATTGAAAAATCGAGAACTAAAGTAGAACAAAATTTAAGCGATTACGGAGGGAATATGTTAACGCCTAAACAACATACATTATTAGTTTTTATAGATGAATTTATCAAACAAAACGGTCATTCACCGTCCTTTGAAGAGATGAAAGCCGCTGTCGGGCTAAAGTCTAAATCCGGCATACACGCATTGTTGAATTCACTTGAAGAGCGCGGCTTTATCCGCAAATTGGCACACAAAGCCCGTGCGCTGGAAGTTGTGAAACTTCCGAAAATGGAGCATTCTGCTGCCAAACCCCAAAACACGGCAAATGACAATGGCGAAACCGAGTTTTCACTCTCAATTCCGCTATATGGCAAAATTGCTGCCGGAACACCGATTGAGGCAATTGCAAACCCGTCCGAATATATCTATATCCCCAAAAGCTTTTCAACCGCATCGGAATTATATGCGCTGACAATTGAGGGCGAATCAATGATTGAAGCCGGAATTTTTGACGGTGATACCGCAATTATCCGCCGTGCGGATCGCGCAAATAACGGGCAGATAGTCGTGGCGCTGGTAGATAATGAAGAGGCAACCTTAAAAGTGCTGGATAAAAAATCCGGCAACGAAGTCTGGTTGCTGCCGTGCAACAAAGAATATTCTCCGATTAAGCTCACGGCAGACCGCCTGAAAATTCAGGGTATTTTGTATGGTATTGTCCGCAAATATAACTAAGGGGACATTATGAAAAAAATTGCAATAATAACGGCAATGGAAAGCGAATTTAACGCGATTTGCTCGCAATATGATTTTGCCTGCAATGATGGTATTGACCGTACCGAAGTTTATGGCAAGGAAATATTGCTCATAAAATCCGGCATCGGCAAAGTGCACGGTGCGCTCGCTGCAGCAAAAGCCTGCAACGGCGGGGCAGATTTAGTCATAACCACCGGATTGGCTGGCGGCATTGATGCCTCCTTAACGCAGGGTGATATTGTGCTGGCGGAAAAAGTATGTTATCACGATGTCTGGTGCGGCGAACCGAATGCAAAAGGGCAGATACAGGATATGCCGCTCTATTACGAAACCCCGCAAGATATTTTGCGGCAAAGCATAATAAACGCACCTGAAAGCTATTTCCATCTGGGGCTGACCGTCACCGGTGACCAGTTCTTGACTGATCCGGTACGTTTAAACGAAATAAAGGCAGATTTTCCCGCAGCCCTTGCCACAGATATGGAAAGTGCGGCTATAGCGCAAGTGTGCTATTTGCACCAAACGCCGTTTATGTCTTTGCGTATCATCAGTGATGTGGTCGGCAAACCCGAACAGGAAGAGCAATACAATGCTTTTTGGCAAAACGTTCCAAGCAAAGCTGCCGAAATGGTCAATATAGTGTTGAAAAATCTATAATCGCTGATATAAGCATAACAAACGTTTGTTTGTTTTCTGGCGCCCTGAATCTCCGAGCAGGGCGCCATTCTTTTAACACTAAAAAAAGCCCTTTCTATCAAAAAAAAGGGCAGGGGATGGAGAATATTTCAATTCAGCCATCCCCTTTGTGAAAAAATCATACACGCATACTTCGCCACCGACATTCCCCGACAAATCAGGGAAGGGAACGGCTAATAATTAAAACTGCGCCCCAACAGGGTCAGATAGAGCGAAAATTGCACTGTTAAGATAACAATGATATAAATAATCGCTAATAAAGTGTACCAGCTGGCATAGCGCAAAATCTTGCCTTTGCAACAGTCATCCACAAATTTGGGAGTACCATATGCGTTTTCAGCCCGTTCTTCTTCCATAAAACCAACTGCAATAAAAGTCTTAATCAGGTAGAAAAGGTTAATAAGCAACAGAATCAAAACCCCGAGCCCCAGCAAGCTGGAAGCAATGTCAGCATTTTCGGAAACCGGTTGATTATCCGGCAAAACATAATTGCCGGCAACAGCCAGAACAATCAGCCCCAGAGCAGAATAAGTCATCGGACCGAAAAAGCCTTTCCAGCCGTTAGCGCCAGTGTCGTGCAAACGGCGGACATAAAGCGCCAGATACACCAGCAGCTCTATTCCCGAAAACGCCCAATACGCATAAACCTTGGCCGGAGCAACCGGAACACCATACATCAATGCATTGTAGTTGGAGTATTCGTAAGGAACAATAACAAAGAGCATCAAAATAAAGTTAATCAGCATAAAAGCCCAAAAATCGCAGCGGTTCGTTCTGGCTTTATAAGTAAAAATGTTTTTATAAGCATCAAGCCACGCGGCAAAAACGTTTTTAAGTCCGCACAAACAGCAGGAAACAGCACAGCAGCTCTCTGCCGCATTTTCTTCTTTAAGAGCCATAAATTTCTTGGCTTCGGCTTTTTGCGCATTTTCCTTCAGTGCATTGCGCTTGTTTTTGGCTGAAACGGCTTTTGCGCCTTTTTCAATTGTTTCGGCAGCAACCGCATCTTTTTTGGTATTTTGCGCAACAGCCGGTTTGGCTTTCACTGTTTTTTTCGTTTCGTTTTTGGCTTTAATCTCCATAACGGCGTCAACAACGTCTTTATTTGCCGTAATTGGCGTATAGTCAACTTTTTTAGCAGCTTTCTTTGCAGCGGTTTTCTTAGCCGGTGTTTTAGCAGCTGTCGTTTTTGCCGCCACGGTTCTTTTGGCTGCCGGTTTAACCACGGCTTTCTCTGCCTCAACAGGCTCTGAAACTTTTTTCACATCTTCTTTCGAAGTCTTTTTGGTAACCATAATGTCCCTCTCAAAAAAATTAATTTAAAACACATAATAATCAAAAAATCTCTTTTTACAACCGTTTGCCTCTTTTAAACACAAGATTTTTATCAAAACAGCACCTTGGCAGATTTAAACTTTTTGCTTTTTTCATCAAAATTAACGCGCAAAACCGAGCCGTTCTCAAGCCGCAAAGTCTTTTTAAGGCAGCTCTCGGCAAAAATCCGCACCAGCATTCCGTGTGTGACGATAAGCACTTTTTGGCGCCTGTCTTCCAAAAGCTTGGTGATAAATTTCATAAACCGCTGCTGAACTTCGCCGATACTTTCGCCTTCGGGGTAACGGATGTCATAGCGCTCAAGGTTGTTAAGGTCGTTAAAAGCCGCATAGATGTATGGAAACTTGGCGTTCAAGTCAGTTTTTTTAACGCCGGTGGCTTTGCCAAAGTCCATCTCGCGCAGCCGTTTGGTGTAATGCAAAGGCAAATCCAGCGCGGCGCTGACAATTTCAGCAGTTTTTTTTGCGCGTTTCAAATCGCTGGAATAAACGGTTTCAATTTCTTCATTGATAAGTTTTTCGCCGGCAAAATGCGCTTGCTCGAGGCCTTTTTTGTTAATCGGAGTATCGTTCCACCCCTGTACGCGCCCTTCAACATTCCAGTCGGTTTGTCCGTGCCTCATCAAATATAAAATCATTGGCGTTTATACTTTCTTTGTCATTTTTATTGTCTTATAGGATAAAATATAAACTTTTTTCCCTAAAATCAAGCATAAAAGCAAAAATAATCACATTATTCACAAGCTTTTTGCAACGCACAGAAAAAGAATCCGTCCGTTTTAGTGGCAAGCGGTGAAAATTTAAGCCATTTATCACTGTCAAACGGGTAAAACTCCATCTCAAGTGTATCTTTCCACAGCCAGCGATGGTCAAGCGGCTTAAATTCCGGATGTTTGGCAAGAAAAGCCTCAATCTGACGTTCGTTTTCTTCGCAAAAGACTGAACAGGTAATATAAATCAGCCGTCCGCCGGCCTTGGTATGCGCCGCGCCAAAGTCCAAAATTTCAGCCTGTGTCCGACAGATATCGGCAAGGCGCTCGGGGGTTAAACGGAATTTGCCGTCCGGCGAGCGCCTCCAGACGCCGCTGCCCGAGCAGGGAGCATCAATAATAAAGCGCGTATAGTCCGTGTCGGTCACGTCTTTGATAGTCTTGATATTGAGGATATCCAGCCGTTCTGCCCGCTTTTTAATGCGGGAAAGGCGCTCTTGGCTGATATCGTGCGCCCAAACCACACCGTCATTGTTCATAAGCGCGCCGATAGCCAGAGCTTTTCCGCCCGCTCCGGCGCAATAGTCAATCACCTTATGGTGCGGTTTAACGCGGCAAAGCAATGCGATAAGCTGCGATGCCTCGTCCATCACTTCAATTTCTCCGTCTTGGTAGGTCATACAGTTGTTAAGGTTTACCCTGTCTTCCGAACGCAGCCCGATGGGAGAAAAAGGTGTCGGGCTGAAAAATATTCCTTCTTTCTTAAGCCGGTCGCGGGCTTTCTCGCGGGAGGTCAGATTCGCGCGCACATCAACCGGCGCAGTCATATTCAGCGCCTCCAAAAGCTTCTTGTTTTCAAACTTGTCCAGTAGCCAGCGCGGACATTCATAAACAGCTTCGTCGCTTAGGGGGTCAATCGCTGCCGCTTGGCGTAAAGCCGTTTTTTCTTCTTTGGTAAGCGGGGCAGGGGCATACTCCTCCCCGTTAAAAAGCAAATCAAGATCCGCGTCAGCAAAACACATCGCTGCCAAAAGCCGCGGAGTTACCGCACCGCCCAGAGCTTCCGTATAGCTCATCCGGTTGCGGATAACCTTCCAGACATTGTCGGCAATCTGTCTCCGGTCTTTAGAGCCGATATAGCGACGCTCTTTAAAATATTTATCGACAATAACATCCGCCGGCAGCGAATCTTTCAAAACTTCGCCCAAAATCTCGATTATAGCCTGTACACGGCTTGCTTCTTTCATCTTTTTCCTCACAAAATACCGTTGTTTTGCCATTGTTTATACCGTATTTTCTGCACATTTCAAGCCTTGTTTGCAAATTTGCCCCCAGAGGAACACATTTTTTTGTTGCCAAAAAGCGAAAAATATGTTATACCTCCGCCTAACGCTAACTACAGAAAGCATAATAAATGGAAAAAATTCTGGTTTTGAACTCCGGCTCAACCTCTGTTAAATTCCAACTTTTTAAGATAGGGAAAGGCTTTCACGAAGTCATCGCCCGCGGAATGGCAGACCGTATCGGGCTTACCGGTTCAAAAATTGTCGTTAAGGCGGATGATGCGCACGAATTTTCAAGCGAATTACAAATAAAAGACCACAAAGATGCCATTAAGGCAATATTGGATTATCTCTCCCGCCGTTACATAAAAAATCCGTCCGAGCTGGCAGCTGTCGGCCACCGAATGGGGCACGGCGGCGAATATTTTGACCGCTCGGTCGTGATAGACGAAGATGTAATGCAAAAAATTTATGATACCGTACCGTTGCTGCCGTTGCACGGGCCGGCATTTGTGCACGGGCTGGAAGCAACCACCTCGCTGCTTCCGGGCGTATTGCAGGTGGCAACGTTTGACAGCGCATATCATCAGAGTATGGAAAAACCGGCATATCTTTACGCTATACCACGCGAATATTATGAAAAAAATCAACTCCGCCGTTATGGATTTCACGGCACCTCTCATCACTATGCGGCCAAAGAGGCTGAAAAAATAATCGGGCACAAAGGGCGCTTCATCTGTTGCCATCTGGGCGGCGGCGCATCCATAACAGCCATTAAAGACGGTAAAAGCGTGGATACGACAATGGGTTACACGCCGTCTGCCGGCATAATAATGTCTACCCGCGCCGGCGATATGGACCCGTACATCCCGCTGCATATAATGAAAACCCAAAACAAAACTCCCGATGATATCAATCGGATGATAAACAAAGAAAGCGGGTTAATCGGGTTGACCGAAGGCCATTCCGATATGCGCGATATTATCGAACAGGCAGAACAGGGGGACGAAAAATGCGCGTTTGCGATTGAGGCATTTGTTTATAACCTGATTAAAACCATCGGTGCGTATGTAGCAGTTTTGGGCGGTATAGATGCGCTGATATTCACAGCGGGCATTGGCGAAAATGCGCCGATTATCCGCCAAAAAGTCTGCGAACGCCTGTCTTATCTGGGAATTGAGCTGGATACAGCAGCTAATAATATCCGTCCGGCGCCGCAAATGGTTACAACCGCGCAAAGCAAAGTCAAAGTGTTGGTTATTCCCGCTAATGAAGAGCTGATGATAGCCGAAGAAACCTTTGAGCTGTTGGAAGAACTGGCGGAAAAAGAGCCTTTGGCTGTATAATATTTCGGAGACGGAAAATGATGTTGAAGATTTTGATGCCGTCATTAAGCGAACTTGTTAATGCCGACTATGCGAGTGTCAAATCCGCAGAAAGCGAACGGCTGATAAATAAGAGCCTGAGCGGGCTTATTCCTTCAGCAGCGCCGGAACTGCTGCAAATATCCGGTATCCCCGGCGCCGGAAAAAGCACTTTTTGTGCCGCGCATCCCAAAAAGAATTACCTGTTTTTAAGTTTTGACCGTATAATGACCGCACTAAAGGGCTATCAGCAAGAACTAAAACAAAACGGCAGTGTCGCCGCATTTCAAAAATATGAAATGCCCGCCCGCATCATCGGCTATGAACTGCTGCGCCGCGCGCTCAATAAAAAAGTCAACATAATGTTTGAACACAGCGGAACGAATAAAGCGCATCTGGAGCTGTTTCGCAATATCCGCCAAAAGGGCTATACGACAGCGGTTGATTTTATTATTTGTGACACGGCAACAGCCATCAGGCGTGCACAAAAACGCGCCGAAGAAACCAAGCGCTATGTCCCCGAAACGCTGATACTGGAGCGTGCCGCCAAATTTAAGGAATATATGGACGCATACAAAAAAGAAACGGCGCGTATAGCGTTGTTTGACGGCGGAAATAATTTCCTCCCGTTAAACAAAATTTAAGAAAGCGCGTGCTACAAAACATTAACGGAAAACATATTTTTATAAGGTTTTTTTACGATGAAAAAGTTTGTCTTATTTCTCACCTGTTCGGCATTTGCCGTATCTTCCGCCCAAGCAATGAATGCAGCGGAGCACTTAAACGCCGTTAAAGATATTTTTGCTCAGGAGTTCCAAAAAATTGACCTTGACGGTAACGGAGCAATCAGCGCTGACGAATATATGCTTTATCAGTTGAATGTGTTGCAACAGTCGCTGAATGCGGAAACGCAAAAGACAGAAGCTGAAGCAGCAGCTCTCGGTCAGGCAGCAGTAACAGAGCAGGAGGCTCCGAAAACAGAAGAACCCAAAGCCGAAACGCCTCGCAATCTGGATACAATGGGCAGCGCTACGGCAACATTGGAAGAAATGGCAAATTTCAGCCTTGATACATCTGCAGAAACTGCCGCAGAGCCGGATATGGAAGATGACGAGTGGTATTTAAAGCCAGAAAAGCTGACAATGGAAGACGTTATGCCCGAAGATGAAAATGCGGCTGAGGACGTTCCTGAGATTGACCTGTCTATTAGCGAAGACGAGAGTTTAAGAAATATTCTTGCCGATATGGCAAAAGCCGAGGCAAAGTCCGAAGAAACGCCGGCAGTTGAAGAAAAAAACGCCGTCGCATCGGAAAAAGAAACAAAACAAATACAGTTTATGCTGGACACAATAAAGAAAACCCTGCCCAAAAAGATTGACAACATCACCACTTGGACGGATATTTCTTTTAAGGATAACGAGATAGATTATATCTATAAAGCCGATGTGGATATGAATAAGTTTTCAACCGCAGAAAAGGCCGCGTTAAAAGAAAATATCGAAAAGGTAGCCTGTGCGCAGGCTTATGCGGAAATGTGCCCGACAATGAAACCGATGTTTATCAATAAAGGGGTCAATATGAAAATCCGTTATTATGATAAAGCTGATATCGAAATCAGCGATTGCACGTTTAATAACGAAACCTGCAAATAAAACTTCAAAAAAAGCTCCTTTACCGGAGCTTTTTTTATGAACAGATCAGTCCCGCTTAAAAGTCGGGCGCATCCCAAAATTTAGTTGCCACCCAAATGAAGCTCCGGCAGCATATCAAGCACTTTGCCTAATCGTTCGTCGCTCTGCTGAGGAGCCGAAAACAGCTCACCTTGAAGGCTGTCACCGTATGAAAGTCCGAAAAGTGTAATCCCGACACTGCGCCAGAGAATGCTTGAAGAATACATCGTCCGTAACAGCGCAAGGGCAGGGGGCGCAATTTCTAGTTCCTGATTGCTGGCAAACGGTAGTTTTTTCTTTTCCCGCAACACTCTGAAATCTTTGGTACGCAGCATAACGTCAATCATAGTAGCCCGCGCGCCTTCTTCGCGGGCTTTGCGGCAGGCAGAATGAATGTGCCCTAAAAGTGCCGTTTCCAAAACAGCCAGCTCACTGCTGAAAGTTTTAAGCGCTGCTGTCTGCTGAATGGATTGTGGCGGCTTGCCGACAGGGTCGACTTTATAGAGTAAAATACCCGAAAGTTCGGCTTTCAAATCCGTTCCGTGTGCGCCGAATTGCGTCTTGACCCAATGGTCGGGGCGAGAAATAAAATCCAACGCGGTAAAAACGCACCCGTCGCGCATCTTCACAAGCAAACGTTTCCCGACGCCCGACACGTCTTCAATTTTCGTTTGAGCGAGAATTTTTCGCCTCTCCGCCGAACCGATGGCAAATATGCCGCCGCAGTTTTTGGCCTTGTCACTCGCAAGTTTGGCAAGCGTTTTTGTGGTGGAAAGCCCGATAGAAACCGGAATGTGCAGTTTATCCCATACCGCATTGCGAATCATCGCCGCCGTCTTGAAGTAGTTTTGTTTATACAAAAGTTTCGTGCCGGTCAAATCCAGATACGCCTCGTCCACCGAACAGACTTCAACATCCGGTGTAAAAGATTTGAGCATCGCCATCACCTTTTCCGATGTAGCGCGGTAAAGGTCGTGGTTGGCGCGCACATAAAGAATATCCGGCAGCCGCGGCCGTGCCATAAAATACGGCTCGCCCATCTTAAGCCCCAGCGCTTTTGCCTCTTTGGAACGGGAAATAACGCAGCCGTCATTGTTGGAAAGCACCGCCACCGGAATTCCCTCCAGCCTGCGGTTAAATGCCCGCTCGGCAGAAACAAAAAAACAGTCGCAGTCAGCCAGTGCAATGTAGTGTTTCATCTTCAAAAAACTCCTTTTATAAGCCGAGCCTAACACTGCTTAAAATCGTTTGTCAATATAAATGTTCTAAATGTGTTCTAATTATCTATATCAAAAAAACGCCCCGTAAGAAGGAGCGTTTTTTTTGATATCAGACCTAAATCAGTCCGATAGGTTCTTAACAAGGACATAGCCTCTTTTGTTGTCTTTGCAAAAAGTTCGCTGGTTGTCTTTCTTTTTGAAGGTAAACCATTCGGTATAAACCCGATAAGCGCTTGCGCCCTGAGCACCATTGATAAGCTTAAACAGCTTGAAGGTATCCTTATCCTTTACGAGAAGGAATACGCCTTTTTCTTCGCTGATAATACAAGCCGGAGGCAATTGAAGCAGCGTATGTTCGGCTTCCGCATAGCTGGTATGGTCGTCATCCATAGTAACATAGTCGTATTTCTCGTACGAGATAACCGTTTCCTCCGCCACTTTTCTGCCGTGCAGCAGGTTAAGCTTCGGTCTGTGCTGCTTTTTACGGGTGAAAACAAAAGCATAGTCAGCAATTTTGTGCCCTAAAACAAAGAGCGAAGAATCGTTGTTATATCCGTTGCCCAAGAGCTGCCAGCTGGAATAGGGGCAGCGAATGAGCAAAAACCCTGAAGACTCGGCAAGCGAATCATCAAATCCGCGAATGACAATATTGGCACCGGATTTCCGCCATTTTCCGTCCTCTTGCTCAAACACGCGGACAATTCCGCTGCGGTTCGGGTTATCTACGGCAATTTTCCATTTGCTGTAAGTATCATAAATGAAAACATACAGCGTTTTGCCATCGTTTACCAGTTTGTAGCGGCCGCGCGGAATGCTGATAAACAACACCATACCGAGAAGCCAGCTCCAAATCAGCCATCGTGCTGAAACCAGATAATCAGGAATATCGCAAGTATATCCCAAAGCGAAAAACAACACCGCGGCAAACAGCAATGGCATAACCGGATTACGCTTTAACGCGCATAACCAGCATTGCGGCTTGAAGACAGCTCCGAACCACAAAGACTTAATAAAATAATTCATATAACAGAAGTTTAGTGAAACAATAATTTAATGAGTGCGCCCACTATAACAATAAATGAGGAAAAAGCAAGCAATTTTATTGCAAAAAGCAAAATCCCCGCCATATTGGAAGAAAATCATATTGATGGGAGAACCGAAATGCAGCGTATTGCCGAATTTGAAAAAGTAAGCTTTAAGCAGTTTGCCGAAAGCTGGAAAAATAATTTTTTAGCCTCGGATGAAGAAATACAATGACTATATGACAGTATCAAGCTGCCGTGCCGCGCCACCACGGGGTCTGCCGGCTATGATTTCTTTACGCCAATAGATTTGGCATTAACCCCCAAAGAGAATATTCTGCTTCCGACCGGCATACGCGTCAAAATAGAGGCCGGCTGGTTTTTGGGGATAATGCCCAAATCCGGTCTGGGCTTTAAATTCCGCCTGCAGATGGATAACACGATAGGGGTTATAGACAGCGATTATTACTATTCGGATAATGAAGGGCATATTTTCGTAAAGCTCACTAATGACAGCAATCAGGGTAAAGTCGTAAGCGTCAAAGCGGGTGCTTCGGTCTGTCAGGGCATTTTCCTGCCATTTGGTATCACGATGAGTGATTGCGTTACCGATATCAGAAACGGCGGGTTGGGTTCCACATCCAAATAAGGAAATAATATAATCCTCGTCAACTCGTCGCAGCTAAAAGTTATGTAGATGACATAGGCACAAAAAAAGCAGGGAAATCCCTGCTTTTTTAAAATTCAGAACCGGTCATTTCTTCGGGGTAAACGGCAGAATGACAGCTTGTCCGTTCTTTTTACCGCCTGCTTTTGCTTTAGAAGATTTCAAATACTCGTTGAAACGTTCGCGAAAACAGTCTTGCACATCTTTAACCGAGATTTTACGGAAATAAAAACCGGCTTTTTCTGTGTGATACAGTCGGTAAGTATCACCGCCGATAACCGCCGTCTCGCCGACTTCAATCGGATGGTCGGTTATGTCTTCAGGCTGATAAGCTTTCAGTTGTTGAACATCATCAAAGCAAACCGGATGCCAATAGATGTGGTCGTCATCATTTTCGTGTGAGGTTGCCCAGCAAACGCCGATAAAGCGATGCTCCGAGTGCGAGTAAAGCTCCACCGGCAGCATATCACTAACCGGATTGCAAGATTGCAATTCAAAGATCTGTCGCGCATCAAGTTCATTGGCAAGCAAGCGGACTTTCTTAATAACGATTTCTCCCGTACTGGTGAAAACCGAGCTGTAAAGAATGTCTTTCCACAGGGTAAACACTTCGTTTTGGTGTGGTGTTATCTCCAAAATCTGCAGATTGTTGAATTTTTGCACATCAATCGCAAATACCGGAAAGGTCGAGTAGAGTACCGGTTCTTCGCTTTTGATGTCAAAATACATCCACACGGGCAAGTCGGGGATTTCCAAACTGGCCAGTCGGAGATTGCCAAGAAGCACCATCCCGCCTTTGGGGTAATAATCTTCAAAGAACGCGAGCGCCTCCACCGAGTTGCTGACAACGACCTCTTCATCCGCCGGTGCATACTGCTCCGGAAAGAGGATTTCACCAAGTTCTTTCATAAATATAAGGGTTAAAAGTAAAACATATTCTTAACTAAAACATCCCCAGTATAATTTATTTTGACAAAAAGTCAAGTCATTTATTTGCGGCTGATTTTATTAAGCAACACAAAGACTGTTACCACTTCCAAACGCCCAAGGACCATCGCCGAAGAAAGCATATATTTGACAAAAGGTGTAAAGCCGGCAAAGTTCCCCGTCGGTCCGGATGCTGCCGTCAATCCTAGTCCGGTGTTGGTAATATTCGCGACCACAGCCCCGAGCGCGGTCACAAAGTCAACTCCCGTCAAGCATATAATCAGCGTATAAATAGCAATCGCAAACACAAAGCCAAACACCAACACAAACACCGAAGACACAATCTCAGCGCCAATAACTTTATCGCCGGTTTTCATCACCGCCACTTGGTTTGGCGAAAGCGCCTTAATGGCATATTGTTTGAAAAATGCTCCGATAACCTGCCAGCGGAAAATCTTGACCGAGCCGGTGGTCGAGCCGGTGCATCCGCCGTGCATAAAGAGAATGAGGAATACCACAACCGTCCAACTGCCCCAAGAGATAAAGTCTGACGAGGCGAACCCCGCGGTGGTGATAGCCGAGATAATGTTAAACGCTGCCCGCCTAAATGCGGTCATAAAAGGTATCTCAGCATCATAAGCATAAAAGATGCTGATAAACAAAATATACCCCGTTACGAGCTTTAAAAACGCATTAACCTGCGGGTTGGATGTAATGGAGGCAAACGTGCGCCTTTTTAAGATGAGCACAAAATAGGTAATCGGCAACGCGCTGAGCAATAAGAATACCGCGCATATAGCCTCAATTGTCGGACTGTCAAAAAAGGCAATCGAGTTGTTTTTTGGGCTCAATCCGCCGGTACCCATTGTCGAGAGCGCAAACGCCACCGCGTCAAACCAGTTCATTCCCGCATTTTTGAAGAGAACGGCGCATAAAACCGAGAGGAAGATATAAACAAAAATAATGTCTTTGGCAATGTAGCGGATTTTCGGTAAAAATTTCTCTTCGGTATCGGAGTTTTCTTTGCTGAACAAATGCGTGCCGCCCGTTCCCAAAAACGGCGTTAAAGCGACTGCAAAAATGATAATTCCGATACCTCCAAGCCCGTTCAGCATCGCCCGCCATAAAAGCACGGACTTCGGCTGCGCCTCAATGTTGCGCAAAATCGTCGAGCCGGTCGAGGTAATCCCTGAGGTCGCCTCAAAAACCGCGTCATATACAGTCTTGATGTCGCCGTTGCCATAAAGGGGTAAGGCGCAGACAAGAGGTGCCACAAACCAACACGTCACCGGAATAAGATAACCCTGCAAAATCGTGATTTTCTTAACGTCGCCGATGTTGGCTAAAAACAATGCACCACCCAAAAACATCGCCGTAAAACTGCTCTGCAGAAAGATATAGTCCACCCGCCCGCTGTAATAATAAAGCGCGCCTGCCGGCAAAAGCATCATAACTCCCAGCACAAACACGATAAATCCATCAATCATCAAAACCGGCCGCCACATCTCTTATCACCTTTCCTATCTATCGTTTACTTTCAAAAGTACCATCCATCCTTATAAAGCCACCGCTCCAACATACCACCACACGAATGCTCCTGCCGCTGCAAAGCCATAAAGTAACACTACCAATCCTCTTTGCCACGCCGGTGTAAGCTTATCCGCCGCCATTGCCAAAACCATCGCCATCGGCAACGGCAAAAGTGCCACATAGCGGAAGTCTTGATTGCACATATACGGATGCATCAGTCCGAATGCCACTTGCCCGCCGAGCAGTCCCAAAAGCAAAATCAGCGTTACGCAGACATAAACATCTTTTGCCCGCTTGCAAAGCAAAAAAACAACAGCTCCCGTAACCAGACATAAAATCCCTTTATAAATCCATACCAAAACCGTAATCAGCCCCAAAATCCCCGCGCCTCGGTAATTAAAGTCCCATTGCCCGAACAACGCCGTTTTCGTCATTGTTTCCCAGAGGTTAATCCCGAAATCATTATAAAACATCCGTTCGTAAACAATCGCCCTTAGCGGATTAAACCGCTCCCACAAGCTGTAAGACTTTAAAGACAAATGTTCTTGCGGTGGCACAAAACCTGTGCCTATATCCAAAACAAAATGCTGATATAAAGGCCAGAGCATAATCCCCATAAGCAGGCACGCGCCGAATATCAGCAATTCATACAGTGTCGCCATATTCTGTTGTTTCCACAGTCTCACCCCGAGTGCCGCCGCCACCGCCGGCAATACCAATACGCCCGAAAGTTTGGTCAGCGCCGCCGCAGTGGCAAATAAAAAGATAAGCACCAGATTTTTCCGCCCGCCGTTTTGCCAATAGAGCAGGGCATAATATACCGCTCCGGCTTGTAGCGGCAGTAACAAACAGTCATTGTTAAAAAAGCCCGCAATCGCATTATACATCGGGAAAAAACACACCATCGCCAGCACCGCCCCGAAAACAAGCCCGCCAACGCCCAAAACCCGCAAAATCCGTGCTGTAATCAGATAATACCACAACATATAGCAGCAAAACAATACTTGCGCCGTTTCTGCCGCAGCCAAGGTATTGTCGGTAAACAGCTGTACGATACGGATACCTCCTGCCGCCAGAAAGAAATGTAAAATCGGATGATATGCCGAATAACTCGGACGCGTCAACAGCGGATTTTCGTTCCAAAACAAAAAGTTATTATCTAAAATATATTCAATGTAATTATAACACGAGGCAAAATCATATTGCACATCCGTATAAGCTGTGTTTGTAATAAACGCAAGGTTAAAAAACGCCGCAACATAAATCAGCCCGTCAGTTAAAGGTTTTTCCGAAAGACCGTATGCGGTGGCAATAACTCCCGCAAACAACCACACGCTCCAAACTTTCGCCGGTAAAATGAACACTAATAACGCCGAAATCAGCGCCGTTAATCCGGCAATTGCCAGTTTTTTGCCGTACAACTGCGGCAGATTAAAGCCAAGCACAAGCGCCATCGCCAGCCACAGGTTAATCCGCGCTGCACTAAGTCCATAGCACACAGCTGCTGCCGTTGCTGCCATAAACGCCGCGCCCATTGCCGCAAATTTCAAAACTGGATACAAGGCTTCAACTCTCCGCATAAAAAAAATCATTTAAATTCAGCTAACAATTTTAAAACCTTAAAGTCAAGGCTAAAGAAAAGAATATACAACACCTTGTGCAACATTTTTTGCATAAAAGGATTGCCAGATTCCAAAACTTATGTTACAATAATCTAACACAAAAAATATCGGAGGCGCAATGCTGAACAGCTTAAAAAATATCTTAAAAGGACAGCGCGAAAAAGCTGAAGAGATAATCGGCGATAAAGAAAAATATCAACAAGAAGCCAAAGTTCGCCATATTAAGGATATTGTCAAAAATCCTTTAACCCGCCTGCGTATTGAGTTTTCGTCAAATTTTCTGACCGCCGAGTGCAAAACCAAAATCACCGAGGAGTATGTTCGGAGCCTACACGCCAAAATAGAATCCGTTTTTGCAACCGATGAAGATAAAAAAGAAATTTTTGCCGCCCATCAGGAAAATTTTGAGCATTTTCTGGCGACTGGTGACATTAAAACCCCGTTAAACCTCAAAGACGAAGAATCACAGCTCTTTTGGGGCGCAGCTTTGGCGCTTTATGCCGTCCATCCCGAAATTTCTAAAAAATGGAATAACCGCAACCATAATCCTAACATCACCAAAAGCACGATTTGGCGGCGTATCGCCTCATCAACATATATGAGTCAGGAGTTGCAAAAACACGCCGCAATTTTGGAAAATTCATTAAGTAATCCCGATGCTAAAATAGTTTGGAGCACAAACGGCTATCCGAATATCAGCTATTGTTTTATCCCCGATAAAAATCTGATTATTGACGATATGCTCTGGACGCTGGTTGCCGGCGCCGATGCTGCCGCTCCGGCCATCAATCACGAAATTGCCCACTCGCAGGGAACACAAATCACAAAATCCCCGCGGATGGAAGAGATTGAAAAGCGCCAAAAGGAGCTGATGGATATAATGCGCGTCGCCGCCCAAAAGAAAGACCGTGAAGCATATAATAAGGCAGCCAAAGAGGCAACGCGTTTAAAACTTGAGTTTCAATACCGGTTTTATTTTTTAGACGAGCTGGAGAATATGTATGCGAACCGTTTTGCGATTAATTTCGGCGGCGAATACGATGCTGCGCATTTAAATGAGCTTGAAGCAGATATTAACGTCGGCGCCAAATACCTTGCGCCGAAAAATGTTGAAGAGGCAGAAAAAATATTCAAAAAGTCTGCCCAGCAAAGAATTATACACGTTAAGGCTATTGCGCGCAACAGCTTTTTTGCCAATAACCAGCTTATCTCGCCGCTTAAAAATGAAGAGTGGCATTCGCTGCACCTGTATCCTGAGCTGCTAAGTGGCAGAGATACAGATAACCGTCAGATGGGAGCAGCCGAGTGTTTTGAGCGCATTCGTGAAATTTGTGATAAATTTGAAACCAGTCAGCCCAGCCCGCGGCTTAAAAACCTGAATGAAAAAATGTATAAAACGCGTATGGCTTCAATGAGCAAGCGCCGTGCTGCAATGGTTGATGATTTTTTTGATATGTTTGTCGAACCCCATATGGAAGAGCTGTATAAAGAAGCTGAAAAACAGTTTGATGAGCAGAATAAGCAACAGCAAAGCCAAATGCAAAACCAACAGCGGCAACAAGACCAGCAGCAGGAAAGCCAGCAAGGTCAGGGCAGCAGCCAAGACCAGCAACAGGAGAATCAGCAAGGACAAGGAGATAACCAAGAGCAGCAACAGGGACAAGGCGATGAACAGCAGGGAGAAACCGATGAAAGCGCCTCAAACAGTATGCCTGAAGGATTTCCGCCGATGGAGCAGTTTGAACTGCCGGATACCGAGAGCCAATATCGCCCGAAACTTACGGAAGAAGAAATAAACGAACTGCTTGAAAAAGCCGAAAACCTGCAAGATTTGAAAAAGCTCCTCGAAAAAAGCGAACAAAACAAAGATAATAACGGCGAGAATAAAGACAATAAAGAACCGCAGTCAGCCCGCGGGATAAATCCCAAAGAATCAAATAACAAACAGCAGGGCGATAATCTTGAAGACTATATTCCGCAAAATGACTATCCGACACTGATAGACATAGACCAAATGCAAAAGCTCAAAGGCGATGAAATGCAGGCTGCGCGTTTTTACCGCGAGGGCAATTGGGACGAATACCAAAAATATATCGCCCAATATGCCAATGAAATTGCGCAGGCCAAAAAACTCATAGCCGAGATTATCAAACAAAACAAGCTAGACAGCATACGCCGCGGACACGAAAAGATTAAAGAGAAAATGACCCAACTCCCCGTTCAGGGCGGGCGGACAATAGACCTGCAGCGTCACGTTGCGCTCGAACAAAAGCTCCGCCGCGGCGACCCGAACATTACCCGTAAAGATTTAGAGCGTTTCCGTACGCGCTATAAATATTCCGAAGACGAGATAATCAAAGAAATCCAAATTCCGCAATCCAACTTCGGTATCTTGATTGACGGTTCGGGCTCTATGACCGGCAGCCCATTTGAAAATGCGTTGGCAATCTCCTGCATTTTGTATGAAGCCGCCCGCAGTTTCAAAGAGATAAACGTATATATTTATATGATGGGTGAGCCGATACCATTAACGGTAGCGCTTCCGGATGACCCCACCAAAAAAATTGCCGAAAGGCTTGAGAGCGTGCGCAGAGGGCAGGGCGGCTGCAATGATTATTTGACGCCGGCTATTCGTCAGCTGCTGATAGATGTTTCTGATGATATGAAAGAACATCCGCACGTTAAAAGCGGCTTTACACACATCTTCTCCGTTACCGACGGCGGCAACAACGACTATGGCAGCGTAGATGTGAACAGCTGTATTGAAAAACTGTTGGAGAAAAACGAACAAATCACCTTTGACAGTTTCTTCATTGACGGTGGCTGGCGCAATTATACCAAACCGCTGATAGATAAGCTCAAAAAGCAAGGTTCAACCCAAATCGACTGTGTGGATGATATCGACAGTCCCGAGAAAATCCCCGCAGCGATTACCGAAATGTTGAAAAAAAGGATGAAAAACAGCCAAATAAAGACACCGCAAACCAACGACATTAAGCAAAAGTTAATAACTGATACGCTAAAAAATATAAAATGGCGTTAGACAGAAATAAAAACCGGTTGCATAAATTGCCAAAAAAGGATATAATAAACGAAAAGACAAAAAAGGAGAATGGCAATGGCAAAAATATACAGACACAAGTTCGGAACCCCCGCATATCCGATTCCGATTGCCGACAAGCTGACCGGTGAAATCACTTGGCTGGCCGATGAAGAAAACGCCGTTTACATCCCCACAATGCGTGACGAAGACAAAGACCGCATATATGGCCGCCTCATCCGGCAGGTTGTGACTGACCCGACAATGATGAAAGATATGACGGAAATGCTCCTAAGGCTTGATAAAAGCCGCACACCGGCCGAGAGCAAAAGCTACGGCTACACCACAATGGGTGCCCCCGGTAACGGTAAAACTTTCCTGTCCAGAGCCATCGGCGAACTCGTGCATCCCAAAGGCGCAATTATCGTAGACTGTAATAATATTGATAACCCCGACGAGCTGTTTAAGGTAACAACTTTCAGCGTAGACCAGACCCGCAAGCAGCGCAAAGTAGACGCTGCAATCCGTATGGGCAATCACGACCCTGAAAATCCGTTTTCTCAAAATGCCGTAGTTTATATGAAAAAAATGTTCGGCAATGAAATTGTCACTCAGGAAACCCGAGACGGCAGAAAAATCACCGCCGTAGACTGGAACGCTATCAAGCAAGATTCCTCGTATGTGGAGGCGGTGCTTGATCGTGTGATGGAAATTGCCGAGATTAAGTATGAAAAAGATGCAAGCTCCTTAGGCTTTGTTGTCAGCAATGGTCCGTTATTGCAGGCATTGATAGACCCCGAGTCGCCGGACTACGGACGTATGGTTATCCGCGATGAATCAAATCGCGGGCCGGTCGTAGACGCGTGGTTGCGCATTCAGGCATTTTTCTCCGAGCCGTCTGCCGACGAGCTGAAATTAAAAGGCGAAGATGATAAAGAAATGGTTATCCGCCGCACTGAAATCCCCGACACGTTTATGTTTTTGGGCACGGCAAATAATGCGACCGAAGATATGGGGTTAAGTGCCAAGGAGCTGACCAAACCGATGATTTCCCGTGAAGGTATGGGCATTGATATCCGCCAGATTTCAGACCCCGAAAAGGCTGACTTTATCTCGCGTACGTTAAAGCACTTAACCGGTGTTCCTGCTTATCACGTTTA
This sequence comes from uncultured Alphaproteobacteria bacterium, assembly GCA_910580155.1. GTDB lineage: Bacteria > Pseudomonadota > Alphaproteobacteria > RF32 > CAG-239 > CAG-267. The sequence continues at coordinate 30,729 of CAJTWX010000001.1, forward strand.
TATGATGGACCCCGATTATTTTGACAAGCGTCCCGAAGAGCTGGCAAAAACCTTAATGCACCTGCGCACCGTCGGCTTAACCGCAGCCGAGAAAAAGAAAATCCCGCAGGAAGAAAAGTTTAATATCGAACATATTGACCGTACTATTCAGGTTGCAACCCAATACGGCAGCTTAATCGCCGAGGCGGAAAATATTGTCCGTCAGGCCATTAAAGATGACAGCCTGCCGACAGCTTATACCGATTATCTGCAAAATCAGGTTGTACTTGATTTGCGTTATGTTTATAAGCTTTACCAGCATTCTAAAATCAACCATCCGACAGTCAAAACAAAAGGCAAAGGATTATTTGCCGGCTTAGGGAAGAAAGAAACCACCCAAACGCAGGAGGAAATCGCTTGGGAGATGAACAAGCGTATTGCCAAACGCGAAAAAGACCAGCTTTTGGTGCGCGGCACACGGCTTGAAAACGAAGTCGCCGCCAAACTGCACGATATGATAATTCCCGACAGTATAAACAATATGCTCAAAGACTCGGAAGACGCTCAAGCCGATTATGGCAAAATTGAGGGGTTATGGAAATCTCTGGTGCAGACAGCCAAAGGCTTAAAATTCGAATATGCCGGCTATATCGGGGAAGATTCGGTTGCACAGACATATAATGCCCGCCCCGAAGACCTGCCGAATGTTGCGCTTGATGATATAAAAGAAATTCTGATAAGTTCCATCAACCGCGAATATAAAGAAAACCTGCTGCCGGAAGACGTGTTTGATGACGATACCTTGCTTGAAGCAACCAAAATGCTGGCTAAAGAAGACGATTTGGAACATATCCTCGTGCCAAACCACGATATCGAAACCACCGTAGACGAGCCATTATTAAAAACATATATCGCCTCTACCGAAAAAACGCAGCTTAACCGCGAAGATTTGGTAAGTGCCGCACAGTTTGCCGACAGTCTGATTTATAAAAATATGCGCAAATACAACATCCGCAAGTTTGCCGATGAAAAGCCGCAATTAGACGAGGGATATGGCAATCAAACAAGCCATCATATTGCACTGGGCAAAGACGACAATTTCTTCACCACCAGCGTTCTCGTTAATGACAAGGAAAATCAGAATATCGGCTTTGCCTCGATTATTTATAACAAAGGTAATCAAAACACGCTTGTTTTGGCAAATTTTGAGGTTGAAAATGACTGCCGCGCCAAGTTAAGCAAAAACGGCGTCTTGTTTGTGAACTTAAAACGCGAAAAAAGCGATGCCGATGCAGAGCGCGATTATAAACTTATAGCAAACTACCTGAAAGACCAGACCGACCAATGTGCAGACAGCAATGTTAAACCGTCGGATATTGTGTCCTCATTGATGTTGCGTATCGAAAAAGATTTAGCCGAAGAAGGAACAGTTGAAGACTATTGCCAATATTTGCAAGGCCTGTCAGGCGAAGAACTGGCCGTTTGTGATGCCGTGCAGCTGAGCAACATCGGTTATGAAGACAATCAAACCCTGCAACAGGTTATGGCAAAAAACATAAAAGGGAGATAATAATGGAAAAGTTTATGGATAAAAACGAGATTGAGAGCATCATTCTGCAAACCGTGCTGGCACGCCCGTATCAAGAGTTTGAGGGCTGCCGCGTGTATCCGCTTCAGGCCAAAGGCGAAGAAGAAGTGATAAAAAATCTCAAAGGTACCAAAGAGGTTGAAACACTTGCCGAGCTTGAAGATGCAGTCAATGCTCCCGATGTCGCGCAGGTTTATGTCGGCAAATACGCTTCCATCACCTCTAAGGGAATGAAAAATGTCCTTTCCCGCACCGCTCTGACCAAAGAAATTTTCTGTGCTTTCACGGTTAAAGAGTAAAATTTAATCGTTGCAGGTGGCGCTGCCATTGCTGTACAGTAAAAAATATGCGCGTAGCTCTTCATACTCTCAACTGGTTGAAAATTTAATCGTTGCAGGTGGCGCTGCCATTGCTGCACAATAAAAAATATGCGCGTAGCTATGCATACTCTCAACTGGTTGAAAATTTAATCGTTGCAGGTGGCGCTGCCACTTGACAAAAAAATAGATGTCTGTTAATATCCCATACAGAACAAAAATTTTTTAGATATGGATTATATTCAAGCACGCGAGCTGCTTTCAAGAGAAGGCAGACTCACACCGCAAGAGGCGGTAGACCTCTTAAACAGCTGGCGTATGGATGCAGATAATTATTACTTTCTGCTGCAAACAACCGGCGCCTCCGTTCCGCTAAAGCAATATATTTGCTATGCAGATGAAACAGGTGAATATGTTTTTGAAAAAACGGAAAAGTGTATATTGTCTCCGGCTTATGCGCTCAAATTCTTTGAGTTTGAGTCAGACAGTCTGACTACCGCTTTTCTGGATACGCTTGATGTGTTGAGTTACCCCGCGGAAGAAGATACGGACATAACCTTTTACGAATGGCCGTATTACAATTCGGAAGTGGCGTTTCACCTCTCCGCTGAAACAATCATAAAAATATTGCTAAACTGGCATTATGTTTTTGATTGTGATTCAGATGCGTTCGGGATGATTTACAACACTCTGTACGAAAAGCTCAGTGCCGCAGAAGAATGCACGGATATTCTGGCTGTTAACAGCTTTAATCTGCACGATTGGGGTGAAAACAACACTCTTCCTGTAGATATAGTTGCCAAGCATTACCATTTTGCCAATTACTCGGTAAGCACCGGAGATAATGGCGGGGAAGATGTGTATTTCCGCAAGTGTCTTATTCATTATCTGTATGCCTATTGGCAAAATCTGGGTGAGATAGTGTCTGCTGTTTTGTACGAACGGGCAAAACGCTGCAACTAAAACGTATAAGCGTTACAATTTAAAAGTCGGGGTTTTCCCCGATTTTTTTTGTGCTGACGTTTTTGGTTGACAACCGTTGCCTGAATGCTATGCTCGGTTATATTGTTATAAGGAGAAAACAAATGCCCTCAATGGTCGATAAACTGAAAGTAAACATCCAATATTTCCTGCCCAAAAAGCTGCTCTCTCGTGCTGTCGGCAAACTGGCCGCGGCAGAGCTGGGCAAAGGAACGACTTGGATAGTTGAAAATTTCATCAAATATTACAATGTTGATATGAAAGATGTTGAAGTCAAGGATGTAAATGAGTTTAAAACCTTTAATGCGTTTTTTACCCGTGCGCTGAAAAAAGGCGCCCGCCCGATTGCGGCCGAGGCAGAGGCTCTTGTTTCTCCGGTAGATGGTACGGTTAGCGAATTGGGTGAGATTTATAAAGACGCCGTGCTTCAGGCCAAAGGGCATTATTACAGCCTCGAAGCTCTGCTGGGAGGAGACCCGAAAGACGCTAAAGATTTTGAATCCGGCGAATTTGCCACCATTTACCTTTCGCCCAAAGATTATCACCGTGTGCATATGCCGTTTGCGGGCAAACTTGAAAAAATGGTTTTCATCCCCGGAGATTTGTTTTCGGTTAATCCTTTAACTGCTAAAAATGTTGATAATCTGTTTGCACGCAACGAACGGGTGGTTTGCTTTTTTAAGAACGATAAAATCGGGCGTTTTGCAGTTGTATTGGTCGGAGCCACGATTGTTGCGAGCATAGAAACCGTTTTTGCCGGAGTAATAGCGCCGTCTGTCGGCAAGGAAAAAACAATTTACGATTACAGCAAAGACAATATCACTTTCAAAAAAGGTGATGAACTCGGGCGTTTCTTACTGGGCAGCACAGTCGTTTGCGTTTTCCCGAAAGGCAAAGTCGGCTTTGATAAAAAATTAAAAACCGGCACACCGCTCAAAATGGGCACTAAAATCGGTGATGTTAAAGGAAAACAAGCATAATGCTGGCTTTTTCTTCGGACATCTATCTTATCAAAACCGCCGAGCTGCAAAAGTTGCCGCATAAAAAGGGGATAATACCCGACAACGGTGAAATCACACTCTTTCTGGACGCTGAAAACGGCGATTTCCTGATAAGCGGGGCAGGGGATGTTGCCGCGGCGGCGGATGAGTATCTGCCGGTACGTCTGGCTTATCAGTCATTTCCGAAATTAAAAAGCTTTTTTATCAATCTCAATAAAAAGATTAAACGCAGGCATTATATCATATCGCCCGCGGTTTATACCGTACCTCTCCAATGCTTGTATGATAACCACGTTCTCCGCGGCGAGCGTAATGCCCAAAATGCGTATGAATGGACAAATAAGCGTTGGCAAATGAGCGCAGAAGAAAAACATAAGCGTTGGACTGATTTGTATAATTCCTTAAAAAATCGTGGTTTTGACCGTAACGACCCGATTCTGCTGGTTTTGAACCGCTGTCTGGGGGTGAAAGACCAGATTTTTCAGGGTCACCATCGTTTGGGGATATGTAAGGAACTGAAAATGAAAGAGGTCGCTGTTTCATTTTGGGCAGTTCATCGCTCGTTTGATTTTTTCAAACTGTTTGTGAGGAGAAAAATGTAATGTTCGAGCCAAAAGTTTCGGTTGTTTTGCCTGTCTATAATGTTGCCGCCTATCTGCCAAAATGCTTGGAGAGTCTGCTTAATCAGACTTTAAAAGAAATAGAAATCATCTGTGTAAATGACTGCTCTCCGGATAATTCTCTGGAGATTTTAAAACAATATGCGGCTAAAGACAACCGCATAAAAATCATAGACCAGACAAACACCGGCCCCGGCGTGGCGCGTAATAACGGGATTAAAGCGGCCACCGGCGAATATGTAGGCTTTGTTGACCCTGATGACTGGGCAGAGCCGGAGATGTTTGCCAAAATGTACACCGCCGCCATTGAACAAAACGCAGATATAGTTGAGTGCGGCGTTAAAATCTATAATGAAAAAAGCGGTAAAACCAAAGAAAAACAAGGCTTTGCAGCCGTGGCAGCCAATAAGGGCTTTTGCGCCGCAGATTACCCCGAATATGTATTTGAAGGTATTACATCAGGGTGGAACAAACTCTGCCGCCGCGCATTTTTGCTTGAAAACGATATTTATTATTCAGACGGTCGCGCCGCCGAAGATCATTATTTCTCCATCGCGGCAAGGTTAAAAGCCAAAACAGCCGTCTGTCTGCCTGACGCACTATATAATTATTTTGTACGCGCCTCATCACTGACGCATTCCCCCTCAAAGGTAAATCTTGCCGTACCGCTCTTTCTGGCAGAAATCGCTGTCCTGATAGGGAAATGGGAGGGAAGAGAACAGAACAGAAACCCGTTGCCGAGTCTTTTTGCCTGCAACGCGGCAGGACTGGCCGCAATTCATTACCGCCGCGTTCCTGTAGAAAACCGCGCCGAATATTTGGCGCTATGCGCTCAAAAACTCCCGGCCGAAGCTAACCGCCTCTTTACGGATTTTATTAAACCCTATACCTTAAAAGACAACCTTTTCTCTATCCGCTACACGGTTAAAGGTATCCAAAAATACAAAGTAATCAGTATATTAGGCTTAAAATTTCGCGTAAAAGCATAGGAAAATAAACCATTCTTATTCCCCGTTTTCCCCGTGAGGCATAGCGAGCGCCGCCGTAAGGCACAAGCGCTATGTTGCCCGTGGCGCTGCCACCAATCCATAAACCATGCGATAACAAACAAAACCAAAGATTGCCGCGTCGCTATCGCTCCTCGCAATGACTCCTAAAAAACAAAGCCCGCGTGTAGCAATACATTCTTTCAATTCGCCGCAGCCCAACGTTATGCCCGTGCCGCTGGCACTCATTGTGAGGAGTGAAACGATGTGGCAATCCCTTTCTTTTCTTACGTCATTGCGAGGCTTGCATCGCAAGCCGTGGCAATCTCACAAGAGTAAAGAAGCAAATATTATACTGCCACCTTAAGCTTCAGCCCCAGAAAATAAATATATAAATGTTTCCTGTCAGCAGCTTTTTCAACCCAGAGTAATCGCTTGTAAAACGGTACTTTCGGTTTGCGGTCGCTTGCCTTTATAACGCCGATTTTTTGTTGCAGGTCGGAATATTCCGGCACCATCGCTGCATAGCGCAAAAACTCCGTTGTAAATTTATTGTCGCAATCAGGATGATTTGGTTTAACGCCTGTAAAATGTACAATCACCGGATTTTTCGCTGCGCTCTCATATTCTCTTAAATAATCCGCATCATAGTCCGGCGTATTTTTGCGCCACCAAACGTGCATATAGTCAAATTTCGGAGAAAGGCGCAGTTTGCGTCCGTCACAAGCCTTGTTCAATGCGTCTTGGTCATTGCCGATGCTGAAATCTTCCAGCACCATCTCTTTGAGCGTGTGGAAAAAGTCTACCTGCCGCCAAAGGCAAAGATTGATATACATCACGCCTGAATTAAAGTAAAATCCGTCTTTTAAGGCAATCCGCCCCGCATTTTTATGCGATTTGGATACATCCTCAATCACGCCCGCAAAGTGCGTCCCCAAATCAATCGCAAACAACTCCGAAAGGGACGAACGTACAATCGTATCACAGTCAAGATATAGCACTTTCTGATGGTTTGGCAACAAATCAGCCAGCAAACAGCGAAACCAAGCCTCCGCAGTCACCCAGTTTGCATTCGGAAAGCCTTCAAACACCGCGCAGTCCACTTTAATCGATGTAAGTGCATAGCTTTTGATGCCCTGAAGTTTTGCAAAAGCCAGCAGGTGCTCATCATCAAGCCCGTTGTGTAAGATCACAAACTCAATCTTATCGTCATCCGCAGCATTCGCCAGCACCGACGCCATCGAAGCCAGCGTCAGCGGTACGAAGTTTAAATCTGGCGCATATGCAATCGTAATTTTCGTCATCTTAATCCTCTTTCAGCTTTTCCAACAACGCGGGGTAATGCGCGAGCACATCAGCCATTTGCTTATCATTGCCTCCGCCGGCAATATTAAGCTTCGTAAGTGTCAGCTCTTCGGTCTGCCGTAATTCCCGTTCGGGGTTTACGAGCAATACCTTGCGGTAACGCCCCTTAAAGGTTTTAATTTTAACATTATTAAGCAAGCTCATTGCCCAAAACCAGATATCGTCGGCAAAAGGCGCAAGCCGGCGCACCAAATTCATATCACAAGCGTCATTGTATAAACTGTGCGGCGGATAGAGTATCCCTCCGCAGCCGGTCAGAAAATTGCGGTATGAGGGCTTAAGCTGCGTCGTGTTTTTCTTCCATTGCCGATAGGGCAGGGGCTTGCCATCGCTGTCAAGGCGAATGTGGTGCAGCCTGTGCCCGATAACCGTATGCGGGTCTTTTAGATGTTCCTCGTAAAGCTTTTCGAGCCAGTCAGCGGGGTAATAAACATCATCATCAACAATCACAATCACATCGTCAGGATATTCTTTAAGTGCCGGCAGCAGTTTTTTATACGAGCGCAAATCCTCGCACCATTTTATCTTTAGTCCGCATTTCATAAGCCTGCGCAATATCTCAGGCAAATCATCAAGCCCGTTAGGGTATTGGCTTGTGGCCAGCCACAATATAACTTCATCGGGCTTGACCGTCTGGGTTAAAAGCGAATAGATTGTAAAATGAATTTCCGGCGTCCGCTCCGGAAACGAGGTCAGCGACACAATCAGCCGCGGTGTCCGTTTCTCCGTTGTCAATCCCAAACCGTCAAAACTCTCAATTTCAGGCAAAATCGCCGCCTTATTGATATGCGGCGGCAATTTTGGCTTTTTCGTATAGCTGAATTTAAAACCAAACAAGGTAATCTCGCGAATATTGCCGTTTTTTGTCCGTTCAAAAAGTATCATAAAGTTAGTCTTTCAGTACATCATACCATTTATGAAACCATACTCAAAAAACGCCGTCCAAACAACCGCAATCAGGCTATTATCCACATATTATTTGTCAGTAAACTTTGTTCTTCTGATTTCAGCCCCGTCTTGATAGGTAATCAGCTCCACAAGCTCGCCACGCGTATTAAAAACCTTTGCCGTCCCGTCGAGCTTGTCATTTTTGCGGTATGCAAAAATGTGTGGCGTTTCATTATTATAATAACTGTAAGCTACCCCTTCGCGCACGCCATCCGCATATTCGGTGTAGTTCGTCAGGTGATTGTCTTTGGTATACATCCGCGCCGGTCCGTGCTGCACACCATTGCGGTATGTAACGGAAGTTTTAACCGCTCCATTGGGGTAAAACTCTTCAAACACGCCGTTTTTAAGTCCGTTCTTGTAACTTCCTTTGCGTAATAAGTCACCGTTATCATAATAGGCAAGCTGTCTGCCCACAAGTTTGCCTTTGCGATAATAAGAAATTTCTTTTTCTCTGCCGTTGGCATAATATTCGGTTGTTTTTCCGTGTGGTTCGCCTTTTCTGTATTGTGCCTTTAAGATAACTTTTCCTTTGTTATTGTAAGCCGTATATTCGCCGGAAATAACGCCGTCTACATAATGCACTTCTTCCATCAGCCGCATAGAAGGGCTGTATTTTTGGTAAACTCCCGTAATCGGCAGCCCTGCGGCATCCACGCGCACGCCGTCTTGTTCAATAGAGTTTTTATCGTTATAAAGTGTCGCCAGCTGCCCGACCTGACAAGCCGAAACAACCATTGCTGCCATTAAGCAAAACAAAATCTTTTTCATCGTCAGTTTCCTTATTTTATATACATATCTTCTAACTTTAAAAATGTTAATAACCGGTAAAAGCTTTTTCAACTTGTGAAATAAATAAAAAAGAAGTTGTCAAACCGGATTTTCAGGCGTAAAATACCGTCTAATGTTATTAAGTAGATAAGGAGAATAAAATGAACAAAATAAAAGTATTAGCCGCCGTTGCTGTCGTTATAGCTGTTGCTGCCGGCGCATATTTTTCAGCCGGTAAAAACGAACCGGTGCAAACCGCAGCCGAACCATCACCTGCTGCAGCCGAAGCTCAGGGGCAAACTGCTGCAAAGCTGGCAGATAACCGCGTTTATGTGATGTATGTGGAAAGCTGCCCGATGTGCGCCAAAGCATTGGAGTATATCAACAGCAAATATTCAGATAATGCAGCTGTCGTTAAAGTTGACTTGAACACCGCAGATGGTAAAGCATTGTTAAATGCCTGTCGCGAAAAATTCGGTTTCAAAGATGTGGTTATTCCGCTTATTTGTGCTAAAGACGAATACACAATGGGCTGGTCTGCGGCTCAGGGTGTCAGATTGGATGGTTTTGTTCAGTCTGCCGCAGAATAGTTTCTACCGTTCGCAAATAATCACACCTCTTATCTCTTGGCATTTTTCTTTGCCGTCTTGATAATAAGTGTTGCCGGATTGCTGCCAGTAGCTGCCATCACTGCCGCTAATCGTGTTGCCGGATTGGTAAAAGGTTGTTCCGTCACTTCTGTATATGATATTGCCCTCGCGCCGATAAGTGCGCGCCTGCGCATCGCGGGCAATATTGTTATCGTCGTCATCATCATTCCAATACGCCTGTGCCGGATAAACAACAGATAAAGTTACCATTAGCCCGCAAAGTAAATACAATATGCTTTTTTTCATTAAATACCTCCTCTGAAATTTGCTTAATTATACAATTTAAAAGGGTGTTATTCAATAAATATCAACCATACAAATAATATATTATGTATACTGATGAAGAAAAAGGCGTGTAGATAATTAAAAATACAGAAAAACAATTAAAATCTTGAAATGCGATTCGTCGCGTTTATATACTTTATATCAAAAAAAGGAGTGCCGAAATGCAGGAAGCTTTATATACCCTCTCAAACGGACTATACGTTTTGTCGGCTGCAGCCGGCGGTAAGTTTTGCGGCTCGCTTGTGGATGCCGTAAGCCAGATTTCCGTTTTGCCGAATCTGATAATTGTATCGTGTATGAATACAAGCCATACCAAAGAATGTATTGAAGAAAGCGGCGAATTAGGCATTAGCGTGCTTCCTAAAAACACCGACCCGTATGTCGTTGCAAATTTTGGTTTTCAGTCCGGCCGCGATGTCGATAAGTGGGCAAATGTGCCGTATGAGTTGAAAGAGGGGTTGCCGTATATTCCGAAAGCTCTTGCCAAAATCCGTGCCAAAGTTATAGACAAATTGGTTTATCCGAATAATACGGTTTTTATTGCCGAGGTCGAAAATGCGTTTGATGTTAAAGAGGGAGAACCGCTGACTTATAAGCATTATCGTGATGAGATGAAAGAAGAATGCTTAAAGTCTTTTGCCAACCGTAATGCTCCCAAAGCAGAAAAAGCAAGTTTTAAACAGTGGACGTGTACCTTGTGCGGCTATGTTTATGACGGCGACATTCCGTTCGAACAGTTGCCCGAAGATTGGCGCTGTCCGCTCTGCGGCGTCGGCAAGGAGCTGTTTGAACTTCGATGATACGCCGTGCAGATTTGCTCTTTAAATCTCCTCCCCCCTTGGAAGGGGAATACAGTTAAAAAAATATATATCGTACAAAAAATAAAATTTGTCACATTTTTGTTGATTTTCAAAATAAACCGTGCTATATTTCCGGTTCGTAAAGGAATAAAGGCAAAATGAAACGACAAATAATCAACTATCCGGAATTTTTAAAAGCCATAGATGGTCTTTTTTCAGCAAACACGGTTCATAGCATAAAAGAGTATCAAGACGAGGCATCTGCGTCCAAACAGCGCCGCAAGCAAAAGATTGCCGCCGTTTCAACCCGCCTGCGCGAGATGAAAGCAGAGATTGAGAAATATAAAATCAAAATCAGAAAAGCCGCAGAAAAAGATAATAAAAAAGAATACGGTCTCCGTCTTAATCAGCTTATCCGCGCCAAAACCGAATTGCTGAAAGTTTATAAAGAAGAGAAAAACCTCACGCCGTTTTCAGAGCTTTCCGAAGAGGCAAAAGTATACGCTTGTACTCAGAGCCTCTTGAAAAAATATCTGCTTGCCGCATTTGTCAAATCCTCCCCTGAAGCGTATCATATAAATGAGGACGGTACTGTCACGCTGAATGTGGATGAATTTTGCAATTCCATCTTATACCAACAGGCAAGCCACATCAAAGACTATGTATCCTCTTATATTCAGCATTATCCGCACCGCGTTGTCGGCGGGCGTTACTTTACCGGTCTGTATAAGGAACTGCCGGAGTTTGATGATGTTCTTGCTGTTGCAGACGAATACTTTGACGTGTTGAATCAAAACAATGAAAAATTAGAAGAAAACCTGCAAAAGAGCCGTCAAGGTATAGAAGTTATTGAGTCCTATCCCGAATATCAGGCGCAAGCCGTTCGCTTGCTCACAAAAGAAGCGTTGCAATATGAGGGAACGGAAATGGAGCATTGCGTAGCCACATATTCTGACAAAGTAAAAAACGGCACCACGCAAATTTATTCGCTTCGTGATAATGGGGATGAATATACTGAGTTTGTGCCGCACGCCACCATTGAGTTTCAAGATGGGAAAATCAAACAAATCAAAGGCTTTAAAGACAGCCTTGTTGATATGGCTTACATTAAAGCCACGCGCTGTCTGGTCAAAACGTTGCTTCATTTAAACACCGATGAAGAAATACTCAATTACCCTGATATTCCGTTATCAGAAAAAAACAATATCGGCTTTTTAAAAGATACTAAAGGGACACTGCGCGATATTTTTGGCGTGTTTCAAAAAGATACGGAAATTGTTTTTGAAGCCGTCAGAGTTAAGGCAAACCGGATAAAATGTCTGAACTTCAGCTGTATAAAATTCAAAACAGTTACCGTCATCGGCGCGATAATGCCCAAAACAATACAGCATTTGGCTACAGCCGGTAATTTGCAAAAAATAAACCTTATTTATCAAAATGGGCAGGCCGAACAGACGCTGAATTTATCAAAACTGTCTGGCGAAGAGGTTTGCATAGAATTAAAAAAAGATGCTCAGGCAAGAAAAATAGTGCTCCCCTCAAATATCCGCATATTAACGATAACTGGAAATATGCCGGATTTGGCAGTAATTGAAGGCACAACCTTACAAGAGCTTACATTGAACGGAAACTTTAATAGCCTGACCAAAATTCCGCCCGTCAGCAAAGAAATATGCTTCGGAGGAACATTTAACGGCCGTGTGCTTGAAACAAAAAGCCTGCATCAGTTACAAAAATTAACATTAAAGGGTTCTTGTGATTTATTTTCACAGTTGAATTTGCCCAGTCTGGAAAAACTGGAATTAAGTGAAGGGACTTTTGAGAATATAGAAAAATTTGATTTTGCCTCATATCCTTCAATATCTAATGTAAATTTTTTTGAAAGCACGTTCCCGAAATTAAAGGAAATCAAAACCTCAGGAAACATTAAAGAATTTACAGGCTCACATTCTGCTTATCCTCTGTTGGAGCGCATAGACTTATCTCAATCTCCGCGCAAAACTTTTGGGGTTTTAGAGCAGGATGCATTAAATGAAATATATTTCCTAATAACTGCAGGCGAAAGAGCGGGCGAAAAGGTTAGCACCGCATTTCCGGCATTAGGCGGTTATCTAATGAATTTTACAACCCTTTCGGCACTAAAAGAATTAAAATTTCGGGAAGATATCGAAAAAATAAATTTAACCGGAATCAAATTTGGAGCGATAAATCCGATTGATTTTTCCAGCTATAAAAATTTAGAAGAGCTGAGTTTGCAATTTACCAGTTTTTCCGATAATACCATCATCGATTTATCTCAATGCACCAGCTTAAACAAACTGTCACTTGATTTGGAACAGGTGGTTAATCCTCCTGAAAATATCGAAAAGCTGGATATCCGGCGTGGAAAAGATACGCCTTCTCCAAAAACGCTAGATCTCAGGCAATATCCGCACCTGAAATCATTAAAATTAGATTTTCTGCCCGAAGATAATAAACCGCTGTGCGTTGAAGAGCTGAATATATTCTTAATGGACGCGTCCAACGCCCACGTTAAAGAACTGGACTTTTCGCACATACGCCATTTAAAAGTTGCCACCTCTATGCAGCTTAAACTGCCACAATTGGAGCGTCTGGTTATGTCCGAAAGTTTTTCAAGCCTGCATCTGTTTAATCTCTCTCCGCATTTAACCGAGATAGACTTGTCCCGAACCAAAGGGGAGGTAGAAATTATAGAAATAGATTGGGGTGAAGAAGTAATGAGCAGCACCGGAAAAATTTACTTGAAATCCGAGCAATTTAATGTTATTAAAAAGATAAAAATCGGCAAAGAAACAGATTTGCAGTTGCCGCCTTGTACGGCAAATCTGCCGATAACCATAGAATTGCCGGCAGACGCAACGGATAAAGAACAAGAATTAAAAACGAAATATCCGCACTTGCAAATTGCCCGCAAACAGCTGCCGGCACTGCCGCCTCGCCAATTGCCATACATACGGGCAGGGCGTTTATAGCGGCACCTGCCGCTGGCAGTCATTGCGAGGAGCGATAGCGACGCGGCAATCTGTTAGAAAGTTTAAAAATACTATTATCCGAATTATTAACTCTCAAAAATAAGCATTATGAATACAAATGTAAAAGCTGTAATTAATCTGATGCAGACACTGGGTGTCACATTAGACGATGTGAAAAAAGCTTTACCGTCCGCAGCAATCACAAACAATGAGTCTCCTTGCGGAGAAGACGATGTTCCGAGTACTACGTCGCCGCCGTCCGGTGAAATTGAGTATGACAGAACCAGCAATGGTATGAAGTATGCAACATACAAAGGCAAAGTTCTGGGACTGGTGTTTAACGAAGACAGGGACGGATTCATCCTCTCGCTTAACAACAATGGGCAAGATGTTGAAATCAATGAGGCGCAAAAACAAGCTTCAAAGTTATCAGCGCCTGCCGGCAAAAGATGGATAGTTCCGGAAGATAAGCATTGGCTGGAAGTAAGAAATGCCGGCGTTGAGCGGGTCAATACAGCCTTGTGGGAACTTGGTGGAAAACCTCTTGACTGTAGCAAAGGGTACTTATCCGCTACATCGCAGTCAAACCGCCCGCGTCATTGGAATGTGCGCTTTATTATGCCAATTGCGTAAGTAAAAAAAGCAGAGTTGGTTTATCCGACTCTGCTTTTTTGATTTGATTCACTTATTGCTGTTTTGCATATCCGACAGCTTCGGTCATCACCACTTCTTTATCACCATCAAGCCCTAAGGCTGCTTTAAGCTCTGCTCTGTCATAAAGCCCGCGCACCACACACTTCAGCCCCTCAGAGGCGCAGTAAAGGCTGGTATTCTGATACATTGAGCCGGCGTGCATCTCGCCATATTTCTTGTCTTTGGTCACAAAGAGCAAATGTACCGGCGCCTCAAGTGCAAATTTTTGCTCTTTACCGACAACCTCGCGCAAGTCTTTGTCCGACTGTTGCGTCAAAACGTTATTCTTTGCATCATACACATAAACGCCCGTCGGCAACAACACATACAGCTCCATATCCTGCAAATTGCGCGCCGTCGGAACCACGCGCTTGCCGTCTTCAGAGCTAATTCCCCACGTTGTCCACAACAAATTAGACAAGTGCTGGTCTGAAAGCATTTTCGTATCAAACATCCGCCCCGACCGTCTGACCTTAATAGCTTCCATTAACGGCATACCGCCGCTTGTTTCCGGCGTATTCAGCTTAATATCAGCCGCGTTTGCCGTTGCCGCACTCATAACCATCATTGCTCCTAAAATCAGTTTTTTCATCATACTCTCCTAAATAATGTTATTGCTCCAAAATATAAGCCTTTAAATTAAAAAAATCTTAATTTAAATGTAAAATATTTTTGCCGGTAATTGAAACAGCCGCCGTCCGTCCCAGATTGTCAACAGCACGGATAATCGCTTTCCCGACGGGTAAAGCAATTTCAAGGTTCTGATACCGCCCGCTTTTTCCGGCAAAGACATCGTTAACAAACCAGAGCGTTTCCGCCGCGTCTGCATCAAGCTCTGCCGAAAGTGTCAGCTTTTGCCCGTAACTGTGTGCAATTAAAACGCTGCCGTCTGCCGGCGATTTAATCACCGGCGCTTTTCCCGATAGTGCCGTCGATACTTCTGCACAGTTTTCCGCAAATTCGGGCGGCCGGTTCAACCGGATTCCCGCCTGCTCGTAAATCCGGTAAATTTCCGAATCCCAAAATTGGTAAGCTTTCAACTCGGTTAGGGGCGGCATATGCCGGCAGGCACGTTTGCCACTTTTTTTGTCAATGGGAATTTTGCGTGTGATGTTCTTATAAGGCGTTTTCGTGATGTTCGGAATAAAATAAGTGCTGCCTGTCTTTTCGCAGTCCTCATTTGCCAGTTCACCAGTGGCAAGGCATATATCCGCCTTCGTTAGTTCCAATGTTTCCAAAGCTGGAGTGTCTTGCCTGACCAAGCCGTCCGCTGCCATCTGCCGGATAAGTGCAAACATCAGCGGAGCCGCCGTCTCGCGTCCCACAAGCGCATTGTTCGGCGTGTTGTCAAAATTGCCAAGCCAGATGACAAACACATAATCGCCTGCAATTCCAGCACTCCACGCATCACGAAAGCCGAAAGACGTTCCCGTCTTCCACGCCACATTATAACCATCGTGGCTGACAAGATAGGGCAGGGCGTGCCGGTCAACCGGCGGATTAGTCTTAAGCATCTCTAAGGTTAAAAAAGCACTTTCCGGCATAAGCAGCGGCACGGCCAGACTTTCTGCTTCTCCTGCAAAATAGCGCAGCCGCCGAAACCTTCCCTGATTGCCGAGCATTGCATAAAGCTCTGCCAAATTTTGCATTGTCACTTCCGCCCCGCCAAGCGCCAACGCCAGACCATAATGCCTTGCCGGTTTAAGCTTCGGAATGCCGGCTTTTTGCAATAAATTATAAAAGCTGTCCGCCGAAAGTTTTTGCAACAACTCAACCGCCGGAATGTTACGGCTTTGCACTAAGGCCTCAGTAGCGTTAATCAGCCCTTTAAAGTCGTGGTCAAAGTTCTCAGGCGTATATAAGCCATAGTTTTCCGGCACATCGCGCACAAGCGACAGCGGGTGAATAAGCCCTTGTTCCAGCGCCAGCGCATAAATAAACGGTTTTAAAGCTGACCCCGGAGAACGCAGGGAAGTCAAACCGTCAACTTGTCCGGAAATTTCTTTGTCAAAAAAATCCGCCGAACCAACTTCGGCAATAACCTCCATTGTTTGCTTGTTGACAATGATTGCTGCAGCATTGCGTACCCCGAGGACGCGCTGTTTATCAATATAAGAACGCAGCGCTTGTTCCAGTTTGTGCTGCCAAACGCCATCAATTGTAGTACGGATGTTGCCGCTTGTCGTCTGCCGCTTAACACGCTGCACGGTGTGCATTGCTGTTTTCGGCAGATGTTTTTCAAACAACACCGGCAGGTCAAGCGTCGTTTCATTGCCGTATGCTGTGCTCCAGAGTGTCTTCAGCCGCTGCACGGCTGCCGCAATCCGCTGCTGCCCGCCGGTTTTAAGCGGATGCCTTTTTTCAGGATTTTGAGGGATAACCGCAAGAGCTGCCGCCTGCGGCAGATTAAGTTTGTCAGCTTCGGTGTTAAAATAAATGAGTGCCGCCGCACCAATGCCTTCAATATTTCCGCCCATCGGGCACAGATTGTAGTATGCCTCCAAAATTTCTTCTTTGCTGTAGTGTCGTTCCAGCTGTAATGCTCGCAAAATCTGCTGCATTTTACCCCAAAGGGAAGATGTATCAAGCCGCCACCTGAGTCGAGCCACCTGCATCGTAAGGGTAGAAGCCCCTTGTCTGCGCCCGCCCGCAATCATTGCCGCTGCTGCCCGCGCAAGGCTCGGGATATCCACGCCGAAATGGCTGAAAAACCGTTTATCTTCATAGGTTAAAAGCGCTTTTTTCGTGTGTTCGTTAATCTTTTTGTACGGCACAAACAGACGATACTTTTCATCTAACGAAAGTGATAAATTGAGCAGATTGCCCTCACGGTCAAATACCGCGCGCGAAAAGGTATAAGGTTCCAGCAAATCCGGTTTCGGGCAAAACAGAAAGCCGAGAACAGCAAGGAATATACTGCCCGCCGTTATCGCCCGCAGCCGCAATGCCCGCCGCTTCATCACTCAATCACCAGCCGGTCGGGCAGGGTATTGGCTGAAATTTTCGGGTCATACATCGCGTTGGCATATGCCGCCGGAACCACAAAATCGCCTTGTGCCGTCACCCTGACTTTGTAAGTAACAGTAATCGTATCGCGCATTCCCATATCAAAATACGCCAGCATCCGGTCTTCGCGGGCCTCGCTATGGGAAAGATAGTCATTGCTTTCAATCGACCCGCGGATAATCTCAACTCCGCCTGCAAGCAAGTCTGTTAAAGCCACATTGCTGATATATTCTCTGCTGGTGTTCTTGACCGTTATTTCCACCGTCACCTCATCGCCAAGTTCAAGCGTATTCAGAGTTTTGCCTTTCGGAGCTTTAAGCTTTTTTGCCATCTGCAAGCCGTTTGCAACAGCTTTTTCCGGCAGATTAACCGCAAAGCCTTCCTGCTCGACAGTATAGAAAAACGGTTTGTCCGCAGCAAGTTTTAGCTCCATAACCGCCGGCGTCACTTCTGCCGCGCCGTAAAGCCCGTTTTGCTCTGCGGCTGCACCGTCAAACCGGATATCGTCCGCCGCTTCGTTTTGCCCGATTTCGCTTAAAGCCAAAATGGCAAACGCCGAAGAAATGGTGTTGAAATCTTGTTTTTCCAGCGGTTGCAAAAGCTTTTCAACATCCTGCACGCTGTTAAGGATATTCTGCCCGCCGAAAACTTTGCTTGCAATATAAATATATCGCGCATTAGAAAGGTCCGACCACCCGAATTTATAGCGTTTAATCAGCGGTAGCGCCTTTTTCGGATTGTGTAAGAGCTGATAGCCGGCAGCAATGTACACGCCGTTAAGTGTAGATTTCCATTTGTCGCCGCAATTCCGCTGCAGCACATTCTCAAGGTTTAAGAGGTAGTTTGTCGTCACCTCGCCGGCCTCGGTTAAAACATATGCCGCATATGCCGCAAGCGTATCGTTTTCATCATCAGGCTCTTCTGCAGCTACGGTTTTGGCAAAGCGGATTGCCCCGTCATACACGCCTTTCGGCACATTAAAGCCATATTTTTTCGCTGCGGTTAAAAACTCCAGCGCATAAACCGACACAAATTTATCGCTCTGCAAAGAAGTTCCGCCCCACATAGCAAATCCGCCGTCTGCCTTTTGCCGGTCAATAAGTTTTGCAAGCACGTCATCGTATGTGTCATACACAAATTTGCTGTTAATATACGCCGCCGCATCTTCAGCCGGCAGCTTAAACAGCAGCACCATCGCCGGAAAGATTTTGCTGACCGATTGTTCGGTGCAATAGTGCGGGTATTTCCCGAGATATTGCAGCAGCCCTTTAGCCAATATCAGCGGAGAAGCCGAGGCATAGACCTTTTGCGACCGCTGGTAAGGGTAAAACTCTTTAACAAAGTTTTTAAGCGTAACCTGCCGCGCGGCTTTACCGGCTGTCACATCGGTTACAAACGGCACGGCCGGACGAATCCCCGTTTCCAGCGCCATAGAGGTGTGCTGTTCCGGAGAATCAACCGCCTCCGCCGTAAAGGTAATCGTCTGTGCGCCAAGTTTGTTAAGCGCCTTAAGCTTAAAAGAAACAGAACTTTCACCATTTTCATCAATCTCTAAAATACGACTGTTTTCACCCAAAATTTCCAGTCCATCCGTCGCCAAAACCGACAGCCGCACTTTATAAGCCATGCCGCTTCCCTTAATAAGGTTGCTGACTGCCGCGCCGGCTTCAAACACATCATCGGGCGCAGCATAAAGAGGACCGGTCAGTGTCAGCGCAAAGTCGCCGCGCACCAATACGCTTTTTTCCACTGCTCCGAATTTGCCGGCATTCATCCCCGCCGCCATAATTTTCATCTCGCCGTTAAATGTATCGGGAACGGTATAGCTGAAAAACTGTTCTTCAGGGCGTGATTTTAGCAGTCCGCTCCAAAATGCTGCCGGCTTGTTTTGTTTGCGGGCAAACGGGTTCAGCATTTTCAAAAGCATCACGTCATCTTCGGCATCAGCACCGCCGCCTGCCGCGGCAAGCTGTAAAGCCAGTTTCGTATCTGGCAGTACCAAATCGAGAATTTGCCGTGTCGCCACCTGTAGCGCCTTTTTCGGGATAAAGAACTCAAGTGGCGAGGGGAGCTTATAGTCCGAAACCTGCAAAATCCCCGTATTTACACCCCATAAAAAGATGTCTGCGTCTTCAGGAGTTTTATAGCCGATTTTAAGCTCTTCACCGGGTTTGACGCTTTCTGGAACGGAAAGTTCAATCGGCAGGTTATAGGCCGCAACGCTGATGTTAAACGGTGCAATCCCATAGCTCAACGGCTTGTCAAAAATCTCTTCGGCAGTAATGTCGCGGGCAATTGCCACATTCAAATAGGCATTGCCGGCAACTCCGTCTGGTAACTGAATTTCCTGCACACTGGCCTTACTGTTGGTCTTAAACCATTTATAAGCATACACCTTGTCCTGCTCAATGCTTAACAGCCCCATCCCTTTAAACGG
This sequence comes from uncultured Alphaproteobacteria bacterium, assembly GCA_910580155.1. Taxonomy (GTDB): domain Bacteria; phylum Pseudomonadota; class Alphaproteobacteria; order RF32; family CAG-239; genus CAG-267. Next base: position 50,149 of record CAJTWX010000001.1, read on the forward strand.
CGCACGAATTTGTACCCTGATGGTCTCGCCGTTAGTATATTCTTTTTTATCAAGGGACAGCGAAAGGTTTTGCAGTTTGTCTTCCTTAAAATTTTCGTTGGCAGCTCCGGCAACGCTGTAATTCAGGCTTAGCAGTTCTTTGCCGCCTTTTTCCTCAACTGCGAGCACATAGTCGCCGGCTGTTGCCGTATCAAGCACAACATCATATCCTTCCCGCGTAATGTTAAAGCTTTCGGTCTTAACCGGAACTTTCCTGACCGTGCGTTGGTAGCCGTATGTCCCGTTATCAAGCAGCGTTAAAACACGGGTTTCGTTGTTGGTATAAACTTTAAGAACCAAATCTTCCGCCGCAATCTGCTGCAAATTGCTGTCAATCGCAATAAGGTGGATTTTATGCGCACTGTTTTGTGCCAAAAAAGAAAGGGCATTGTTTTGCGTATCGGCTTTATACCCCAATAAATAGCTGTTTGGCGAGAAAAGGCCGGAAATCATTTGCTCGACTCCTCTGCCGCCCTCGCGTTCCAGTCCGGTCATAACTGCGGTTAAACGATAAGTGCCGCGATAGTGCCGGTTAAGGTTAATGTCAAACTGTGCCACGCCGTCTTTGCCCGTTTGTTGAGGAGTAAGCTCTTCCTCGATAGTCAGCCGTTGCCGGTCAGAAACAGCCGACGGGTCATAAAACTGATACCCCATATATTCGCCAAACTGAAAACGTGCGGGAACCATCCGGTAATATCCTTTAACGCCGTGTCCGTCTGCCGCCGTCCCGTAAAGGTTTGCCAAATCAGCTTTAAGCACAATATTGTTTGCCGTATTCCATCCTTTGCCGCCCCGTGGCTCAAAGGCAAGGCTGAGTTTCATCGTATCTGGCAGAAATTCCTCAACGTCAAAATCAATACTGTCGACATATTCTTCATAGTTTCCGGTGTTTTTATAAAGAGTGAGCGAATATCTGCCCAGCGGTGCCGCAGCAGGCAGCGTATAAGATATCATATCAAGTCCGCCCGCAGCGGAAACAAAACTCTTCTGGCTCACAAGTTTCCAGTCAGCTGTCCGGATTTTGGCAATCAAAGGCAACCCCTCAGCCGGCTTCAGGTTTTCGAGCCGTGTCATAATGCCGAAATGGGCAGTTTCATTCGGTCGGTAAATGCCGCGGTCAGTGAATAAAAATGCCTTGAGCTTATCTTGTTTGCTGCTGGCATATTCCCCGCCGACATTATAGCGCGAATAGTCCAAAACCCTGTCGTTTTTCCATACCGGAATAAAACTCATATCTCCGTTAAGGGAAATTTTATAAGCCACGGCGCTTTTGTCATTTTTAAATTCTGCAAACGAGGGCAGGGCGGCCATTCCCTGATTATCCGTCACCGCCGACAAAACTGGCTGCCCGTTCACGCCGAGCACCTCAACCTTAGCTCCCTCCGCCGCTTCGCCTTTGGAGATGTTTGCAACAAACAGATTATGGCTGCCGTCAGCATTGTCTTTGACAATCACGCCCAAATCTGTCACCATAATCAGTCGTGTGTCCGCCGGCGTCACTGTGTTGTTGCCGTCTTTTCCTTGCAGCGTAATCAAAAATACGCCGCTTTTGCCGTCCAGATAAGGCGTTAAATCAAGCGAAGAATACTTAAGTTCGCTCACGTCGTCGTTGTTAATCATCAGTTCTTTTTCAAAAATAGTGGCAATATTTTCTTCGCTAAAAGAATAGTTTTTGAAATAAGGAGTTGCAAAATCCCCGCCGGTCTGTGTCACCAGATGGTTTAAATCATCCTCTGCTATTTTGGCAATTTTAACCTGCAGGGCAGGGACACCACGGGAAGAAAACGCCACGCTTCTTTGCGTTTGCAGCGGAATAACCGCGCCGTCAAAACTGATGTTTGCTTCGCGCGGATAGTCTGCCGAGCGGATAACCTGCCGTACCGAAGCCAGCGGATACCCTTCTTTAGAGGTCACACCCTCTTTAAGCAGTACCCGCAAAGCCGCATCCCGTTTGGGCAGATGGTATCTGAAAAAGCGGGTGTTCAGCCCTTCTTGTGCCGGCAGCGCCTCAACATCAAGCTTAACCCAGCGGGCTTTTTCCGTGTTGCTGTCCCTGAAAACACCGTAGCAGTTTTCTTTACAATAGGCAACCGTCACCCTGTCTTTCAGACTTTCATCATCAAGAGCAGCCGAAAAGGCAACGCCCACAACCTGCTCCGGCTCATTGTCCTCATTGCGGATAAGGCTTGCGGAAATGTCTTTAACCTTAAAAAAGGTACTGATACTGGGAATTGTTACTCTGGCAAGGGCAACCGGTTTGTCGTCATTGGCAATCGGCGTATTGTTATAAATATTTTTTACTTTATTTACCGAAATTATTGCAAAGTCGTCATTAACGCCGAGTTTAACCGGTTCAGAGATAACGTGCAGCATCGTGCCGCCGTTTTTAAGCGTATAGGTAAAGCCGTATTCCTTGCCGTGGATAGTTTTAATCTCTACCCCGTCTTTAATGCTCTCTTCCTTAACCGGATAGGTAAACTCAAACGATGCCGTAACCGATTTTTTACCGACATCACGCGGATCTTCATAAAAATCTTTTGCCGTTCTGCGGGCTTCAAATTCTGGCGCACGGAATTTAAATGTCCGCTCTTTAACTTTTACCCCCTCTGCAAAAATATCCTCAGGCATCGTCACTTCATATTCCTGAGCCGGAATCCAGTTTTCCTGCGGTTTAAAAACCAACTGCGCGCCGGCAGAAAAACGCCACGAACCGGCGGTTTCGGGAACCATCTTAAAACCAACCAAACCTTTTTTGCCATATGCATATGGTGCGGCAACATTATGGTCAAAAAAAACATCCACACTGTCTGCCACAGGCTTTCCGTCCACCGTATAATAAGCTCTGGGAGCAGAAATCATACTGATTTTTGCCTCGGTTATTTTCGTAGATTTAAAATACTCGTTATTGAAATAGGTCTGATAAGCCCATACCCCGCCGCCAATAACAATGGCTGCCGCCGCAATAACCGCCGCCCAAGTTGATTTTTTCATTTCTGCCCCCATATCTGAAAATTAAGATTCTTTTAAACAAAGTGCATTTTTTTGCTTAAACAGTCAATTTTATATCCATACTGTAAACAATTTTTTTATTGTAAAACTTTTGAGATAGCTGTTGACAAAGTTTAAAATTTCAGGCACTATATCTCTATATCGAAGTCCTTAAAAGGAGGGGAATATGGCAGAGGTTAAGGTATGTCTGGTAACGGGTGCGGCGAGTTTAATCGGGCAGCATATCGTTGCCGAATTGGTCGCGGCAAAACATAAGGTAATCGCGTTAGGTGACCCGAACGATACGTTTATGCCCGATGTTTTAACCAAACGTCGGGTTAAAATCAATACAGCTCTGCCGGTCACCGCTGCCTCATTTAAAAAGCACGATGTCCAGTTTTGTTTTGGCGATATCAGTGATATATCGTTTCTCGCCTCGGTTTTTTCAGGCGCAGTGCAAAATGAAATCAAGCTCGAATATGTGTTCCACCTTGCTGCAAACAAAGCGATTCAGAAAAGCGCACCTGCCGCATATCATCCGGAGTTTATCGCCACGGCAAACGTTTTGGATGTCGTACGCGCCTATTGGCAGGAGCATAAGGAAACCTTTAAGGGCTTTTTCTATGCTGCCGAAAACAATGCCAAATCCGGCAAGGTAGAAACAATGCTCAATACAATACACGAAAAATCCGGCTTTCCCGCAGAGGTGTTCAAAGACGAGAATGTTCCGGTGGGGGCAGGGTATAAAGGGCGCACGTCGCTTGCCTCGCTCTATCGCGTCTTAACGCCGTTTACAATATCCAACAAATGGGAAAGCACTGACACCGAAGACGGTTATATCAACCGTATCACCCGCGCTGTTACCCGCCTGATTGAAACATCTTAAAAGTAGTTTCAAATTTATAGCACATCATTGTGCCCCCCTCTCTCTTCTTGCGAGTCATTGCGAGGAACGAAGTGACGTGGCAATCTCAGCCCACAAGAGCATTCTCACCATAACCCGCGCATTGCGGTTCGGACTATAATCCGTTTCCGGCACGCTTGAAAGCCATAACTGCAGACATTTCCATCTCCGCCTTTTGTGCGCGAATAAGTTTGGCAATGTTTGAAACAGCCGTTTTTGCCATATCAACTTCGCTGCGGCAGGGGGCATAAATCCCGTTTTCGTAACGATATTTCATATTTTGGTGAATCTTGTGAATTTGCATATTCAAAAGCATTATCTCTTCTTTGTTCAGCGGACGGTTTTCTTCCGCGGCAATTACCTCGCACACATTGTCAATATGCGGGTGTCGCGTGTCATACAGCAACTCATTATTGCGGTTGACCACCATCAAATCAACATTATCAGCATTTGCCTTTTGAAAAGTGCTGATTTTATTAATCATCTCGGGCAACATCCGTACCACGCGGCTGAAATATTCATTCGAAACTAACCGCGGATAAAGCTCGTTGTTTTGAAAAATAATCTTGTCATAAAGCGTTGCGCTGCGATAGACGCTGCTCAAATACGCCACATCAGGATTAACCGCCATATATACCGCGCAGGGCTTATAGCCGTGTTCAATCGCTTTTGCAGCATTGTCGGCAAACTCCACGCCGGCTCCCATAGACCCGACAGAGAGCACCGAACGCTGTCCGGACTGCAACGACAAATCTAAAATCCGCCGCACATAGTCAATCGTTACGCCCGCAAACTTTTCGCATTCGTCAATATGGCCGCCGCGCAAATGGTTAAATAAATTTGGAAAGAGGTTGCGGTGCTCGTCTTTGTCGATAATATTAAACGGCAAACAGTCCTCATCTTGGGCAAAACGCTCAATCAACTTTTGCGTCATCACTGACTTTCCTGCACCGGGGTAGCCCCAATACACAACAAACCGCCGTCTTTTGGGCGGAACGCAATCATTGTTTTTTTCAATAAATTTAGCAATGGCTCTGTCATAGTTCTTTTTTGCGCCGGTTTGCTCTTGTGCCAAAATTTCTTGCACTTCTTCTTCGCTGAAAGGCGTGTGTTCGCCACAGTTAAGATTATCTAAAAACAAAAGCAGGTCATCAGTTTTTTCAAGCAATTGTTGTTTGATTTCGTTTTTCATTATTTATAATCCAATTCCTTAAGTTTACGGATGGTTTCTTCCGCCGAGGTGTGCAAAATGCCGATACCGCCCATTTCTTCCCAACGTTGAATGTTCGGTTCGCGGTCATCAATCAAAATATCTTTCGGTTTGCCGAAGTTTTGCTTGTCTTTGGAAAGGCAGCAGATAACGCCGTCTTCCTTACCATAGTGTTTTTTCATCCACAGCCGCTTTTCTTTTTCCGCCTTGTCATAGCCGTATGCCGGCAGTCCGGTCAAAATCTGAAAGCCGTGCTTGTTTAAGTGCTGCACCAGTTTGTCCGCATCATTAAGTTTCGGCAGGTTCAGCCAATAGTTTTCTGTGTCCAGCACAATCTGCCACAGTTCTTCACGTGGCATCAGATAAGGCAAAACCCCGTGGTTGCGTTCAAATTCTTTATCAAAATCGACGAGCACGCCGTCCATATCGCAAAATATCATAAAACCTCCATAATTTGAATACAACGCCATCATAGAAGAAGAAAAAACGCTTTTAAATGAAAATATTATTACATAATGTTACAGCGTCTCTTTTCTCCGGTCATTGCAAGGAGAATCTCACATTCTTTCCCTTTGCCCCAACCAGCCCAATACTACCGGATGCGCCTTATCGCCGAAAAACAATGCATTGTGGCTCAACTTGGGAATAACAGTAAAAGTTTTATCAGAAGATGGGGAAAGCTCATATAAATCTTTCCCGTGCTTGGGGGTAATCAGCGTATCTTCCGCGCCGTGAATAATCAGAAGTGGCCCTTTATATGTTTTAACAAACCGGTAAGACGGCAGTTCGTATTTAAGCGCCGCAGTCGCCAGCGGAATGTTTTGTTCGCCGGCAACTTTTTTCAAAGAATAAAACGGTGCCGCCAACACCAAACCGCGGGCAGGGCGCTCTGCTGCCGCCGCCGAAGCAGCAGCTGTACCCATTGAATAACCATAAACAATAATATCATCGTGTCCGAGCGTTTTATGTAAAAAATCAAATGCCGCCTTGGCATCGCCGTAAAGTGATTCTTGTGTAAATTTGCCAGCCGTATTGCCAAACCCGCGGTATTCGCTCATATACACACTGTAGCCGCTGTTAAGATAAGGCTTCAAAGAAGGCGCAAACAAAGCAATCTGTCCCGAATTGCCGTGAAAAAAGAGCAAAGCCGGCTTGTCCGCATCGCCTTTGGCATACCATCCCATAATCGTGAGACCGTCCGCAGCCTTAAACGGCTTTTCAACAAACTGCGGCAACCCTTTGTCGGCAGGGGAAATATACCCTTTGTCCGGAAACAGGTATAAATGCTGCTGTCCGCAATATAACACAATCGGATAAATCAGTGCCAAACCGGCCAAAGTCCCTAAAAATTCCCGCCAATATTTCATCATTGCTCCTTTAAAAACTATCAGTTAATATAACCTTCACCACAATAATGTCAAACAAAAATCCCCGCCGCAACTGCAGCAGGGATTTTTTTAGAGGAAAAGCTACTTGCGGGCAAATTTGCCGGTACGTTGCTTCTTTTGGCGTTTGGAACGCATCTCTCCTTCAAACGCCGGCAGCCACGGCACAAGCTCATTGTCAAACTTCATATTGACGCGCCAGCCGTGCTTGTCTTGCGGGTTGGGTTCACCGTTATGGCGTTCTTCGCGTTTGGCCATAAATTCGGCGATAGAAACGTAATCACTCATATCCGAGCACATACCGACGAGCGTTTTGCGGATATAAGTCATTCTTGGCATCAGTGACTGTGTCAGGAGGGCATTGACCGGCCCGTGAAATGTCACATTCGCACCATCGCCTTTTTTGTCTTCCACCAGATACACATAGCCGCGCACGGTAGTAAAATGTATCACATTGGGAAAAACCTTAACGGCAACAAAGTTTTCGGGATGTCCCGTTTCTCTGAGAAATGCCGGCTTTCCATTGGCATCATATTCCACGTCCCAGCGCTTGCCGTCACCTTTGCTGATTTTATACAGCAACACCTTCGTCGTTTGTGAAATCTCAAACTTGAAAAAACTTTCATTTTTTTTCATAACATAACAATTTTAATGATAATACAGGATTTTCTGCCAGTATAAAGAAAATAATTTAAGAATCAAGTACTATTTTTTTAATTTTGTCTATTGATATCTGCTGAAAATGAGATTATAAACAGAACAAAACCGATTATTATGCTTTTAAAGCTACAATTATAAATGAATATTTTTCCGCCGCAGCTTTTGCATTTCGCGCCGGAATCATAAATACCGCCTTACAGGCCGTACGAAAATGTAAAAAAAACATAAAGAAATAGCACTTAAAAACTAATTTTTTCATTTTGGCCCTCTTCCGCTGTGAAGCGTAAGGGGACTTTCTGTTAACACAATCAGTTTTCCTGCTGGTTCAGCTCCTGACCACCATACCGTTTAAGTTATGGTTGGCGTGTGTCGGGAGAGAAAGATTTGACGAGTTGGAAGACCCCCGAAATCACAATCAACCGAGCTTTGGAAACATATCTTAAAAAAGGATATTCCGAAGCGTGGACGGGAATGACCACCAAAGAATATAAACAGCTTAAAGGGTTAAAAAAGGAAAATTTGCGCGACAATATGACCAATATGGATCTGGTGCTGAATATGCTTGCAGAAGTCTCGGCAACCGAAATTTCACAAGCACAAAATCCAAAAGGATTATCTCAACACAAAAAAAGTTGCTCGTGTAGGCGGGAAAGTCGCCAATAAAGCCCGTAAGGAACTGGAAAGCCAAACAAGCAAAAAGGTCGTAACCGATAAAAATGCCAAAAAGTTGCATAAACAGATTGAAGAAAAGAAGGAAGAGTAAATGGATTTAGCTGACGGTATTATAAAAATTTTTGAATTAGGACTTACTTTCTGGGGATGTTTAATAGCATATAAAGGGTTAAAAACTTGGCGTGAACAGGTTATAGAAGCTCCTAAAATTGAATTAGCTCGCGAAATTATAGAACAATTTTATAAAATGCGGGATTTGGTTAAAAGAGTGAGATTTCCTGAAGTAGTTTGCTATCCCGAATCTATCAAGAAATAATATAAGATTTACATCTGTAATTTTTAACTCTTTTGCCAAATCTGTTTCAGCTGTTTCGTCAATAATAATTTTTTTGGGGAAATCAGAAAATACGCAAGATATTTTGCATTGCTTGCAAAGATGTTCTATTTTACAAAAATCATTCACTGTTAATTCATATTCTTTTTCATTAAAAATGTATTCAAAACATCTAAAATGGAGGATTTTCCAGCATCATTCTTACCTATGAAAGCTGTTAAATCGTTAAATTCAATTATTGTAGCAAATTGATAGCCTTATAATTTTCTAAAATTATTTTTTGTAGTCTCATCGTTAGTCCTTATAATCGTTAAATAATCTTCATCTCTATCTCTCCCGTAAACTCTCGTCCATATATTTCATCACTGGCGAGAGGAGGTATTCAATCACACGGCGTTTGCCGGTTTTGATTTCGGCGGTGATGCTCATTCCCGGTTTGAGTTGAACAAGCCGCCCGTCGGCTTTAATTTTATTGTTATGAAGCGTCAGTCTTGCGTCATATATCAGCCCCAGTTTTTCATCTTGGATGGCATCGCCGGATATATGGCGGACTTCGCCTTTAATTGTTCCATATTTAGTAAAAGGAAAACTGTCTATTTTAATTTCAACCTCTTGCTCTGCGCGCACAAAACCAATGTCTTTGTTCAAAATCTTGACATCAGCCTCAAGCATATAGTCTTCAGGAACGATATTCATAATCGGCTTTGCCCCCTCAACCACACCGCCTTTGGTGTGATATACCAATTGCTGCACATATCCCGAAAGAGGCGCTTTGACTATCGTCCGTTTCAGAGCTTCCTCGTATTTTATGAGCTCCTGCTGGTAAGAAGCAAGCTGCTCTCTGTTTTGAGTTAATTCAGTCATAACATTTTTATCATACTCAGCCAGATATTGCCGAAGTTCTTTCTTCAAGAACTCAATATTTTCCTCGGTCTGCGCCATTTTCTTTGTCTGCACGTTACGCTGTTCCTGTAAGTTGATAAGCTCTTCTTCCTGTTCCAAAAAGGTCAGCCGCGCCAAAAGGTTTTTCTCCACCAACACACGCTTTTTCTCAATACGCTCCTCAACACTCGGGAGCAAACGCTCAATTCGTGTAAGATCCGCACCAATCGTTTCTTTTTCTTTAAGTGCCATCGCAATCTGCCCGTTCAGAACTTCAATTTTGGCGGCTTTTTCGGTCATCTGACTTTTAAGCAAACCGCTGTGCATTTTAACCAAATATTCATCTATATTTTCATCATACGCAAAATTTTCTTCGGGATTATCCGTCAGCAGTGCCTGCAAGCGCGCAACGGCAATTTCAAGCGCTTTCATCTCGTTTTTGATACGGTTGATGTTTGCCGTCACTTCCGTTTGGTTAAATTTAATCAGCTCTTGCCCTTCTTTAACATATTGCCCCTCAACAACATAAATTTCTTCAATCTCGCTGTCAGTTAGTGTCTGGATGGTTTTAATGTTTGCCGCGGGCATCAGTTTGCCAACAGCTGTGGCGATAATATCAATTTTGCCGAAAACAGCCCATAAAAGCGCGATGACAAACACCGACATAATAACGTATGAGAGCAGTCTCGCCGCGTGCGAGGGCGGCGTTTCGGTAACTTCCAGTACCGCCGGTAAAAACTCTTTTTCGTGTTCGTTCATCCCTTTAAGAGGGCTGTCTGCTTGTGCTTTTTCCTGCAGGAGTGCCAGTTTGGCAATCTCAATATATTTCTTTAATAACTCTTGCATATATTTACTCCGCCGCCAGTTCATCAGGAACAATCGGCGCAGTCTGACTGTTCCACAGATATGCATAACGCCCGCCGCGTTTCAAAAGCTCCTCGTGCGTTCCTGTTTCGGTAATTTCGCCTTTTTCTATGGTGATAATCTGGTCGCATTCCCGCACGGTTGACAGCCGATGCGCAATCATAAACACCGTCCGCCCCTTACAGATTGATGCCATATTTTGCTGAATAATCCGTTCGGATTCATAGTCAAGCGCCGAAGTAGCCTCATCAAAAATTAAAATCCGCGGATTGTTGACGAGTGCCCGCGCAATAGCGATACGCTGACGTTGACCGCCTGAAAGAGATGCCCCGCGCTCTTCAATAACGGTATCATAGCCATCTGGCAGATCGGTAATAAACTCGTGTGCGCCCGCAAGTTTTGCCGCCGCGATAACTTTTTCGAGTGATATAGCAGGATTGGTCAGTGCAATGTTTTCCCGAACAGACTTGTTAAACAGATAGTTTTCTTGCAAAACAACGCCGATTTGTCGCCTAAGCCAAGCAATATCAACCGTTGAGATATCAATGCCATCAATCAAAACTTTCCCACTCTCTGGGATATATAAACGCTGAATAAGCTTCGTCACCGTAGATTTGCCCGAACCGCTTGGCCCGACAAAACCGATTTTCTGCCCCGCTTTAATGTCAAAGCTCATTTTTTTCAAAATCTCGGGTCCGTCTGTCGCATAGCGAAACGAGATGTTTTGAAATGTTACATCACCGCGAATGGCAGGCAATGCGCCTTTAGATAGTTGGGTGGTGTTTTCAGGCGGATTGTTCAAAATATCCGCAAGCTTGTCCATAGAAATTTTGGTCTGCTGAAAGTTCTGCCACAACTGTGCTAGGCGTAACACAGGCTGAGAAACGCGGCTTGCAAGCATATTAAACGCAATCAATTGCCCAACCGAAAGCTCGCCTTTCATCACCAACGTTGCGCCAATCCATAGCGTCAGCACCATCGTCACTTTTTGCACGAACTGTACTAACTGGCTCGCGATGTTATTGATATGCGAGGCACGAAACGTTGACCCGACGTAGGCTGCAAGCTGTTGTTCCCACCGACGCTGCATCTGTGGCTCTACTGCCAGAGATTTAACTGTTTCAACGCCCGAAACAGCTTCCACCAAAAAGCATTGGTTTTCCGCGCCTTTTTTAAACCGCTCGTCTATCCTTGCCCGCAAAATCGGTGTAAAAAACAGCGACAGCAACACATAAATCGGCAAAGATGCCAGCACAATCAGCGTTAAGGCCTTGGAATATAAAAACATCACGATAAAAAAGATGACAGTAAAGAAAAAATCAATTATCAACGTCAGCGTTGAGCCAGTCAAAAAGTTTCGGATATTTTCCAGCTCGTGCACCCTTGCGACAGTATCCCCCACGCGGCGTACGCTGAAATAAGACAGTGGCAGGCGGATGAGATGCTTAAACAAACTTGCGCCCAACTCCACATCAACCCTTGTGGTCGTGTGGGAAAACGTATAGGTGCGGATACCGCCCAAAACCGTTTCAAACAGGGATATGGAAA
>CAJTWX010000002.1:0-25024 GCA_910580155.1 uncultured Alphaproteobacteria bacterium
AATTCTTTTAATGATTTCATAATTTTCAAGCTTAATTCCGGGTCAAGCCCCGTTGTCGGCTCATCCAGAATAACAATCGGCTTATCCATCAAAAACGTTCTCGCAAGCGCCAACCTCTGCTGCTGCCCGCCGGAAAGCTGCGAGCCGTCCTGCCCAATTCGGTAAGACAAACCGTTTTTGAATTTTCCGACATCCTTATCAAAACAAGCCATCTGACACGCTTGCATAAGCTCTTCCTTCGTTGCGTCAGGCTTAAAATACTTCAGATTATAGGCCACGCTCTCGTCAAAAAAGTGGACTTTCTGATCCACAAACGCTATATGCGCGTTTAATTCATCGTCGGAAATATCACGGATTTCCTTATCTCCGATATAAATGGCCCCAGCCTCCGGATCATAATCGTGACGAATAAGGCTCATCAACGTTGACTTACCGTTGCCCGACGTCCCAATAACCGCAGTTAATTCCCCGCGGTCAAATGAAACGTTAAGGTCATTCAAAATCGTTTCCGTTCGGTTGATTTCGCCTTCCCGGCTTTGCGCTTCCGCCAAACTCATATCCGTCACATCTTTAACAATCGGATATGCAAAGCTAACATTCTCTACGCGTATTTGAGTATCTTTTTCAGATAGTTTTTCTTTGCCGACTACCCTGTCCAATTCTTTCGGCGTAATCAATTTCTTTGTTGCGTCAATCAGCCTGTGCGTTCCGGCCTGCATCTCCGTCCAAAGCTCCGAGAGCATATTACCCGATCCCATCATTTGCCACGCCGCCCCGCTGATTAAAGCAAACCGCCCGATATCACCGGTTTTAAGCACGTCTGCAAACGCTGCAGTCATAATCAGCCCCTCCATCACCACACTGATGGCTGTCCGCATCTTCAAATAAGCCTTACTTTTGGCATATGTCACTTTTTGCGTCACTGAAGAAGATTTTTCCAACCGGTTTTTCATCGCCAGCGATTCGCTTTCCACCCGATTCGTATCTTGCACCAATGGTGTGTTTTTAATTGAATCACTGTTATCGCGGGAAATCCGGTTTTTAAACGAACTCAACTTGCTGTTTAGTTTTCGAAACGCACCGTTCATATAGCTACCAAATTCTGCAGTAACTGCCGTCACCCCTAAAACGCCAAAAGCTAACTTCGGATCAACCGCCAGCAAACTCGCTGAACTGATGCCAAAAATGCCCGCCCGCGAAAAACAATCCACCGATGTATTAAGTAAGGTATTTTTTGCCGCTGCAATCTCACCGGCAACGCCCTTTAAAGAAGCCGGCGCATTATTTTTAAAATACGGCCGTGGTTTATGCAAAATATCCTCAAAAACAGAACTCAACACCGCATTAGAGTGCGTATTATTTAATACAAGCTGCACCATTCTTGCCTTAAACCGGCAAACATCACCTGCCCTCTGTCGCACAACCTCAGCCCCGGCCGCACCAAAAAACTTTGCCGCCCCCTGAACACTGCCGCCAGCAACACCCGTAAGCGAACCGAACAGCAAACTCTGCACATACGGCTGCAAACCGCCCAAAATTGACTCACCGGTTTTATAAGCAATCAAACGTTTAAAATCTTTTCCTGTTGTCGCTAATGCCTCTTTAAAAACACCCCAAACGGTTTTTAGTGTTCCCTGCTCTTTAGATACTGCCTTATCCGTAACGGCTTCACCAGATTTCTTATGTAAAACCCACCCGCGCAACGCCTTTGCTTTCCGCAAAACCTTACGTTTTTCATACGTTGCAAAACTAGGAATCTGATTATCTTTCTTCTCTTCAGCCATATTAAAACATCCAAACCATTAAGTTATACCATTATACCATAGTTAGAACCAAAAATAAAGAAAAATATAAAGCCCTCAATAAAGTCATATTGATATTCAAAATTATGCGACATTAACACTTGCCACATTTAAACCTGACATCATATTAAAAAACCAATTAGTTTCTCTGATTGCATTAAAAATAAATAAGGGCAGGCACAAAACCTACCCTGTCATTTATATTTTATTCTCTTTGCCGTATGCATAAACTGTCATAGTTTGAAACAAACCAAATAAAATATTCGTATATTGATAATCAGCATATTCAGCTTCTTTTATTAAGCCATTATTCATAATTGCTTCAACAGTTGCGTCTCCGCCAGAAAATCCCCACACTCCCCATTGAAATGTTTGAGTAGTAGCTTCACCTTTTCTGACATTGATAACACTATCTTTTACATTTACCTTTAACGGCGCTTTAACATTAGTATACAAATATCCTATTGGAGGCTGGAATGGAGCCTTGTAACCGGCACATCCGGTTAATAACAGTAAAAACATCAGCATTACTGATATTTTACGCATTTTCATTCTCCATAAACAATTACACTAGTTTTCTGAAAAAATAAAAAATTAAAATGTTCATAATCCGCGTGAGTTACTTTTTTAATCTGTCCGTTTCTTGCAGCCTGCTGAATACTGGCATCACCCGCAGAAACCAATCCAAAGAAAGAGTATGTGCTTGCAGTACCCTGTTTAGAGCCTAGTTCTGTTTTATCAAATTCAAGACTTAAAGGAGCTTTTATATCAGTATATAAAAATGTTTGTGGGGGAGAAAACGGAGCTGTCGTACAAGCAGATAAAAATAACAACAATGTTAAAACATAAATTTTTTACATATCAAACATCCTTTTTAATAGTTAAAAGAAAACCCACCAATAAAAAGGCGGGAGGATGTTCGAAAACCGTACTCTAACAAAACGGCTCGGCTTATTTGGCAGAACCTTATTCACCGACATCCACCCCGTTTTGAGGTATGATATCGGCACAATTTTTCAAGTCGGGTACACCACGGCCGTTAGAATTTAGGGTTTTCGACGCCCTAGATATATTATCACATATCCTAATAAAACTTTAGTACAAAAAAATAAAATTGCAAGATAATATGCAAAAAAGGCAGAGCCGAAACCCTGCCTTTTAACCTTGCGCGGTAAAAAGCTTAAATTACGCGTTAACCGTAACTTTGCCGCCTGCTTTTTCAACAGCTTCAACAGCTGCTTTAGAAGCAGAATCAACAGTGATGTTAATAGCAGAGGTTAAAGCACCTCTTGCCAACAAACGAACACCATCAAGCTCTTTTGAAATAACATTAGAAGCCAACAAGCTTTCTTTCGTGATTTCATTAGCGTTTAATTTGCCGGCATCAACTGCTTTCTGAATAGTATCCAAATTGATAACAGCAAAAGTTTTTGCAAACGGGTTTTTGAAACCACGTTTCGGCAATCTACGGTAAATCGGCATTTGACCACCTTCAAAACCGTGAATAGAAACACCGGAACGAGATTTCTGACCTTTAACGCCGCGGCCACCGGTTTTACCCTTGCCGCTACCGATACCGCGACCAACGCGGATACGGTTTTTTGTAGCGCCTTCGTTATCTCTTAATTCATTAAGTTTCATTTTCTTCACCTTTATATTTAACTCTGTTAAAATTAAAAATTCTTTGCTTCGGGCTCGCCTCAACTGCTTGGGGCAGGAGCGGAACTTCCGCTCCCTCAGCCCTTTAAGCAATTATTCTTCAACTTTAATGAGGTGAGCAACCTTGTTAATCATACCTCTAACGGACGGCGTATCTTCCAAAACAGAAGTTCTGCCAACCTTGTTCAAGCCAAGACCTTTCAAAGTAGCAATCTGCTCTTTGCCGTGTCCGATGGAACTCTTTACCTGAGTAACCTTAACAGTCTTTTTATTAGCCATAATTAAGCCTCCTCTTTTTCCATCTTAACGTTAGAAGTGTTCTCACGACGGCTTACAATATCACCGACTTTTTTGCCGCGTTTAGCCGCAACCATACGCGGGCTGTTAATAGCCTGCAAAGCTGCAAACGTAGCTTTAATCATATTGTAAGGGTTGTTCGAACCCAAAGACTTTGCAACAACGTCCTGTACGCCCAGTACTTCAAATACTGCACGCATCGGACCACCGGCAATCACACCGGTACCGGCAGGAGCTGTTCTCAAAACCACTTTACCGGCGCCAAAACGGCCTGCGATATCGTGGTGCAGAGTTCTGCCTTCGCGAAGCGGAATACGAACCATATTCTTTTTAGCTTCGTTTGTTGCTTTAACAATAGCTTCCGGAACTTCAGCAGCCTTGCCGGAACCAAAGCCAATACGGCCTTTCTGGTCACCAACAACTACCAAAGCGGCAAAAGACATTGTACGTCCGCCTTTAACGGTTTTTGCTACACGGTTTACGAAAACGAGTTTCTCAACCAATTCTTCTTTTTTATCTGCCTTGTTATTGTGGCGTTCTAAAGATTGTGCCATAGTAACCTCCTAAAATTTCAATCCGGCTTCACGGGCAGAATCTGCCAAAGCCTTTACGCGACCGTGATAAACATAGCCGCCGCGGTCAAACACAACTTCGCTAACGCCGTTTTTAACAGCGCGCTCGGCAACAACTTTGCCAACATATTGCGCAGCTTCAATGTTTGAAGACTTTGCAATATTGGCTCTTACTTCTTTATCCAAGGTAGAAGCAGAAGCAACTGTTGCACCTTTAGCATCGTCAATAACTTGAGCATAAATATGCTTGCCACTGCGAAATACAGACAATCTCATCTTTCCATTCGCTGCAGCTTTCAAAGCCGTTCTTACACGAGCTTTTCTTTTTTCATATAATTTTCTTGGTGTATTCATTGCTTTACATCCTATTTCTTCTTGCCTTCTTTACGACGTACATATTCGCCGTCAACACGGATACCTTTTCCTTTATAAGGTTCAGGTTTTCTGTATTTGCGAATTTCTGCCGCAACCTGACCAACCAGCTGCTTGTCAACACCACTAACCTTCAAAACGGTTTGGCTTTCACAAGCAATAGTGATACCAGCAGGAGTTGCAAACGGTACATCGTGGGAGAAACCCAAAGTTAATACAACATTCTTACCGTCCATACGGGCTTTGTAACCAACGCCGAACAGTTCGATAGTCTTGCTGTAGCCAACGCTCACGCCCTTAACCAAAGAGTTGATTTGTGCGCGGGTTGTTCCCCACAATGTTCTGGCCGTACGGCTCTGAGAATGCGGAGTTACAACAATTTTGCCCTCATTGAGTTCTACATTAACGTGAGAATCATCAAATGCAAAGCTTAATTCACCCAATTTTCCTTTAACGTTAACAACATTGCCATTAACAGATGCGCTAACGCCTTCTGGGATAATGACTGGATATTTACCTACTCTTGACATCCGCTATCTCCCTAGAAAACCTGACACAAGATTTCGCCGCCAACATTAGCTTTTCTGGCTTCGTTATCGCTCATTACACCTTTCGGAGTAGAAACGATGGAAATACCGAGGCCGTTGTAAACTCTTGGCAAATCGCGAACACTGGAATATACACGGCGTCCCGGAGTGGAAACGCGATAGATTTCAGTGATAACACTTGTACCTTCATAATATTTTAATTGAATACGAAGTTCATCAACACCATTGCGTACATTAACCTTTTCATATCCGGCAATGTAGCCTTCTCTTTTCAGAACTTCTAACACATTTTCACGCAGGCGAGAGGCCGGTGATACAACATCACTTTTCTTCGCTCTTTGTGCGTTTCTAATGCGTGTGAGCATATCGCCCAAAGGATCAGTCATAGACATAATATCATCTCCTTACCAGCTTGATTTTACCAAACCCGGGATCTCGCCGAAGCTTGCCATATCTCTTAATTCGACACGGCTGACACCGAATTTTCTGTTATAACTACGTGAACGCCCTGTAATCTTGCAACGGTTACGAACTCTAACCTTCGAAGAATTACGCGGCAACGCTGCCAATTTCAAAGTAGCCTGAAATCTTTCTTCTTCAGGAGCATTTTTGTCATCGGCAATGGCTTTTAACTTGGAGCGGATGTTTGCATATTTCGCAACCATCTTAACTCTCTTCAAGTTTCTGTAAACTGAACTTGTTTTTGACATAGTAAAATCTCCGCTTATTTCTTATATGGTAAGTTGAAAGATGTCAGAAGGAATTTAGCTTCCTCGTCTGTCTTGGCAGTGGTGCAGATAACGATATCCATACCACGAACCTGTTCAACTTTTTCATAGTTAATTTCAGGGAAAATAATTTGCTCTTTAATGCCAAAAGCAAAGTTTCCTCTTCCGTCAAAGTTCTTCCCCGAAATTCCGTGGAAGTCTCTGATGCGCGGAAGTGCCATATTGATTAAACGCTCCAAAAATTCATACATTTTGTCTGAACGAAGAGTAACCTTGCAGCCAATCGGCATACCTTCTCTTAATTTGAAAGTAGCGATAGACTTTCTGGCTTCGGTAACCACCGGCTTCTGACCGGCAATCATCGCCATCTCTTCAACAGCGTTATTCAACTTTTTCTTGTCTGTAATAGCGTCACCAACGCCCATATTCAAGACAATCTTTGTCAACTTCGGAATCTCGTGCGGGTTCTTGTAACCGAACTTTTCCACAAGAGCTTTCTTAATGACATCATTATATAATGTTTCAAAATTAGTCATCAAATTATCTCCTAATTATCGATTACTTCGCCGGATTTCCGTGCAACGCGCTTTTTAACGCCGTCAACAACTTTATAGCCAACCTTTGAGGGTTTGCCTTCAGCTGTAACTGCTGCTACGTTGGAAACCTGAATAGCTGCTTCTTTGGTAACAATACCGCCAGGGTTGGTTTGGCTCGGCTTAGTATGTCTTTTAACAAGGTTTACACCCTGAACGACAACTTTGCCTTCTTTCGGCATAGCTTTTAAAACTTCACCGGTTTTGCCTTTGTCATCACCTGCGATAACGATTACTTTATCACCTTTTTTAATTTTCATTTTGCTCATTACAAAACCTCCGGCGCTAAAGAAATAATTTTCATAAACTTTTTGGCACGCAACTCTCTGGTAACAGGGCCGAAGATACGAGTACCAATCGGCTCACCGTCTTTGTTCACCAAAACAGCTGCATTGCTGTCAAAACGGATAACACTACCGTCTTTACGTCTGATGTCGCTGGCTGTTCTAACGATAACTGCACGTTGAACATCACCTTTCTTCACACGCCCTTTAGGCATTGCATCCTTAACGGAAACGATAATAATGTCACCGACTGAAGCATGCATTCTCTTGGAACCGCCAAGAACTTTAATGCACTGCACCTGACGTGCTCCAGAATTATCCGCAACATCTAGGTTGGTTTGCATCTGTATCATAATTCATTCCTTCCTAATTAGGCATTTTCATTATTACTGATTACAGTCCAAGTCTTGGTTTTGGAATAAGGTTTAGATTCAACAATCGAAACCAAATCCCCTTCTTTGAACTGATTGTTCTCATCGTGAGCAGCAAATTTCTTACTTTTCTTCACGATTTTTTTGTAAACAGGATGCATAACCTGACGCTCTACGCTGACCACGACAGTTTTATCCTGTTTAGCACTTACAACAACACCTTGAAGAATTCTTTTAGGCATCTGTTTTTCTCCTAACTATTCTTCTTACGCTCTGTTAAAAGCGTATTGATTTGAGCTACTTCTTTACGAACTTTAGAGATAGCTGATGTATTTGTCAACTGGCCGGTAGCCTGCTGAATGCGCAAAGTTAATTGCTCTTTCTTGCATTCTACGAGTCTTGCTTCCAACTCATCAACGCTCATAGCTCTCAAATCTTTAATTTTAACCATTATGCTTCTCCATTATCAGAATTCAAGCGTTTAACAAACTTGCTCTTAACGGGCAATTTTGCTGCACCTAACGCAAATGCTCTGCGTGCGATTTCTTCATCAACTTCGCCAATCTCGAACATAATGCGCCCCGGTTTAACTCTTGCTACCCAAAATTCAGGAGCACCTTTACCTTTACCCATACGAACCTCGGCAGGTTTATCTGACACAGGAACATCTGGGAAAATTCTAATCCATAGTCTTCCGGCTCTTTTCATCTCACGGGTGATAGCGCGGCGGGCAGCCTCAATTTGGCGTGCGGTAACGCGCTCCGGTGTCAGAGCTTTCAGACCGAATGAACCGAAACTTAATTCAGAACCGCCTTTAGCAAGACCGTGAATACGGCCTTTATGCTGCTTGCGGAACTTTACACGTTTTGGACTTAACATATCAAAACCTCATTCTTACTTTTGTTCAGCCAATTTCTTGTCTTGTGCCATCGGATCGTGAGACATAATCTCACCTTTGTAAATCCAAACTTTAACACCGCAAGCACCATATGTGGTGTGAGCTGTTGAAGTGGCATAGTCAATATCAGCACGAAGAGTGTGCAAAGGCACTCTGCCCTCACGGTAATATTCAGTTCTTGCGATTTCCGCACCGCCTAAACGGCCGGAGCAGCAAACTTTGATACCTTCGGCGCCCAAACGCAAAGCAGACTGCATAACTCTCTTCATCGCACGGCGGAAAGCAACACGTCTTTCCAACTGCTGTGCAACAGAATCAGCAACTAACTGTGCATCCAGTTCCGGCTTTCTGACTTCCAGAATGTTTAATTGAACTTCAGAATCGGTCAACTTTTGAATGTCTTTTCTTAACAACTCAATGTCTTGACCCTTCTTGCCAATAACAACACCTGGTCTTGCTGAATGAATAGTAACTCTTGCTTTCTTGGCAGGACGTTCAATAACAACCTTGCTGATACCGGCTTGAGCCAACTTTTCTTTCAAAAATTTTCTGATTTTCAAATCTTCGTGGAGGTAATCGGTGAACTTTTCGTCAGCATACCAACGAGAGTCCCAAGTGCGGTTAACACCTAAACGAAGACTGATAGGATTTACTTTCTGTCCCATTTATTTTACTCCCCACGCTCTGCAACAACAATCGTCAGTTTGGAGAAAGGCTTCAATACTCTTGCGCCTCTTCCACGCCCACGTGCGTGCATACGTTTCATTACAATGCCGTTGCCGGTATAAGCTTCAGCAACAACAAGCTTATCAATATTAAGCTTATGGTTGTTTTCAGCATTGGCAATAGCAGATTTCAATACTTCTAAAGCAACTTTTGCGATTCTTTTCTTAGAAAAGCTAAGTTCTGCAACAGCTTTCTCAGCACTCAAGCCTCTGATTGACTGGGCAACAAGGTTTAATTTACGAGAGCTGGAGCGGATAGAATTGTCCATAGCCATAGCTTGGTTATCGGCAAGTCTTCTTGTATCTTTACTTTTTCCCATAATTAACCTCTCTTAACTTTTTTATCTGCAGCGTGACCATAGAAAGTACGAGTCGGAGCAAATTCGCCAAACTTATGGCCAACCATTTCTTCGGTAACGAGTACCGGAATAAATTTATGACCATTGTGAACGCCAAATGTCAAACCAACAAACTGCGGCAACATTGTGGAACGACGAGACCAAATCTTAATCACTTCATTACGAGTAGATGCTCTTGCTGCATCAGCTTTTTTAAGAAGATAACCATCTACAAAAGGTCCTTTCCATACGGAACGAGTCATCAGTTTACCTCCTTATTTCTTTTTGTTTTCATGACGAGATCTCATAATAAAGCGATCTGTCTTCTTGTTAGAACGAGTTTTAGCACCCTTCGTCGGTTTACCCCAAGGTGTAACCGGATGACGACCACCGGATGTGCGGCCTTCACCACCACCGTGCGGGTGATCAACAGGGTTCATTGCAACACCGCGAGAAACCGGACGAGCGCCCAGCCATCTTGCGCGGCCGGCTTTACCCAGAGAAACGTTTTGATTATCTGGATTAGAAACCGCACCAACGGTAGCCAGACATTCTTCACGAACGATTCTCAACTCGCCTGAAGAAAGCTTCAATTGAGCATAACCGCCGTCTTTACCAACAACCTGAGCATAACAACCGGCAGAACGAACTAACTGTCCGCCTTTGCCAACTTTGAGCTCAACGTTGTGTACAATTGTACCAACCGGCATACTTCTCAAAGGCATAGCATTACCCGGCTTAATATCAGCTTTCTCGGCAGAGATAACTTTATCGCCGGCTTTCAATCTTTGCGGAGCCAAAATATAAGCCTTTTCACCATCTTCATAGTTAATTAAAGCAATGAAAGATGTGCGGTTCGGATCATACTCGATTCTCTCCACAGTTGCTTCACAATCAAATTTATTACGCTTGAAGTCGATAACGCGGTATTTGCGTTTGTGTCCGCCACCGATTCTACGACTTGTAACGTGTCCGAAATTATCACGCCCACCGGTTTTTGTCAGACCAACGGTCAGACTTTTCTCAGGTTTGCCTTTATAAAGCTCACTTCTGTCAACAATAATCAGCTGACGAAGACCTGGAGTAGCGGGCTTAAATGTTTTCAAAGCCATAACTAAATTCCTGCTGTAACATCAATATTTTGACCTTCGGCAAGCGTAATAACAGCTTTTTTGTAATCAGAGCGAACACCCTGATATCCTCTGAAGCGTTTAACCTTACCGGCTTGTTTAACGGTATTAACCTTATTTACCTTAACGTTAAAGATTGCTTCAACAGCAGCTTTAACTTCATCTTTCGTAGCAGACAACGGCACCATAAAGACAACCTTGCCATTCTCGGAAGACATCATAGATTTTTCGGTAATTACCGGACGAAGTAATGTATCATACATAGCTGCAGTTACATTGTTTGCATTTTCTGATTTTTTCATTGTAATCTTTCCTCCAAGCAAGCAACGGCATCTTTAGTCAACACCAACTTCTCTTTTTTCAAAATATCGTATACATTGGCACCGATTGTCGGCAATACATCAACGCCGGCAATGTTGCGGCTCGCCAATGCGAAATTAACATCAACTTCCTTACCATCAATGAACAGGCAGTTATTCAAACCGCAAACATTCAATTTAGCAAGTAAATCTTTTGTTTTTGTGCTTGAAAGCTTTGCCTCGTCAATAACAACAAGGTTTCCCTCTTTCGCTTTTGCCGAAAGAGCTGTTTTCAGACCTAATTTTCTGAATTTTTTAGTCAAATCGTGAGAGTGGTCTCTTACAACCGGACCAAAAACGATACCACCTTTTCTAAACTGAGCACCCTTACGGCTACCTTGACGAGCATTACCGCTGCCTTTTTGCTTAAACGGTTTTGCCGGTGTCAAAGCAACGTCAGAGCGCCCCTTTGTCTGGTGGTTACCGCATTGGCGCATAGCTAACTGCCAATTAACAACGCGGTGCAAAACATCTGCACGAACTTCAACACCAAAGATAGCGTCATTGAGTTCAATGCTTCCGACGTTTTCATTATTTAAATTTAAGATGTCCTGTTTCATATTCAAAATTCCTTAATCTCTTATGCATTATCAGCTGCTTCTTCAGCTTTAACTGCAACAGGTTCATCAACCTTTTTCAAACCCGCAGGCATCGGCAATTTGACATCTGCAGTTTTTTTAATAGCATCAGTAACGCGAACCCAAGCATTTTCAGCCCCCGGAACGCCACCTTTAACCATAATCAAACCACGGCTAGCATCAACAGAAACAACTTTAAGATTCTGAACAGTTACACGTTCATCACCCATATGTCCTGCCATTTTCTTGCCCTTAAATACCTTACCTGGGTCTTGTCTTTGTCCCGTAGAACCGTGCGAACGGTGAGAAACCGACACACCGTGCGTCGCCTCAAGACCTGCGAAGTTATGACGCTTCATAACACCGGCAAAACCTTTACCGATAGAAGTAGCACAAACATCGACATATTGTCCAGCAACAAAGTGTTCTGCAGACAACTCATCACCAACAGACAACAAGCAGTCTTCAGAAACTCTGAATTCGCCCATTTTCTTTTTCGGTTCAACTTTAGCCTTGGTGAAGTACCCCTTCATTGGCTTAGATACATTTTTAGCTTTTACAGCACCAGTTCCCAATTGAACTGCACTGTAACCGTCTTTTTCATTTGTTCTGACATTAACAACCTGAAGCCCTTCAACAGCCAAAACTGTTACCGGAACATGTGTGCCGTCTGCTTCAAATACTCTCGTCATCCCAAGTTTTTTTGCGATAAGACCAGTACGCATTATTATTTTTTCCTTTTCAATAGGTTGATTTTATCTTTCAAAAACCAACATTAAAATTATAACTTAATTTCTACATTAACGCCGGCTGCCAAGTCCAATTTCATCAGAGCATCAACAGTCTGCGGTGTAGGATCTACAATATCAAGAAGTCTTTTATGTGTACGAATTTCAAACTGCTCACGGGATTTTTTATTAACGTGAGGAGAACGATTCACCGTAAACTTCTCAATCTTTGTTGGAAGAGGAATAGGCCCTCTAACATTTGCCCCGGTTCTTTTAGCTGTATGAACAATCTCTTTTGTCGACAAATCCAACAAGCGATGGTCAAAAGCCTTGAGGCGGATTCTTATGTTTTGTGTATCCATCATTTTAACACTTTTCCTATAACTAAATGGCAAAAAATTCCATACGGAACCCTGCCATCTAAAAATTTTTGCAAACCTTTTGCAGCAACCGGTTCGCATTATGGGTTATATTGATTCGCAAGAAAGTTAATACTTCCTTAACATTTGCTGCGTTGCCTTTGTAACATTTAAATTTTATAATTGCAACAAAAAAATGCACAAAAAATCAAAAAAAATCACTTTTTTTATCATTTAAATCCTTTACTGCGATTCAGATTGCCTCATATTGACAAAAAAACACCATCAACATCTCTACAAAATACCAAAACTGCTACTATATCGGGATTAAGGAGAAAAAATTATGCTGACATTGCTTTTGACATCTATGCTGATAACTGCTAACCCCGACCAGCCGACCGAAGTATACGGCTCTGCCGCCTCGCCCACCGGCGGGCAAAATACAATCACCGTCCAACAACCGGAAAATATGCAAAACTCCTTCGGCTATATCGCACCGGAAACAACAACACAACAACCGTCGCAACCTGCCACACAACCTTCTGAGCACACAGCATCCACCGCCCCCAAAAACATCCCGACAGCCAAGTTACTCGCAAACCAGCTTGCCACTGTCAACCCCAAAGATATGAATTCACTTGATTATAAAGAAAAAATCGAAAACACGATTTATCAATCCGGCGACCGTTTGATTGTAATTCAATCCATCCCTATGAAGTACATCAAAGAAGCTACCGAGCCAAATATCCAGCCCTCAATCAACGATTTTCCGCAGTTTTAACCTTATATTCTCGACCGCACTCTTTTCTCAAAAATGCAAATTCCAAGAAAATAAAATCTGAATCCCGTATCGCCATACTCAATTTTAACAACCGGCACCCCAAACACCTTAAAAATACTGCGTTGCATAGCCATAAACGCAACATCCAACTTATAATATCCGGCAAATCGAACCAAAAAAGACCGCGCGTCTTTATAGTCTTGAACGGCTTGCCTGTCCGTTTCAACACTCCTTGTTATTGAACTCGGATTATATCTGTAATAATAGGAAACATCCGCAATCGCAACAGCTGCTCCTAAAAGCTTAATAGCCTGCAGCGACCACAATATATCCTCATACTTCTTTCCTTCTGCAAAAAATATTTTCTTGTCAACCAAAAGCTCCCTTCTGTATATTTTATTACATACATAACAATGCTCTCCATTATCCAGCAGATAACACCATTTTTCTTTCAACGTTTTTAAAGCTCTGTTTCGCGCTTTCACTCTCCTTTTCTTAAATTTTCCGTTTTCTGCGCACAAAATAATTTTTCCGCCGGCAATATCTGCTGCATCACCTTTGGCCGCCAAATATAATTTTTCACAAAAATCCAAGTCAACCCAATCATCAGAATCCACAAATCCGACAAACTCGCCCACCGCACAGTTTATTCCTCTGTTTCTGGCGACTGACACTCCGGCATTTTCTTGATTGATAACTTTAATGCGGACATCCCCTGCCGCATACTCTTCCAAAATCTGCAGGCTATTATCAGATGACCCGTCATTAACGACAATAATCTCAATATCTTTCAGCGTCTGTCCAATTAAACTGTCTAAACATTCCCGCAAATACTTCTCAACATTATAAACCGGAACAATTATTGAAACTTTTATCATAACAAACCTCACTGCTTTAAAAAAACGACCGTTTTTTTAAAGCAGTTTTTTGTGCATAAATAATATACGCTATTAGATATTTAGTCTATATTATCATAGCTTAAATTAAACGGTCATATTTATTAAGCACCAAAATCCGACAAACATTTCACAAAAAAGCCAACAAAAAAAGCACTCCTACAAGAGTGCTTTTTTCAATCTGGGGCGGACGATCGGGCTCGAACCGACGACAACCGGTACCACAAACCGGGGCTCTACCAACTGAGCTACGTCCGCCATTGCTTCACATCTTTTACAAATAATATTTTATAAAGTCAAGCAAAAAAAATATAAACTTTTTTTATCTTTACAAAAAGAAATTAACAATTTATTTTCTTTTTCGTGCCTATTATAAGCTGATTTTATAGATAGGAAAGGATTCGTTCTCAAATGTATTTGATAAAAAAGCTTTGTTTAGCTGTTCTCTGCTGTGGATTAACCGCTTTTTCCGCAAATGCTTCGGGAACATCTTCCATTGTCATAGACGCTCAAAGCGGTAATGTTCTATACTCGGATAATGCAGAAACATTACGCTACCCTGCGTCTTTAACCAAATTGATGACACTTTACATCACCTTCAATGCACTTGAAACCGGCAAATTAAAATTATCAGATAAATTAAAAGTTTCACATACTGCTGCCTCTCGTTCTCCCTCAAAACTGGGAATGCCTGCCGGCTCGTATATAGATGTTAAAACACTTATCCAAGCACTCATTGTAAAATCTGCCAATGATTGCGCAACTGTATTAGCTGAAGCTCTAAGCCCGAACGAAGCTGAATTTGCCAAGTTAATGACTAAAACCGCACACAAACTTGGAATGTATCGTACCACATTTAAAAACGCATCAGGCCTCCCCAACTCTGCCCAAAAAACTACCGCAAAAGATTTAGCCATTTTAGGAGCGGCAATTTACCATCACTTTCCGCAATATTATCCGTTATTTGCAATGAAAGAATTTACTTATAACGGTATGACATACAAAACTCACAACTATCTTTTAAACGATTCGCTCGGCACCGATGGTATGAAAACCGGTTACACCGCCGCCTCCGGTTTTAACATTCTCACCTCGGCGCAACAAGGCAATTACCGCGTTATCGCCGTCACACTTGGGCACAAAAAGGTAAAAGACCGCGATGACAATGTTTCAAAAATGATGGAAATCTCATTAAACCACATTCAAAAAAGTGCCCGCGTCAATACCTCCGCCTTAAAAACTGCCATTAACAGCTCGCTGAAAAGCACTAAAACCAAAACGGCATATAACCAGACTTCAGGCAGATACCGCCGCTAACAGCGTATGACAATGGCTGAAAACAAAGCACATATTATCATTATAGACGGAGCCTCCGGTACCGGCAAAAAAACTTTATGTTTTGAGCTTGCATTAGTGCTACTTTATAATCAACAAAAAACCGCTCTGGTATTATCGGACGATTCGCCGCTCCGCCAGACATTAGAGCTGCGCAAAGCTCGATTTCCGGAACTTCCGCTCCCGACAGTTCTCTCCCGCAAAGATTTCTCAGAAAAAGCCGGCAATTATAACGCTGTCATCATTCCGGCATCAGCCTCTGATGAACTTGCCGCCGGCGCAGAAACTTTTATCACACTGCTCCCCAAAAATAAAAGAGCGTCCTCCAGATTTAAACAAGATGTAATGTACATCAATAACCTCTGGGAACTGAAAAAGAAAATAGCATCCGGCTACAGCCGCAGTTTAAACTGGGTTGTCTGCGAAAACAACCTGACAGATAAAAACGCAGACGAGCCGTCAGCCGAGTTGTTTCAAGCCGCCAAGATGTATGGTTTCCGCCTTTGCCCGCCATTGAACCGGCGCAAAGCCTATCTGACAAATAACCGCGGCCTCTCCGCACAAGATAAAACAGCAACTCCCTTAAAAGACAGCCTGACATACGATGATATATGTGCTAAACGTGAGATTATAAAACTTGCAGAATTTATCTTTAGCTAATAAATAGTCTTTACAAGCCGCGCTTTTTGTTTTAAGTTAGCGGCAAGTGTGTTTATATTTTTTTGATTAGAGAGAAATAAATGATTGAAATAATTCAAACAAAGCCTTACACCGACCAAAAGATGGGCACCGCCGGCCTGCGTAAAAAAACACGCACCGCCATTCAGGAAAATTATTTGGAAAACTTCTTGCAAAGCATTTTCAATACCATCCCTGATTTAGATAAAAAATCATTTTTAGTTGGCGGTGACGGTCGGTATTTCAATAAAATTGCTATCCAGAAAATCATCAAAATTGCTACCGCAAACAATGTCAAAAAGCTATATGTCGGGCAAAACGGTTTGGTTTCCACCCCCGCAGGCTCTCATATTATCTTAAAAAACAAACTGGACGGAGGTTTTGTCTTATCTGCCTCACACAACCCCGGCGGGCTGGATGGCGACTTTGGCATCAAATATGCCACTTCTTCAGGCGGACAATGCCAACCCTCAGAAAGTGAAGCAATTTACAACCAAACCATCAATATTACCGAATACAAAATCGCCAATTGTCCGGACATTGATTTATCCCGCATAACAACCCTCAAATGCGAAAATACCGAAATTGAAATTATCGACCCGTACATTGACTATATCGATATGATGAAAAGCATTTTTGATTTTCCCAAATTAAAAAAGCTCACGACCTCAGATTTTCGTTTTGTTTTTGACGCAATGAACGGCGTCACCGGCCCATATGGCAAAAAAATATTTGAAGAAGAGCTTGGCGCTCCCAAAGGGACTGTCATCAACGCCACCCCGCTTGAAGACTTTGGCGGGCTGCACCCCGACCCCAATCTCATATATGCCAAACATCTGGTTGATTTAATGTATTCTGAGGCTGCACCGGATTTTGCTGCTGCTAATGACGGCGACGGCGACCGCAATATGATTTTAGGGCAAAGTTTTTTCGTTAGCCCGAGCGACTGTCTGGCAATCTTAACCGATAACTATAAACTTATTCCGGCATATAAAAACGGCATTTACGGCGTTGCCAAATCTGCCGCCACCTCAATGGCTGTTAAGCGTGTGGCAGACGCCTTAAACATTGGGTTTTACGAAGTGCCAACCGGTTGGAAATACTTTATTCACTTAATGGACAGCAACCGCATAACCTTCTGCGGCGAAGAAAGTTTTGGTACCGGTGCCGCACACATCCGTGAAAAAGACGGCATCTGGGCTGTGCTCTTCTGGCTAAGCATTGTCGCCGACACGCACAAATCAATTAAAGATATCGTTTTGGAACACTGGAAAAAATACGGCCGCAGCTACTACCTGCGTAATGATTTTGAAGGTATCCCTCAAGAAACAGCAGATAAGCTGATGACGGATTTAGAAGAAAAACTTCCCACGCTTGTCGGCAAAACCTTTAACGGTTTCACTGTTTCCGAGGCTGCTCCGTTTATTTATAACGATCCGGTTGACCACTCTTCAAATAAAAACGGCTTGGTAATCCATTTTACCGACGGTTCACGTATAGTCTACCGCCTGTCAGGAACCGGCACAAACGGCGCAACACTACGCACTTATATCGAACGTTATGTAACAGATAAACTGCTTGAAGAGCCGGAGATTATGCTCCGCGAATTATCCTCCGCCGCACACACAATCTCTGATATAACCGCCCGCACCGGTAAAACCAAACCGGACATTATCACCTAAAATCTCCGCCAAAGGCTGCCTATGTTTAATAATGAACTTAACATCAGACCGGATAAAATTTTAGAACGACGCTTGCTGCTGCTCGTCCTGATGCTGACTGCAACAATTGTCAGTATCGGCTTTTTATTTGCTTACCCTATGTACTTAAGACCGGTTATCCTTGCTGTTTTTATTTTTATTATCTTAAGCATCTACCTGACAATCACGATTTTGCAATCCGGAGAAACAGCGATTCTCTATGGCGGCCTCGCCAATGAAATCCTCAAAAACCGCAAAATCTGCTATACAATTATAAACCAAGACGGCAAAATCGTCTTACAAAATGAACTGGCCAAAGATTTTCTGCAAAACGACTCCATTTTGGATTTTCTGCAAAAACACCTTGCAGCAGAAGAAAATAATCGCCAAAAGTTAAGTCAATTACAACAAGCTGCCGAACACTTAAAAGAAACATCCTTGGATATTGCCCTAAAATTTGATACTGCAACCGTTTTTTCGGGTTCAGAATGGTATCGGGTTACTATCCGCCCGATAAGCCTTACCCAAAACGACACGGAAGAAATGGACAACGCCTCCGCTTTTGATAAAAAATATAACATTTACCTTTTATGGAGCTTAGAAAACATCACATCAGAAAAAACAATGGATGCCATTTTCCAAGAAGAGCGCCGTTCGTTTTACAATTTTCTGAATTTTATGCCCATCGGAATTTATCTGCAAAACGCCAAAGGCAAAGTCGAATACATCAACAAAACGCTAAGCCTGATGTTAAACACCTCCAAGCAAGATATTTTAGGCAAAGACATTACCGACTTTTTACATCCTGCCACCAACGGCGACCAACAACTCAGCAAAGCCGGAAGACAATATACCGCTTATGTACGCAACAAAGACAACACCATCAGCGAATATCTGGTTAAAGTTGACCAATTCAAAGAGGGAACGGAATTGCAGACCCGCGGCGCGGTTATCGGCAACATTCCGACCGACACAAATCTAAAACAAGCCTGCGAAGAAGCAGCCTCCGAAACCAACAGTATCTTTAACCTCTCTCCGTTCGGAATGATGTTGCTGGATTTAGATATGGTTATCAAACGCACTAATCAGCGTTTTCTTGATATATTAGGTGTTCCCTCCGCTTCACAGCTGCTAAATAATTATCTTTCAAATTATCTGGATGAAGAGAGCATTGCCAAAATCAAAAAACAACTCGCCGTCTTCACCTCTGAAAACGGTAAGCTCCAACCTGCTTATTTCGATTTAAATATTAAAAATAAAAACAAGAGTAAAATTCTTCGCCTGTACATCTGTCCGCTGTTTTCTTCAACAATCCAGATAAAAGAAAACATCAAAGGTGCAATCCTGTTTTGTTTGGATACAACCGAACAGAAAAACCTCGAAACCCAGTTTGCCCAAGCACAAAAAATGCAGGCAATGGGACAGCTCGCCGGCGGCATTGCGCACGATTTTAATAATCTGTTGACCGCAATGATTGGCTTCTGCGATTTATTATTGCAACGTCACCGTCTGGGAGATTCATCGTATGCCGATATTATTCAAATCAAACAAAATGCCAACTGTGCTGCCGAGCTTGTCCGCCAGCTGCTACAGTTCTCACGCAAACAACCATTACAGCCGGAATTAAATAACATCACTGATATTTTGGTAAATTACACCCCGCTCCTAAAGCGTACCGTCGGCGAACAAATCGAGCTTAAATTCCGTCACGGCGAAAATCTGGATTGCATCAAAGTTGACCGTGTCCAATTTTTGCAGGTCGTCTTAAACCTCTGCGTTAATGCCAAAGACGCAATGGATAAAAAAGGAATATTGACAATTTCAACCCAAATGGAAACCCTTCTGGAACCATACCATTTTGGTGCCGAAATCATAGAAAGCGGCTGCTTTGTACGGATGGATGTAACCGATTCGGGCTGTGGCATTCCGCTTGAAAACCTGTCACGCATTTTCGAACCGTTTTTCTCAACCAAACAAAATGTTGTCGGCTCCGGCACAGGACTTGGTTTAGCCACAGTATACGGCATAGTTCGCCAAATGGAAGGATTCATCAAAGTTAAAAGCACTGTCAATGTCGGCACGACTTTTTCAATATACCTCCCCGCCTATCCGGCAGAAATCAAAAAACAAGAACAGAAAACATTCAGCCGCCGTACCCTGAATGATAAGCGCGGGCGTGCCGTTTTAACCCCGTCGGCTGCCAAACCAAATACCGACAAAGTCATTTTAGGCCTAAGCTTATCAGGAACAGACTCCCTGACACAAACACCGGACAATATTGAAAACATCCGCATTCTGCTGGTAGATGATGAAAACTCGGTACGCACATTTGCTGTTCGCGCCCTGCGCAAAAAAGGCTATGACGTTGTCGGTTGCAATTCCGCCGAAAACGCACTTGAAACATTAGAAACCGATAAAAACTTCCAGCTCCTCATTACAGATATGGTAATGCCTGGGCTTAACGGTATAGAACTTGCAAAACAAGTTCTCGAAATATTGCCGGAAATCAAAATCATTTTAGCATCCGGCTATTCTGAAGACATTTTAAAAGGCGAATATACCGATATTGAAAATATGTCATTTATCCCTAAGCCTTTCAGCTTAAGCGATTTAACCCAAAAAGTTTACGAGGTAATAAAATCATAATGGAAAATCACCTCAAAAATAAATCCGGACAATATCTTCTCAAATTCGCCCCGAATACCTATATGGGAGAAGAAGATTTTTTGGTAACAAATTGCAACGAAACAGCATATAAAGCCGTCAAAATATGGCCCTATTGGCAGCACTTCGCCCTCAATATTTTCGGTCCCAAAAGCTCCGGCAAATCCCATCTGGCACATATCTGGATAAACCGAATCCAAAAAAGCCTGCCCCGCCCGATACAAATTCCTATTGTTCCGGCCCAACAAATCAATATGAAAAATATCAATAAATACGCCAACGAATACCCGTTTCTGGTGATAGAAAATCTTGACGGCACAATTAACGAAGAGGCTTTTTTCCATCTGTATAATCATTATAACGTTCCCGATAAATACATTTTATTTACCTCTGAACTGCCACCGTCAAAGTTGCCATTGAAGTTGCCGGATTTGCGCTCAAGGCTGAACATCATCCCGACTGTTGAAATCCTCCAGCCGGATGACGCTATGCTCACAGCGCTGATTGCCAAATTGTTTAACGACCGCCAGATAATCATCTCGCAGGATATATTAGACTATATCCTCAAACACACTGAGCGCTCTTTTGATTTTGTCGCCCGCCTGATTGAAGAAATTGACGACATCTCGTGGACTTACGGACGCACCGTATCCGTTCCAATCGTCAAAGATGCTCTGAATAATTTAACTAAAAACCAACAAATGGAACTATTTATATGAGCTCGCATTATAACCAAGAGATAAACGGCTGGATAATCCTTGACAAACCACAAGGCATCAGCTCCAACCAAGCCCTGCGCAAAATTCAATATCTCCTCCGCGCCAAAAAAGCCGGACATATCGGCACGCTGGACCCTTTTGCTACCGGTGTCCTCCCTTTGGCTTTCGGTGAGGCAACCAAACTTATCCCTTACCTTGAAGGAACGGAAAAAACCTACGAATTCACCCTCAAATTCGGCACCGCCACCACCACGGCAGATACCGAAGGGGACATTTCCGAAACCTCTGCAACCATCCCCACATTAGAGCAAATACAAAACATCCTGCCACAATTTATCGGCAAAATCAGCCAAATTCCCCCGAGATACTCTGCTATTCATATCAACGGTCAAAGAGCCTACGATTTAGCACGCAAAGGTGAAGACTTTGAAATTCCTTCCCGCCAAATCACCATCAAAAAGCTGACGTTATTAAAGCCTCGTCTGGAGCAAAAAGAAGCCGACTTTCGCGTCACCTGTTCCAAAGGAACCTACGTTCGCACACTGGGCACGGATATTGCAGCTGCCCTCAATACCTGCGGGCATTTAACCGCCCTTCGCCGCACGCAAAACGGTTTTTTTGACCTCTCCGATACGATTTTGCTGGATAATTTAAAAAATATGTTATATAAGGACGACGGAGTTTATCCTCTTAAACCGGTTGAAACATTTCTGTGCGACATCACGGTTATCGCTTTAACCAAAGAGCAAACTCTTAAGCTAAAAAGCGGGCAGACGCTTGATTCAACAGATTTAACTCCGTTTGAGAACATTGCCGCAGCCTGTTTTGAAAATAAACTTATCGCCTTAGTCGGAACCAAAGAAAACCAAGTTTTCCCGATTCGGGTATTTAATTTATAAACTTTAATAAAAAAGGAAATATAAAGATGTCGATTACAAATGAAAAGAAACAAGAAATTATTGCTCAATACGGCACAAAGCAGGGTGATACCGGTTCACCGGAAGTTCAAATTGCTATTTGGACATACCGTATCAACTCGCTGATTGAACACTTCAACACCCACAAGAAAGATTTACATTCTCGTCTGGGCTTGATGAAAATGGTCAGCCGCCGCCGTCACTTGTTAGACCACTTAAAGGCAACAAGCGAAGAAAGATATCAAACATTGATTAAAAAGTTAGATTTACGTAAGTAATGTTTGAGAACAAATAGCGGGGCAATGGGGCTCCGCTATTTGTAAAATCCTGATATAACATCAGGTGAGGTATTTTATAGGAAAGGTAAAAAATATGGTCAATTGGAATGTGCACCGCAAAGAAATGGAATGGGGCGGTCGCAAATTAGTTTTAGAAACAGGTAAAATCGCAAAGCAGGCAACAGGTGCCGTTTATGCAAGTTATGGAAATACGGTCGTTGTTGCAACTGTTGTTGCTGCAAAAGAAGCAAAAGCTGATCAGGATTTTTTCCCTTTAACTGTTAACTATCAGGAAAAATATTATGCAACCGGCAAAATCCCCGGCGGCTTTATGAAACGCGAGGGTAAACCTTCCGAACGCGAAGTTTTGGTCTCCCGTTTGATTGACCGCCCGATTCGCCCGCTGTTTCCTGATGCGTTCAAAAACGAAGTTCAAATCGTCTGCACAACTATCGCACACGATAAAAAAACAGATTCAGACATTTTGGCAATGATAGCAGCTTCCGCTGCATTAGCAATCTCCGGTATTCCGTTTTTAGGCCCGATTGGCGCGGCCAAAGTCGGCTATATCGACGGCCAATACGTTTTGAACCCGACAGTTGAAGAGTTGAAAAATTCCGAGTTGGAATTAACCGTAGCCGGAACAAGCGAAGGCGTTTTGATGGTTGAATCCGAAGCCAACGAACTTTCGGAAGAAACGATGTTAAACGCAGTTATGTTTGGCTTTGACAACTTCCAGAGCGTTATCAATATGATTAACGAATTAAAAGCCGAAGCAGGCAAAGAACCTTGGGAAGCACCGGTATTTCCGCCGGAGTTTGACGAACTCTACAACCGTATCGAAAAAGAATTTCGCACCAAATACGAAGAAGCTTTTAATGAAGTAGACAAGCAAAAACGCTCAACCCGTTTAGGCGAATTAAGCGCTGAGGTTAATGCAACTATTGACCCCGAAAACGAGTTTGAAACCCGTTATGCTTTAGACGCTGTTGAAAAGTTAATGCATTCAGTAATGCGTGAAAAAGTTTTGACCACCGGTTCGCGTATCGACGGCCGTGACACAAAGACTGTTCGCCCGATTACCTGCGAAGTTAATTTATTGCCGACAACACACGGTTCTGCTTTATTCACCCGAGGTGAAACACAGGCATTAGTTGTAACCACCCTCGGTACCGGTGAAGATTCGCAAATTATCGACGGCTTAATGGATGAAACACGACAGGAATTTATGTTAAACTATAACTTCCCGCCATTCTCCGTTGGTGAATGCGGCAGACTGGGGTCCCCAGGGCGTCGTGAAATCGGTCACGGTAAACTCGCTTGGCGTGCTATCCACCCGATGTTGCCAAAAGACAAAGCAGAATTCCCTTACACCATCCGCGTAGTATCAGACATTATGGAATCAAACGGTTCCTCGTCTATGGCAACCGTATGCGGCTCTGTCCTCTCTCTGATGGATGCCGGCGTTCCTCTGAAAAAGCCGGTTGCCGGTATTGCTATGGGCTTGATTAAAGAAGATGACGGCCGCGTTGCTATCCTGACCGATATTCTGGGTGATGAAGACCACCTTGGCGATATGGACTTCAAGGTAGCCGGAACTAAAGACGGCGTTACAGCTTTACAGATGGATATCAAAATCACCTCCATCACCAAAGAAATTATGAAAAACGCTTTAGCTCAAGCTCACGAAGGACGCATCCACATTTTGGGTGAAATGGCAAAAGCTTTGGCCGAACCTCGTCCGGAAGTTTCTCCGAACGCACCGCGTATCATCTCTATCAAAATTCCGGTAGACAAGATTCGCGAAGTTATCGGCACCGGCGGTAAAGTTATCCGCGAAATCATCGAAAAAACCAACACCAAGATTGATATTGACGATGACGGAACGGTTAATGTTGCCGCTATTGACAAGAAAGACGCAGAAGCAGCGCTCGAAATCATCAATGGCATTGTTGCCGTTCCTGAAGATGGCAAAAACTATCACGGTGTTATCACCAAGATTATGGACTTCGGTGCATTCGTTCGCTTCTTAGGCTCAACCGAAGGTTTGGTTCACATCTCGGAAATCAAAAACGAGCGCATTGCGTCCGTAACTGATTTCTACAAAGAAGGCGACAAAATCTGGGTTAAATGTATGGGCACGGATAATCGTGGAAAAATCAGACTTTCCGCAAAACGTGTTAATCAGGAAACCGGTGAAGATGCCTAATTGCAGATTGCCCTAATGACAAAACGCTGGGGTGTTCCCCAGCGTTTTTTTTGCCTGATTTTCTATCCTGTTTTACATAAAAAAACTTAGGACACCCCAAGTTTATAATCATTTAAAACCACGACGTTTGTGTCCCAAATATTCAAAAAACAACACTAAAGCAGCAATACTCCAGAAAATGACACCCCCGAAAATACAACCAAACCGAAAGTCATTTTTACTCTCTTCTACCATCTCTGCTTTAGTTTGAAGTTTCGAGCCGATACGATAGTCCACTCCTTTGTTTTTTAAATAAGAAACAGACATTCCAACTTTTGTTTCTTCCGTAGGTTTAACTTCATAGCGACACACAACATCAACAAAATAAGTACCGGTCTTCTCATCAAATTGCACAACAGCCTGTCCATAATCTTCAACGTCAGAACAATGATACAAGGCAATCGCACCTAAGACCGCCAATCCGCAAAAAAGCGTCAATAACAATAATTTTTTCATATACTGATATT
>CAJTWX010000002.1:25034-43313 GCA_910580155.1 uncultured Alphaproteobacteria bacterium
AATAGTGAATAAATAATTTATAAATAGCGTAAAGTTAACACATCAAACAAAATTTATCAAGTAGTAATTATTTCAACTTACACACGTCCGCCCAGAAAGCTCCATCAACATATTTTTCCAGCTCATCAGGCGTCAGCTCTATCGCACTGTTTGCACTCCCGCAAGCCGGATACACCGTCTGAAACCTTTTTAAAGATACATCCAGACAAACCTTAACATCATCCGGAACAGCAAACGGACAAACACCGCCCACAGCGTGTCCTGTACGAAACAAAACCTCTGTTGTCGTCAACATCTTTGCCTTACATTGAAATTGCTGCTTATATTTGGCATTATCAATCCTGCAATCACCGGCAGCCACAATCAGCAACGTTTCACCATTACAGTCAAACGAAAGCGTTTTCGCAATACGGCACGCTTCACAGTCAAGCGCCAGTGCTGCCAATTCTACTGTTGCACTCGAAATATCAAATTCCAAAATCCGATTTTCAAACCCGATTTTCTTAAAATATTCCCGAACCGCAGCAAGGCTCATTAAAAAATTCTCCTACAAATATTGCTTATTTGCAGCTAAAAACTCCCGAGCAATATCATCGCCTTCTGCTGTTCCTTCATACCAAAAGAAATTATTACCGGCTTTCTGCAGTTCCAAAACTGCCGGTTTCGTCATTTCTTCATACTCGGCCAAACGTTCCGGCAACACTTGATCATCTTTGCGCTTAACCAAACGTCCGCCACAATCGCAAACGCCGTCTCCCACATCGTGCGCTATTCCGCATTTCTCGCAGATTCGCCGGTTTTTCACCCTCTCTAAAATTAAATCTTTCGGCGTATCACGAAAAATAACGGCACTGTTAAAGTGTGTCATCAACTTGTCAAATTCCTTAACCTGTCCGACAGTCCGCGGATACCCATCCATAATCAATACTTTCGCTTTAACTGTCTTAAGCTCTTTAATCAGCATTTCGTTAATCATATCGTCAGGCGCCAGACCGCCCTCTTTCATATTTGCTTCTAAAGCCAGCCCAAGCGGTGTTTTAGCCTTTTTCTCGCGCCGTATCATCTCGCCAACAGAAATATCGGCAATATCCTCCTCCTTAAAACCATAAACATCTTTAAGCTCCTTCACTAACGAAGACGCAATATATCCTTTACCGGAAGCCGGCGCACCAATCAATGAAATAACAAATTTTTTATCCATAGTCTTTCCTGTTACTTTACCTCTTTACCCGCAAAAAAGCTCCAAATACCATTTGAAGCTCCTTTACTCTAAAACCAAAATCGTTAATTTTTATTTTATATATTCATCTAAATCGTCAACATATACCTCTTCAAACGTCGGTTCAAACCCAACTTCCCTGATTTCATAAGGTTGAGTCTTCCTTGTTTCGGGGCTTAAAATAACCCTGTCCGATGTAACCACCGAATCGGGAGATAACATCGCCGGCTGAGCCGGATTCAGATAAATACGCTCATCGGAACTATCAAATGAAACGTCCGTCTGCAACGGCTTGCGTCCCGAATAAGATTCCACCACGGGCTCAACTGTCGTTTCAACAACCTCTTCCTTGATTTCCACAGGAGCCAACGCTTTCTCTGCCTCAGTATCGTTAATCCTGAGTGCTTCAGAATTAACTTGTGGTTTCACAGCCGGCTTAGTTTCTTCTGCCGTCACAGGCTCATCTTGAACCGGAGCCATCAAAGACGGATTAAGCGGGTGAGCATCCTTTTTCAGCCTGATAAGACTGTATCCCGAACCACCGCCATATGCAGGCCCTGAAAGGCCGATACTATAATAACCGCCAATATATCCATAATCCAAATCAATATAATCAACATTGAATAACACGCGAATAGTCGTTGTCCCGACACTTGTCATATCGCATTTAAAACCATTGCCATTTAATACAACCTTATTGTTGTTCTTAACATACAATATAGCCTTGTCAGGCTTACATACTGTCGGTGTCTGACCGTTATAGCTTAGATTATATCCAAGCACCAAGTCCAACCCTGTCTGCCCATCCTTAATTGACGCATCAATAATTTTCACACCGTCAAAATAAACATACGCCGGTGTCACACCGATTTTCGCAGGAACCGTCACATACGGATTAACACAAACGTGCGCCTGCGGATTCGCCTCACACAACAGCGCCGTACTGTCGAGGTTATTATCAACCAGTTGCGTCAGTGCATTAAAGATATATTCCCGCGACTTTGAAAGTTCTGCCGGAGCGCACTGTTTGTCGCGGCAGACAATCAGAGAATTAAGCGGCGGCACGCGCTTATTAAACACGCTCGCGACCTCATCCGGATTATAAACCATAACCATCTCATCGGCGTATCCGGCAGCCTCCCTGCCAGTATACCCATATTCTTCTGTTCTTACTTCTGAAGAACCGGAACAAGACGCTATCCCCATTACTGCAGCTGCCAGACATAACCTAAAAACTATTTTTTTGCGCACGCTAACCAACCCTTAATAAAGTTTAAGTATATACTATTAGGTCAAAAATATATTGAAAGTCTGTCAATGGGAAGAAAATTGTCACTCATATACACACCATACCGTATAATATTTTTTACCATTCTTGCCGTGCTTTCCTTTTATTTTGAAAATGCGAATTCAGCCGAAGAAATTATATCATCCCCTATTCTGCCGGTTAAAGTTGTCGATGGCGACAGTTTGGAAATAGGCCCGCACCGCATCCGGCTAATGGGTATAGACGCACCGGAATACAGCCAATATTGCAAAGACAATCAACAGCAAAAATATCCCTGTGGCAAAGACTCACTTGATTATTTGCAAAAGCTCATCGCCAACAACCAAGTCCGCTGCACTGTCCACCAAAAAGATAAATACAACCGCGACCTCTGCACTTGCTATGTCAACAACTCAAACATAAACGCCGAGATGGTTCGCTCAGGCCACGCGATTGTCTATCTTGACAGTCAATACACCGCCGAACAAACCGAAGCAAAACACAGTAAAAACGGCATATGGAACGGCAGATTTATCCATCCGCGCCTGTTCCGCCGCTTAAAAGAAGAAGAAAAAAGCAAATAAATTTAAATTTATATCAGATTCTTATTGACTCCTGAAAAAACTTATGTATAGTGCACAAAAAAGTTATGTTTAAATCTACAAAACAGGTGAATTAAAATGTATGCAGTAATTAAAACAGGCGGCAAGCAATATAAAGTAGCGTCCAATGACGTTATCAAAATCGAAAAAATTGCCGGTGACGCCGGAAGCGAAGTAATTTTTAACGAAGTCTTGGCAATGGACGAAACCGTTGGCACTCCTTTTGTTGCCGGCGCAAGCGTAAAAGCAACCATCATCAAACAGGCTAAAGACGCAAAAGTTATCGTTTTCAAGAAAAAAAGAAGACAAAACTACCGTCGTAAAAACGGTCACAGACAAAACATCACACTCGTAAAAATCACCGAGTTGTGCAAATAATTAACTAGGAGTTTTTAAAATGGCACATAAGAAATCAGGCGGTAGCTCATCAAACGGACGCGATTCTATCGGACGTCGTTTGGGTGTAAAAAAATTCGGCGGCGAAGCCGTAATCTCCGGAAACATTATCGTTCGTCAGCGCGGAACCAAATTCCACCCCGGCGAAAATGTTGGAATGGGTAAGGATCACACCATTTTTGCAACCGCAGAAGGAAAAGTTGAGTTTAAGACTAAAGCCAATGACAGAACTTATGTTTCTGTTGTACCGGCTGAATAATCTCACTCACAGGCAAAAAATAAGGGGGTGTCAGACATCCCCTTTATTTTTCCAAAAAACAGGATACATAATTCTATCAGGTTAAACAACCACAAAGAGAGCAGCAATGAAGTTTTTAGATCAGGCAAAAATATACTTAAAATCAGGCGACGGCGGGCGCGGTTGTGTGTCATTCCGACGTGAAAAGTATATTGAGTTCGGCGGTCCGAACGGTGGCGACGGCGGCAAAGGCGGCAGCGTCTGGTTTGTTGCAGTCGAAAACCTCAACACGCTCATTGACTTTCGCTATCAACAACACTTCAAAGCCCAAAACGGACAACACGGTATGGGCTCGGAAATGAGCGGCGCCAAAGGCGAAGACATCATTATCAAAGTTCCCGTCGGCACAGAAATCATTGCCGATGACGGTGAAACCGTCATTGCCGATATGGTTGAAGCCGGACAGACTTTTATGATTGCCAAAGGCGGTGACGGTGGACGCGGAAACACCCGTTTCAAATCCTCCACAAACCAAGCCCCTCGTTATGCAGAACCTGGTTGGCCCGGAGTCGAGATGTGGGTTTGGCTTCGCTTAAAAATCATTGCCGATGTAGGCTTAATCGGCCTCCCCAACGCTGGCAAATCAACATTTTTAACTGCAGTCACTAAAGCCCGCCCCAAAATCGCAGACTACCCGTTTACTACTCTGCATCCCAATTTAGGCGTAGCGTGGGTAGATGGTAAAGAGCTGGTGTTAGCAGACATTCCAGGTCTTATTGAAGGCGCACACGAAGGCATTGGTTTGGGTGACCGCTTCTTAAAACACGTTGAACGATGCTCAGTTTTTCTGCACCTGATTGATGCAACTTCCGAAAATGTTGCCAAAGACTATAAAACGATTCGCAAAGAACTGGAGCTTTATGAACGCAAGCTTGCCGACAAACCAGAGGTAATAGCGTTAAACAAAACCGATTCGCTGACTGACGCAGAGATAAAGAAAAAGATAAAATCCCTCTCTAAAGTAACCGAGTCGCCGATATACGCAATTTCTGCCATCGCCGGTACAAACACCACAGATTGCTTACGCGAAATTGCCCGATTCGTTACGGTTAAAAAGAAAAAAGTTGACCCTGATTTGGTAATAGAATATAAAGATGATGAACCTGAAATCAAAAAAACTTGGTCACCGCTTGACTAATTTTTAGGAGTATAAAATGAGCACGACAGACAAAACATTGCTTGAATTGATTGAAAAAACACTAGACGACAATAAAGCCGAAAACATCGTCACCATTGACCTTAAAGGCAAAACATCTATTGCTAACTATATGGTTATCGCCAGCGGCACATCAAACCGTCACGTTGCCGCTTTAGCAGACAAGCTCAAATACGCCTTAAAACAGAACGGTTATAGCGCCGCATCAGAAGGTGAAGAAAAAGCCAACTGGGTTTTGATTGATGCTTTTGACGTCATTGTACACATTTTCTGTCCGGAAGTTCGTGACTTCTATAATCTTGAAAAAATGTGGAACACCGCCGCCGAACTGCGTAAAAATTAAGTTTGTTATCGACAAGCGCAAAAAAAACTTGATTTATTATTTTTAAACGTGTATCAAGAACAACGTAATCGGCAAAAACCATTACACAAATACAGGGGTGTAGTTCAGTTGGTAGAGCGTCGGTCTCCAAAACCGAATGTCGAGGGTTCGAATCCTTCCGCCCCTGCCACTCAAGATAAAGGCGCTAAAAAGCGTCTTTTTTCTTTATACATAAACCCATTAAGAAAATAGGTTAAATTTAGAAATATAAAAAGATGGAACGCTGGCTCAGTTTTTTATTGCCTCGATTTTTTCTTTTATATTATATTTTAAACAAAAGCTAAAATGCCAAAAAGCCATCTTTGCAGATGGCTTTTTCAATTAAAAGAGAACTCCGATACCAGGATAATTAATCTTTTTTACCCCACTTTTCATATCCGCAGTGATTACAATAGAAATAATACCCTTGCTTCAGTCTATCCGACTCATAAGTGTTCTGCGAACCACACTCCGGACAACAAGTACGCACCTTCTTTTCTTCCTTTTTATCCATAACTTTAAAAATTAAAAATTAAACAATAATAAATAACTGTCTTTTATGCATAAAACATTCCCCAAACACTGTCAAGCTTTTTGTCATTTTTTTAATTTTCCCGAAACTCGCACCAACTCTCCAAATAATCACAA
This sequence comes from uncultured Alphaproteobacteria bacterium, assembly GCA_910580155.1. Taxonomy (GTDB): domain Bacteria; phylum Pseudomonadota; class Alphaproteobacteria; order RF32; family CAG-239; genus CAG-267. The sequence goes on from CAJTWX010000002.1 coordinate 30,982, forward strand.
TTTTAATTATTGGCTTATTCTCACGTATTACGTGGGTAAACGAAAATATAATTATTGACATCTAAAAAATAATTTAATATGTTGGCGGCAATAAGTTGGATAAATTCCCTGTGTAAGGTGTGATTTATCCTGCCGGTTTTATCAATGTTATTGAATGGTATAGCTATGGGAAAAACAAGTCCGATACAGTTTTTAAGACAAGTCAAACAAGAAGTAAAAAAAGTAACGTGGCCTTCTAAAAAAGAAGTTATGCGCGCAACTGTTATGGTGTTGGTTATTGTTGCTATCGCCTCAACGTTTTTCTTTTTAGTCGATATGTTTTTTGCATATATCGTCCGTTTAATTTTTCAAAATTAGGAGTTAACCTATGACCGCTCGTTGGTATGTTGTCAATGTATATTCCGGTTCGGAAAAGAAAGTTGCCGAGTCTATTCGTGAACAAGCCGTTCTCAAAAAAATGGATGACAAAATTTTAGAAGTTCTCGTTCCGACCGAACAAGTTATTGAAGTCAAAAAAGGTGCAAAAGTAAACGCCGAACACAAATTTTTCCCCGGCTACATCCTTGTCAAAATGGAAATGAACGATGATACTTGGCATATCGTAAAAGATACACCACGCGTTAGCGGTTTTCTGGGCAGCCACAACAAACCGCAAGCTATCAGCGAACGTGAAGTAAAGCGCATTATGGAACAAATTGAAGAGGGGATTGAACGCCCGCAAGAACAAGTTTATTTTGAAATTGGCGAGCAAATCCGTGTTATTGACGGTCCGTTTGCCTCTTTCGTTGGCGTTGTTGAAGAAATTGATAACGAAAAAACACGCCTGAAAGTTTCCGTATCAATCTTTGGCCGTTACACACCGGTTGAACTGGAATTTAACCAAGTCGAAAAGATTGCATAAAAAGTTTCCGTAAAAGTCAAAAACCGCTGAACTTCAGCGGTTTTTCTTTGTCTCCAACACAACCCAACTACCAAGCATATGTCAATCCGGCATCAACACCATATGCCTGATAATCACTACCAAAAGTATAGTTTGCCGAAGTATAAGCCGAAAGCGCCGGTGTTAACCCAAACTTCGCCCCGATTTCCATTCTGCCGAGTGTCTGGTTTTCGTATGTATCAATCTGCTTCAAACCGGTTATTCTCGTACGGCTTCCGTTTGCAAATGTCTGGATAACCGACGGTTTCATATAAACTTTAGATGTCCAGCCGCCGCGGCAGAACAAATGCTCAAACCGTAAGCCTAACTCCGCTTCCATATAATGCATCACGTCAAACTCGACTTTTTTGCCGACATTGTCCGTAAAACCATCCACATCAAGCGCTGTATAATACAATCCCAAACTCGGCTCAATAATCCACGCATACGGAAGATAAAACTTGCGTGCCACCTCAAGCCCTGCCCCATATTGCATTGCAGAAGTCCCTGCCGTAGCCAAATGGTCATCCGTTTTAGTATCAATATCTTGTTGTCCGGCAAATACGGTCGCCAAAGCCGTCCAGTTCCTGCCGCCATATGAATAATACACACCACCCAAATAGCTGTCGATATCCATTTTAGCCCCAAGAGGAGAACGAAAATCCCCCTTGCCGGATAAATCATAATCACCTTGATGATACGACCCGAAAAGACCGAAACGGTGCCGCATATCTGTACCTACATCAAATCCGGCTGTTACCCCCTTAATTTTAGCATCCATCTCACTTGGTGCATCAATCTCAGCATACGAGTAATCCGCATTCACCCAAGCCGCACGTCGCGGAGCAAATTTTCGGTCACAACACCCTTTATTTCGATTCGCCCGCAAACCATCGTTGATTCTTCTCGTTAATCCCCGATTCTGTTCCACTGCTGCAGTCTGCATTGCCGCATAAGCCCCTATTTCCGGCGTATATTCTATTTTATCATTGCCGTCACCGTCATTACCGCCGATACTGCCGTCAGCATTAACGTTATCTTTAAGCGCCAAATACCAATTGCTGACTGTATCGCCCTCTTCATTGTAATAATTCTTGACCGATTTCCACATATACGGACTGCCAATCACGCGTCCGACCTTAAATGCCGAATACGTATCCGGATTATCATTTGCCGACTCCACAAACATTGCCACCGCATTCTCCGGATTGTCTAACACGTCATTATTAAGAGAATTGACAATAACCGTCGTTTCTCCCTTAATATCTCCGCCAACGTGAATAACGCCGTTATTAACTTTATTATTTTCTTTATCAACCGCCACATCAAGTTTCAGTGCAGCATTATCAGCAGCTGTATAATTCGTCACATTCACATCAGCTGTCGTTCCCAAATGCATAATCGCATTATTCCCAACCATCAGATTGTCCGCATTATCCACACGCGAGTTAAATACAACCTCGCCTGTTCCGTCGCCTGAAATATCAATATCATACTTAACACCTGATATATCATCATCAAAAATAACTTTACCATTATTTTTTCCGGATAGAATTAACGCTCCGTTACTGCGCCAATCCCCTTCAATATAAACAGCATTGCTCTTTCCGTTTGCCGTATTGCCGCGAAATTCGCTGTTTTTCCCATCCGCAGCAATATGCACATAATTACCATACACCGCACCGCCAAGCGCATCACCATCCGCAGTCACGCTGTTATTATAAAAATTAGAATTAACAAGTTCCAACGCATCGTCTTTAGATGTGCTGCCATCGTGATAAATAGCTCCACCAGCAGCAATATCATCCGCAACAGCCTTATTTCCAATAAACGTTCCGCTGATGTTTTCAATTGTTCCCTGATTCGAAATAGCCCCGCCGACAGCCATAGCATTCACACCGCGCGCTTCCGCCACATTATTGTTATATTCGCCTGTAATATTGCCGATTGTTCCACTTGCATTATCAATAGCACCACCCCAGGCTTCCAAATCACTCAAAGCTTTATTGCCAACAAAACTACCGGAAATTGATTTAATAAAAGCAGTATCATCATTATTCTGAATTGCCCCGCCATTTGCCTGAATATCCGCATCTATGGTATTTGCAACAAAATTACCTGAAATATCTTCAATTTCACCCAAATTAAAAATAGCCCCGCCGTGTGTGTTTGTCGCCTTACTCGAATTCCCGACAAAATCGCCTTCAAACCCTTTAATATACGCTCCGAGATTATTATAAATCACACCGCCGTCAACATTATTCCCAATAGCTTTGTTTTCTACAAAATCTCCTTTAACAAGCCCGATTTGCCCTTTATTAGCCAACACTGTACCATCAATATGCACCGCATTCGGATGAGAACTAATTGCACTCATAGAATTACCAACAAAATCCGCATCAATAGCCGTTCCGGTAAATTCGCCATCAGCATTTTTGGTACCGATAACTCCTGCATTAAAAATAACGCCACCACGAACAATCACATTTGCCTCACCATTACCGGTATACTCATACTCAAACGTATTGTCTTTATAAAGTGCCCCCGGCGCCAAATTCCAAGACACATTTTCAGGATTTTTCAATCCCAGCCCCGGATTAACTTTTAATGTTTCGCCTTCCACTTTAGACTGTCCGTCACCACTTCCTTTTTCGGCTCTGGTAATCGTCCGTTCATATTCTTTATCCGTATTTAGCCCATAACGATAATATTGCGGCACAACAGTTCCGTCTTCATTAAGATGATAATCTTTAAATACCCTGCCGCTTGAATCCGCATTAAAATCATTTTCAGAAATTCGTTCAACCGTATATGCTGAATTTTCGGTCGTATGCGTAATCGCAGAATAATCAGCCCGCGCATCCATTGCAAACAACCCCGAAGACAACAATAACATATAACGAAACGACATTACAAACCTCTTTTCCACTATAATTTTTTCATATTTTAGAGGCTTTATTTTTAAAATAGAGTTAAAAAAACGCTATTTTCCTGTTTTAACACACTGTTCATAAACAAATTTATCAAGTTCCCCTGTGATAAGGGCAACATCAATTTGCAATAAAAATTTAGAAACAAAAACAATAATTTTAATAATATAAAAAGAGAGGATCTTTGCCAGAACCTCTCTTTTTATCTGTAACCTGAAAATTTAGAAACCTTCAGTATCTAAGCGCTTGCGCAACTGCTTTCTGGAGCGTCTGATAGCTTCAGCCTGACGGCGTGCTTTCTTTTCAGAGTTCTTTTCGTGACAACGTCTTAATTTCATCTCACGGAAAACGCCTTCACGTTGCATTTTCTTCTTCAAAATCTTCAAAGACTGAGCAACGTCATTACCAATAACAGTAACCTGAACCACTTAAATCACCTCTTTTCAAATCTCTAAATTGTTAATATTTGCAAGCTTTATATCATATATTTTTTAGATTGCAATAAAAAAATGCACCTCAAAACAATTTGTAATAAAATTTTAAGAACTTTTTCCTATAATACCACAAAACACTCCAAACAAGGAAACAAAACAATGGCCAAAAAACCAATAAACCCCAAAGATGTTTACGAACTGATGGAAAATGACCAAGGGGAAATTATGCTCTTGCTGTATGCTGGCGAAACGGCTCCGCAAAAAGCTTCTTTTCACCTGAACGAAGAACGGAAATGCATTGAATTATACCGCAACCCCAAAGATACTGTTATCATTGAAGGTTTGGAAAAAGATAGCATCATAAAACTAAAACAAACCAAAATCCTTTACATTTGTGAAATAAAATATAACGAAAATCCGGATAGCGAAAATGAAATCCTTTATGCTTACCCGACTAATCCGATAAAAGCACCGCAACAGCCCAAAAGCAATGTATCTCAAACTGCGGAGCCATCCATTTCCGAAAAAGCCAAACAGGCACGTGAAAAAATCTTGAAAAAAGCCTAAATAAAACCCCGCCTAATGCGGGGCTTTATTTTACCGTAACACCTGCCGGTTAAAATCCGAAAACCGTATTTTTCAAGCGGTTTAAAGTTTCTTTGGCAATAGAGCGCGCCTTTTCAGCTCCTTCCGCCAAAACCTGCTCGACTTCGTCAAAATGAGCCATATAATAGTTATAAACCTCACGCTCCTGAGCCGTTTTTTCAATAATCGCCTCTAAAAGCATATTTTTAACGTGCCCGTATCCGAGTTTTCCGTTACGCAAACCTTCAGCCATTTCTTCCGTTTTTTCAGCCGGTGCAATCGTCTTATAAACCTCATAAACCAATACTTCATTCGGATTCTTCGGCTCTTCAATCGGTTTCGAGTCGGTTTTAATCGCAAACACGGCTTTTTTCAGCGTTTTATCATCTTCATACATCGGAATCACATTGCCATATGATTTGCTCATCTTACGCCCGTCAATCCCCGGAATAACCGCAATATTTTCATCAGCCAGATAATTCGGCTGAACTAAAACATCCTTACCATAATACGCATTGATGGCACCGGCAATATCACGGGCAATCTCAACGTGTTGAATCTGGTCTTTTCCCACCGGCACAATATCCGTATCAAACGTCAGAATATCTGCAGCCATCAGCACCGGATAGGTATATAACCCCATATTGATGCCATCGTCCGTCGGTTTGCCTGCCGCCGTATTTCTGTCCACCGCAGCCTTATATGCGTGCGCCTTATTCATAAACCCTTTCGGCGTAAAAGCAGTCAAAATAGTCGTAATCTCAAAGATTTCCGGCACATCCGATTGTCTGTAGAAAATGCTTTTTTTCGGGTCTAAACCGGCTGCCAGATATACACACGCGATTTCTTTAATTTCTTTATTCAAAATTTTCGCATCTTTTTGCGCATTGATAGCGTGATAATCTGCAATAAACATAATATGGCGTTTTGCCGAATTTCCTAATGCAATCGTCGGCTTGATTGCACCGAGATAATTGCCCAAATGCGGCTTTCCGGTCGGCTTAACACCGGTCAGAACTGTTTTTCCTTCAATCATTTTGTGCTTGCCTTTCAAATTTCTGTTGTTTTTAATTTTTATTATTGATAATCTTATTTTCAGATTTTTGCAAATACTTTATATCAAAAAGGATAATAACAATGTTGGATATCAAATTCATCGCTGAAAACAAAGAACTTGTTAAAGAAGGACTTGCTAAAAAAGGTTACACTGCAGAACAAATCAATATAGATGCCTTGCTTGCCCTTTATAAAGATGTTAACAAATTAAAAACCTCCACTCAGGCCTTGGCAGAAGAGAAAAACCGCCTGAGCAACTCGATCAAATCTGCATCGGCAGAAGAACGTCCTGCCATCATCGCCAAAAGCAAGGAACTAGGTGAACAGTTAAAAAAGGAACAGGAACAACTGGCAGAAGAACAACAGAAGTTTGACAACATTATGTGGAAAATGCCCAATCTTCCCAGCCCTCAATCACCGGTAGCTCCGGACGAAACCGGCAATGTCGTCATCAAAAAAGTAGGCGAACCGACAAAATTTGATTTTGAACCCAAAGACCACGTTGAATTGATGGAATTAAATGACTGGTCGGAAATGGAACGCATTACCAAAGTTTCCGGTGCCCGCACCTATGCCATCAAAAATGAATTGTCCCGTCTGGAACTCGCAATGCATATGCTGGTGTTAGACAAGCTTGCAGCCCACGGTTTCACCACTATCACCGTCCCATCACTAGCCAAACAAAAACCGCTGTACGGAATGGGATATCTGCCGTTTGCACAAGATGAAATTTATTATATGCCGGCAGATGACCTTTATCTTTCCGGTACGGCAGAGCTTGTTTTAAACTCTTTACACGCAGATGAAATCTTGTCAGAAAATGACCTTCCGGTATTATACGCTGGATTCTCTCCGTGTTTCCGCCGCGAAGCCGGTGCTGCCGGCAAAGACACACGCGGCTTGGTTCGTGTTCACCAGTTCCTGAAAACCGAACAATTTGTCATCTGCAAAAATGATATTACCGAAAGTGAAAAATGGCACCAAACTCTGCTCCAAATTTCTGAAGAAGTTTTGCAGGATTTAGAATTGCCTTATCAGGTTTTGGAAATCTGCACCGGTGATATGGGCGCCCCGAAATACCGTCAATACGATTTGGAAGCTTGGACTCCCTCACAAAACTGTTATCGTGAAACTCACTCCTGCTCCAACATAACAGAGTGGCAGGCACGCCGCACCAATTTAAGATACCGTGATAACAAAGACGGCAAAGTCAAATTTGCCCACACCTTAAACAACACCGGTATCGCCACCCCGCGTATCTTGGCTCCATTTATGGAAAACCACCAACAAGCAGATTACACTGTACGGATTCCTGAAAAGCTACAGCCTTATATGAACGGCAAAAAGTTCATCGGCAAAAACGCTAAATAGTAAATAACACAAAGGAAAGCAATGAAAAAAATTGATAAAATCATCAATTTTATGCGCGTTCTGGAAGAAGTCTGCGTTGTCAAAAGGGATTTACTCCTTTTTGACGGCACGACCGAAAATGATGCGATGCATATTTTCAAGCTTTCCTTTCTTGTTATGATGATAGCGCCTTACCTTAAAAATAAAGTTGACTACACAAAAATGCTTGAACTGGCATTAGTGCACGACATTGCCGAAAGTAAAACCGGCGACTATACAGCGGCTAACCAAATTGCCCATCCGGAATTAAAAGCGGAAAAGAAAAAGCGGGAAACCGCCGCCATCAAAGAACTTAAAGCAATGCTCCCCCCTCCGCTGAATCAAAAGATATACAGTTTATATCAGGAATACGAAAAAAGAGAAACACCAGAAGCCAAAATCGTTTCTGCCCTCGATAAGCTGGAAGCTAACCTTCAGGCAAACCAATATAAAAACGGCGATGTACATTATTGGCAAGACTGCGAAAACGGTAAAGAATATTACAAACTCTCTCAAATGAAAAAAGCTCTGGTTGCAGAAATTGATGAGCCTGTCATAAACGAACTGGAAAATGCCATAATATCCCTTGCCCGCCAAAACATTCAAAAAAGTAATATCAACATCAGCGAGTAACTGAAATGTTGTTGTATGTTGATAAAAAAAAGCTCAAACGCCACAAGATAAAAATAATATGTATCACTCTAAGCTGGATTTTGATTATACTGGCAAATATAATCTGTTTCAAAACTGCCTTGCATCATACCAGCCAAACCCTTACAACCTATACAACCTTGCAAAAAAAACAAGATTGGTATAATAATGCTGATATCGTAACGATTTTTTCTGAAAAGCAAAACAAAACCATTAAAGCCATCATTATCCCCAAACAGATAAATCGTGAAAATGTGTTAACAATAGCATTGGCTTTTTCCAACCTGCCTCGTCGCAATACCCGACTTGTATTCGCAAACGATGCACCGCAAAAACAGCTTCTGCAAAAACTAGGTACCATCTTTATTCAAGCCTCTGCTGATGAAACACCTCAAAATACCATCATCATCACAACAGATATAAACAATGTAATTTCCCTAATCAACGAATACAAATTATATCCCAATATCCTCAATCACAAACAATCCGCCAAACTGCAATCCATTCCATCTATACAACAACTTCTAAATCAGCATTTCCCCCCCCGAGCCCAGCCGCAAACGCCACAAGAACAGCAGTTGCACGCCATACAAAATTTTGCCAACACTTATCACACAGATTTGCAAAATCTGATAAACACATCACCCCCTACCATCAAATTTACCGCTCAAAACCTGATATTACAAAATCTTGGCGTCTGTATTTCATCCGCAGACCAAACCGCCTGCAGTGTCGAACCGGATAACTCCCTGCAACAAAACATCCGCATCGCACTTGCCAGCCTGAATGCCCAAATCCCGCAAAAATTATTTTTGCTGACAACGCTTGAGGAAATTCCCGCCAATACCGTATTAGCGGATAATGACGGCCTGTTTTTCCGCTATGGTCTCAAAAAAACATTTATTTTGCCGCAAAAAAAAGCCCAAAGCTCTAACAATACCAATATTTATGCTTACTTAAAGCAACAAGCAGGATTAAATCCGGACTATCAGTCACCGGATATGAAATTTTATAAATTTAAGACAACGGAGATAAATATCAATGACAACATATAACGGTTATGAATTAAACTATACAGTTGAAGATTTAAAGAAGATGACCTCCGAGGAAATGACAGATGTCATTTTACTCTCCGAAGAATCTCCCGCTTATAAAGCGCTTGCCGAAGGGGATAAAAAAGCATTAAAACACCTCGTTGCCGCTGCCAAAATTTTAAATAACGTCAGTCTCCAACAAGATAATCCGCATAACCTCGCTCAAAAACAAGCTTTGGAAGAAGCCGCGGCCAACAATGAACACGCAGCCCTTGCTTTGAAAATGTTTAATTCATTAAACGGCGTTTCTGGTTTAAATGGTATTGACGCCGAACCGATAAATATCTTCAAAGAGCTGACAACACCCAAAGGCAAAAATTTCTATCCTGCAGATTTAAGTGAAGAGGAATTTCATAATATCTTGCTAAATATGTTCAAAAACGGTGAGATAAACGCGATTCGCCGTATTCTCTCCGCCCGCACAATGGTCGTTCGCGAAGGCAACAAACTCAAAGCCATCGACTACACCGAATATTTCAAAGACGAGTTTTCGGAAATAGCAAACGAGCTTGAAGTTGCCGCCCATTACTGCACTAATTCTTTATTTAAAGAATTTCTTTCTTGGCAAGCGCAAGCTCTGCTGCAAAATAATGAAGATATGGATATGCTCGCAGACAAACATTGGGCAATGATGCAGGCCACCCCGCTGGAGTTCACGATAAGCCGCGAAAATTATGACGATGAAATGACCCCGACTGTTCTTGAAAATCCCGAACTTGCCCGTTTGATTAAAGAGCACAATATTGAAGTTATCGCCAAAGATATGCTCGGCGCCCGCGTCGGTATTGTAAATCTTGAAGGCACAAAACTTTTGTTAGAGTTCAAAGACACAATGCCCAAACTTTGCAAGATGATGCCGTTTGCCGACAAATATGAGCAAAGCATACACGCCGATTCAGACGTTAAACAGACAATGGTTGATGTTGATTTGGTCTGCCTGAGCGGCGATTATGCCCAATGCCGCGGCGGAATGACCATTGCACAAAACTTGCCCAATAACGATAAGCTTTCCATTAAGACCGGTGGCGGCAGGAGAAATGTTTACCACCGCCAAGTTCGGCAAAGTAAAGATGAAGAACGTACACAAAAAATGCTCAAAGCCTTTTTACATCCCGATTTTCATAAATATTATGACCCCGAAGCTGACCATATTTTTGTTATCGGTCACGAAAACGGCCACTCTTTAGGCCCGTCCAGCGAATACCAAAATTCCTCAGGCGTTTGCAAATCCATCATTGAAGAAAACAAAGCCGACACGGTTTCCATTTCTTTTATGCCGGAATATGTTAAACAAGGAATAATCACCGAAGAACGCTTAAAGCAGATTTATACAACGTGGGTCTTCCGCTTATTGTTGCGTGCCAAACCTGTTTTTCCGACCGAAACCTATAAAATTGTAGATTTGATAGAATTTAACACGCTCTTAAAACACAGAGCCATTTGGTTTGATGAAAATAACTTGCTGCACTTGGATTTTGATAAAATCAGTCCTGCTATGTACGAACTTCTGACAAAGGTTGTCGACATCCAACTGTCCAAATCACCGCAAAAAGCCCGTCAATATATTGAAGAAAACACCGAGTGGGACAAGCTGCACGAACACATTGCTGCCACTCACAAATTACTTGGTCTGAAAAAATATAGAAATATTGTAAGTTACTTTTAAAAAGCGGTTGCGCAAACACAATATTATCTTTATATAATAAGCAGTACTACAAAGGAGAACTACAATGTTAGGACGTTTTATTTATGGCCAGTGCTCTCTATCCGAAGCCTTTTGGAAATTTTCGGTTTTAGGAATGACTATTGCCGCTTTCATTACGCGGGTATTGATGATACTTTTAAAACAAACCGTCGGCTATAATACCAGATATTTAAGTGCGGTATGGAATAATCTTTCCATATTAAGTATGAATCCGTGGGCATTTGCGTGGCTTTGTTTTTATACCGCCGCCTTTTTAGCACTGCTCGGATATTCCGGCGTCTGCATTACAGGAATGTGGCGGACTTATAAAGAATACGAAAAAAGCAAAGTACTTGCCTTTATCTGTATGACAATCGTCTGGGGCATAATATATTACGCTATAAAGACGTCAATTTACTAAATAATGCAAAAATCCCCGTTATTTACGGGGATTTTTTTATAATCTTATCTAATTTTCCGCCCATATTTTTGGGTAAATACCGTCCCATCCTTGGTTATGTGTGGCATCAGGAACAACCTCCACTAAATCATCATTTTGCACAAACTCTCTAACCAAACTCGGCGGAATAATCTCATCTTTACTGCCCACGTAATGAAGTTGCGGAAAACGTGCAAACTGCTTGCGATAGCTTTCCAAATTCATCGATTCATTTAACGGGGGCAAATTGTGATATTCAGTCCACGCCAAATGGTCAAGATTTCCGGCAACTGTAATAACCTTTTTAACATTTAAGCCTGTTTTTACCGAAGATACCAGCCCCGCAACCTGTGCTCCACCCGAAAAGCCAACCAATACAACCGGATTCTCTCCGGCAATCTGCTTAATAGCATTATGCATCGCAATAATAACTTCCGGTGCAAACCGCGCACTTGTCCAATGGCGTTTAGAACAATTCGGACTTTTAACATATTGGCAGGGTCTTGCGAGATATATCACATTTTCATTATCATCGCCAAACGCCAGTTCTCGAACAAGCGTTCCTCGTGGTGTCGGATTTCGCGTCGGTTGCCCATTGGCATTAAACGCATACCCGTCCCCTTCAATATAAATTTTATATATCCCTTGCAGATTGGTCACCTTTTGCCAGCTCGCAATCTTAAAATCTCTGGTCTGGATTTCTTCATAAACAAAATTATCAGGCACGGCTATTGCAACACAACCACCCAAAATGAAATTCAAAAAAACAAACACACTCTTCATCATAATATCAATATAGCCCCAAAATTCAAAAAAGAAAATACCCCGTAAGCACTTTTCCCCGCCCCATCCTTTAGTCATTGCAAGGCTTCTTTTTCACGAGTCGCTATATCTCCCTTGTTCACGAGTCATTATACCCCACTTGTTCGTAAGTCATTGTATCCCTTTTATTTGTTAGTCATTGCGAGGAGCTTTAGCTCCGTGGCAATCTCAGCCAACAAGAGCATCCCCGCCCTCACAAGATTGCTTCGTCGTTTCACTCCTCGCAATGACTCGCGATTAGGTCGTCATTGTGAAGCGACATCGTCGCCGTGGCAATCTTTTGCTTTTTAACTTGACTTTAACCCTGAATCCGCTAAAATTCTCATTGT
>CAJTWX010000003.1 GCA_910580155.1 uncultured Alphaproteobacteria bacterium
TCTTCAGCCGTATGATGAATAAGATTAAAGAGAGGTAAATGATAATTCGCGATTATAAAATTTCAGTTAATAATCCTCAAAACCCGCTTGCCTGCTATAACCAACTCCGCCCGTATAGAGAGGGAAAAGAGGAAATAAATTACGGAATTTGTTTAAGCTTTTTATGGCGCACAAATAATCCTAAAGTCATTGGCTGTATGCTGGATATAATGGCATGGCAATTGAAATCCTCTCCTCAAAATTATATGCGATATCGTTACATTTTGTTGGGTTGCCTTATAGGGCGGGAATGCCGCGAAGATAACCTGCAAAAAATCGCCGCGATACAAAATCAGTTTGGCAATTTACAAAATGGCTTTGTTCCTGATTATATCTTAACGGCTGTTTTGGCAAATCGTTTGCAATGTGATAAAACCGCCGAACTAAAAGAAATTTCTAAACAAATTCCGAACGAATATATTGTCGAACTGCAAAAAGAAATAAATCATTTAAACAAATCTGCCCAAATACAAGCCAAACAGCAGAAAATTCTCAAACAAGCAGAAAGGCAAGCCGAAGGAAAAGAAGTATGGAAAACAAGCTGTACAAACGATAAGGGATGTGAAGTAACTCAAGAAATAGATTTAGAACGCTTTGGGAGTATTAAATTTCCTGAAAATGCCGAAAGGATATATATTTATAATCCGATTCCCCAAACAAGCAATCTGGCTGAATTAAAAAAAATATTTACATTTTGGCCCGAAAAAGTCGACCTGACCAATTATGTCATAAAATTACCGGAATGCACCGAATATATTATATTAGGAGAAATAAAAGCCCCGACAGAGTTAGATTTATCACACTTGAAATCATTAAAAAGCTTCCATGCATCGAAAACGGATTTCACTAATACTAAAAGTATTGTATTTCCATACGGGCAGGAATTAAGCGAGCTGATGCTCTTTCATATAGAAAATTTTCCTAATGATTTTGATTTATCCGTACTATCTTTTGTGAGCAGATATCGCACAGATTGTCAGTTTAAAGAGTCTGATAACAGCCGTTTACCCAAAAAGATTGGCACACTGGAATTGGCACAATTAACTGCAGAACAAGGAATTATAGACTTTAGTTCAATAGAAAGTGCTGACTATGTCAAGTTTGAAAAAGCTATATTGGGAAAAGATGTGGAGATACGTTTTCCCCAAAATGTAAAACTGATAACGTTTGAAGATAACAGCGTATTTTTGCCCAAACGATTAAATCTTGACATAGAGGGGCTTGAGGAAGTTATCTTTTGCGATAGCATACAAAAACATCTCAAAGAACTCATCCTTCCTAAAAATATTGACCATAAAAAGGTACAGCTTCCCTCCATTCCGGATTTAAAAGTATTTTACGGCACGCCTCCCAAACCAAACTTATGGCAAAAGCTTTTTTCAAAAACAAGATAAAATAATTAGGTAAAAGTGTTAAGTCATAATGAAACGATTTGTCGCCAACGCAAACGAACTTCTTTCCATAAGTCATTGCGAGGAGGCGTTAGCCGACGCGGCAATCTTACGAGAGTATAGCAATATAAAAACAGAATAATAAATTCCTCCAACACCGCGCTAAAAAAAGCCCCGCAAAAACGGGGCTTTGACATTCAATGAACTTTTTTACACATTTAATACCGTGTAGATTTCATCAACCGAACGAGCCTTGCGCAATTTCTCGCAATTGCCTTCTGTTTTCAAAATACGGGAAAGAGCCGCTAATGCAGTCAAGTGGTCTGCACCACTGTTTTCCGGACTGATGAGTAAAAAAACTAAATCTACCGGCTTGCCGTCCAGCGAATCAAAGTCAACCGGTTCATCCAAACGGGCAAACATACCACAGACTTTATCTAAACCTTCGATTCTCGCGTGAGGGAATGCAACACCCTCTCCATAGCCGGTAGAGCCAAGATTTTCACGTTCCCAAACTGCATCAAAAATCACGCGTTCATCTAATCCGGCAAGCGCGGAGATTTTTTCAGCCAAGCCCTGTACAAGCTCGCGTTTGCTGGCTGCCTGAACGTGATCCAGAACCGCACTTTTAGAAATTATGTCTGCAATATTCATAGTGTTAATCCTCAAAATTAGTTATCTGCTTTCGGTTCAACCCAACCGATGTTGCCGTCTTTGCGACGATAAACCATACTAATATGATTGTTGGCGCTGTTTCTGAACATCAATGCGCCTTCATTGCTCAAATCCATATACATAACCGCCTCGCTAACAGTGCAAACCGGAATGTTGGCATCTGTCTCGGCAATAGTCAGCGGTGCATCAACGTTAACATCAACTTCTTCATCTTGCTCAACCAAAGGTAAAACTGCAGAATAAGCCAATTCAGCTAATCCGACTTTGCTTTTATGTGCGCTTAATTTGGTTTTGTGCCGGCGCAGACGAGTCGCAATATGCTCGTTAGCATTATCAAATGCAGAATACGGGTCAGCAGCAGTGCCTGAACCTTTCAAAACAACGTTTTTCGCCGGATGAACGGTAATTTCCGCCCCAAATTCTTCCCCTTCTTTAGAAAAAGCAACCGAGCAGCTGATTGGTGCGCTAAAGTATTTTTCTACGGAAACGCTTACGGCGTCTTCAACGTGTTTGCGCAATTTATCACTGATATCAACTTGTTTGCCTGATAATGTAACTTTCATCTCATATCCCTTCAAATATTTACTGTTTTTCTAATTCAAAGCATATCCCGAAAATCTATAAAAAGTCAATAAAAAAGCCACAGCTATATTGAAAAATTATCACCAAGATAAACTTTGCGGACTTCATCACTTGCCACAATCTCCTCTGGCGTTCCTTCCATAAGTACAGCTCCGCCGTGTAAAATATATGCTCTGTCAATAATATCAAGCGTTTCGCGTACATTATGGTCTGTAATAAGCACTCCCAGACCGCGGTTTTTCAATTGTGACACCAGTTCCCTGATTTCACCGACTGCAATCGGGTCAATCCCCGCAAGCGGTTCATCAAGAAGAATATAGTTCGGCTGTCCTGCCAACGCACGGGCAATTTCTAACCGCCGCCGCTCACCGCCTGAAAGGGCAATGGAGGGTGATTTTCTTAAATGCGCAATAGAAAACTCATTTAATAGCTCTTCAAGCATATAATCGCGTTTTTCTTTATCTTCTACCACAATCTCTAAAACAGCCTTGATATTGTCTTCAACCGACAAATTACGGAAAATAGACGCTTCTTGCGGTAAGTAGCCGATTCCCATCCGTGCACGCTTATACATTGGCATATAAGTAATATCCTGCCCGTCGATGTGTACATCGCCGTAATCAGGCGTAATCAAACCGGTCACACAATAAAAACAGGTTGTTTTGCCGGCACCGTTAGGACCTAACAGTCCCACAGCCTCGCCGCGGCGCACATTCAAAGAAACATTGCGTAAAACACTGCGATTCTTATACCGTTTGCCGATGTTAAAAACCTCTAAAATAGAGTCTTGTGTGCATTGAACCATAATCTTATTTTCCTTTTTTGCTTTTAAAACTGCTTTCCAAAAGTTTGCCGGAAATGCGTCCGCCGTTTTTAGCAATTAACCGGCTTTGCGAGGTGTTAAAGTCTGAAATGGCCTTATCGCCGCGTACCGCATTGCCCTCTTTGGTAAGAACAACATTATTTTCAAGTTCGGCTTGATTCCTTTTGATATAATAAACGCCGTTATCAGCCGTTGCCGTACCGCTTTCTTGTTGAACTTTGACACCGCCATAAAAACGCAGCTCGTCTTTTGCCTCAAAATAAATTGCTTTAGGAGCGGTGATAACATTTGCTCCTTTAACGATTCGGACATTATTTTCCAAAGTGAAAGTTTTTTTGCCTAAATCATACAATCCGTTTTTCGCCGTTGCCACATAACCGCTGTTATCAATAATCTTGACATTATCAATCAGTTTCATCTGCCCGTTGGCAGCGTTATATTCGCCATTGTCGGCAAAAGCTTTTTTTCCACCGGAATAAAGTTCTGTGTGCCCTTTGCTGAATGCCTTGTCAATTTCAAACTTTTTTGTATCTTTAAAAAAAGCAGTCAGTTCATCACCTTTCAAAATATCATTTCCTTTGGTAACAGTTGCGTTAGTTGAGATAAATTTGTTGTTATTGGCAAATAAGATTGCTTTATCAGGCGAGCGTAATTCCGTATCCGCACTTTTCATATATACATTGCCAATAAGTGTCATAATGCCTTTAGCTTTATCAAACGTAAACCTGTCAGCCTCAAAGTTTCCCTTTTCTCCGTTGCCGATAACTTTTTCATTGCCAAACCCCCGTTCGGACGCAAAATTATACGTTCCGCTGTTGGTTTTTATTTCCATCTGTTTGTCATAATTGGCAATAACATTTGTTGTCAGTACCAGTTCCTGCTTGTTTTGATTATATGCACCGGCAAGGGCAGTCAATGTAATTGTTTTTCCGTTATCCAGTGTTTGCGCATCGGGATTAGTCAAATCATAAATTTTCTTCCCCGGAGTGTTCTCTTCCACCACATCAGCCTTTAAAATACTGAATTTACCATCTTTATCAGTAATTTCAAAAACCGTATTTTTCATTCGGAATTTTTCAAAATAAAGCTTTTCTTCATCAGCAAGCTCAACAGCCGTATCAGCACTGTTGTCAAAATCAAACAAGACGATTCCCAGCCCCAGAAGCAATGCTACCAGACACGGAAGGAAAAGCTTAAAAAAACGCACGACTTTCATCCGACGGCTCATAAAAATCTTTTCTTTTTCATCTAAAAGATTTTTATCTTCACTGAAAAAACTGTCTATTTTCTGTGTATCAAACAAAATCAGGCAACTCCGGCTTTAAGGCAGTCGTGAATATGGATAACGCCGACCGGCTTTTTATCCTGCACCACAAAAAGGTTGGTAATACCTCTTCCGGTGTTATTCATTACGTTTACCGCGTCCACAATCAGTGCCTCAGGGGTGATAACTTTCGGATTCTTCGTCATCACGTTAACCACCTTTTCGGTAATCAAATTCGGAGACATCCAACGCCGCAAATCGCCATCAGTAATAATTCCGGTCAAACAGCCGTTGCCGTCAATTACACCGACGCAGCCAAGCATTTTCTCACTCATTACCAACAGTGCATCTTGCATAATTGCATTTTCATTTAAAAGCGGCATCTCATTGCCTTTGTGCATAATGTCGGCCACACGGCATAAAATAGAGCCAAGCTTTCCTCCCGGATGACGCTGGCGGAAATCAGTTGCCGAAAAACCTCTTCTCTCCATCAAATCAACTGCAAGCACATCGCCCAGAACAATTGTTGCCGTGGTTGAAGAAGTCGGTGCAAGCCCAAGCGGACAAGCCTCGCCATTGTCCGGCAGTTTTAAAACAAGAGAAGAGTTTTTGCCCAGAGCGCTTTCCGGATTGCGGGTAATTGCAATCAACGGAATATTTCTACGTTTAGCATACATCAGAATATCAGAAAGTTCTCTCGATTCGCCGCTGTAAGAAATCGCGATAATCACATCGTCTTCAGATATCATACCCAAATCGCCGTGGCTGGCTTCTGCCGGATGTACAAAGAAAGATACTGTGCCGGTAGAGGCAAACGTAGCCGCCATCTTGCGTGCAATATGTCCGGATTTTCCCATTCCGGTCACAATTACGCGCCCTTTGGTGTTCTGCAGCAAATCCAATGCTTCGGAAAGTTTTTCATCAAAACTGTTTTTCAATAATTCCAACGTTTCAATTTCACGGTCAATCGTTTCAACTGCGTGTCTCAAGTCATCATATTTCAAATTGCTGTTAGATGTGTTTAAATTCTCCATTTTCAGTCCTGCCTTATAAAATATTCTATATGCGGGGATAATCTCATAATTTTTCTAATTGTGCAAGTTTTATTTATTAACAGAGCGAATTTATAATATCGGAAAACTAAACTTTTTGCTCAAAACTGCCGTTGGCATTTTGCTGCCAATAGTGCAATTCGCCGCCCAGTGACTTAATCTCTTTCCAATAAGCCCGCGCATTGTTTAAAGCTGTTTCGTCATTGCCGTCAAATATGTTTAAAACCCGCTCATATGCGTCTAGTTTTTCAACCGCAATCTGTGCACCATCTGCCAAAATAAGTAATAAAGCATTGTTTTCATTAGTTTCATCTGCGGAAATAAAAATCGGCTGTTCTTCGGCAAAACCATCACGTTTGCTGCCGTGCGGCAAAAAAGATTCTTCACTGTATGTCCATAATAAAGAATTGATAAATTCGACACGTTCAGCATTTCCAAGTAGAATTTTGATGCGCTTTCCGGTTGCATATGCTTTTTCGCAAAGCTTCGGCAAAATCTGCTCCAGCGGCGCTTTTTGCAAATGGTAAAAATCAATTCTAGTCATTTTCCTGCTCCATCTTCACCGTAGCATAAAATGTATTGTCTATTCCCTGCACAAATAATGTCATCGGGCGGAAGTCATCCATTGCTGCATTACGAATATTCTCAAGCAGGTTGTCTGCAGTATAAATATCTGCCCTGTCAGCCTCGAGCAATATATCACCCTGCTTAATTCCGGTTCCTAGCAACGGTGAGCCGTTTTCAATTTTCATCACCATTAACCCCCGCGGGCTTGCTTCTTTGACGGCAATTCCTAGTTCAGAAATATAAAAAATGCCGCTTTCAATATTTTCGTTATAGTATTTGCTGCTTTCGATCAAAGCTTTATTGGTAACATTTTTTAAAGCTTCTGCCGGCATTTCTTGTACGCGGATAACATTGCGAATTTCTTCTCCGAAACTTATAGTCTTTAAGCGCAGGGCTTTTCCGGGTTCCATCGTTTCGGCAAAACGCAAAAAGGCATCAATATTTTCCGCCGGCGTATCATTATAGGCAATAATAATATCTCCAACGCGGATTCCTTCTTTATATGCGTTCGATTCTTCGCTGATTTCCGTAACCACAAAACCCGATTTATCCGTGTATCTGTCAATTCCGTTGGCAACCGACATACCAATCCAGCTGCGGCGAACTTTGCCGCTGTCAATCAGTTGTGAAGAAACCCAGTTGGCAATATTTGAGGGTAGTGAAAAACCAACACCACTTGCGCCTTTAGTGGTAAATATCGCCGCATTAACACCGATAACCTCGCCCGCAAGGTTAAACATCGGCCCTCCCGAATTGCCTTGGTTGATGGCTGCATCCGTCTGGATATATTGCTGTTCGTTTAAACCGATATTACGGGACTTGGCAGAGATAATCCCCTGTGATACACTGACACCAAGTCCGTACGGATTTCCGAAAGTCAAAACCTTGTCGCCGATTCGTGCTTTGTCAGCGTTGCCGAACTTGATATGTTTGAAAGTTTCCGGTTGGCCATTTTTTGATTTTCCGCTGATTTTTAAAACAGCCAAATCGCTAGGTGTATCAACCCCGACAATTTTAGCTTCGTATGTTTTGCCGTTATCCGTAATAACGGTAATCTTTTTTGCTTTATTGATAACGTGGGCATTCGTTAAAATATGTCCGTCACTGCGGATAAAAAAGCCGGAACCTAATGCTTCTCTGCCGCTTAGTGCCGGTTCAAGCATAACATTGTCAATATCTTCGTTATCGCTAACAGTTTGGCGCTCAGTTGAGATGTTAACCACCGAGGGCATTAACTCTTCAACTAAATCAGCGTATGAATCCATTGCCAATGCTGGCATAGTTATCAAACAAAATACAGCAGAAAATAACAAACGCATCCGTTCGAACCTTTACTTCAAAGACTTGCCGAAATATTTAAAGAACTCGCCTTCCGGTGCAATTACCATTGACGTTTCGTCATTAAAAGAGTTGCGGTAAGCTTCAAGTGAACGGTAAAAAGAATAAAACTCAGGGTCTGCTCCCGTGGCATTATTCCATATCTCCGTAGCTTTTTTATCGCCTTCACCCTTAATTTTTTGAGCTTCTTTTTCTGCATTGGCAACAGTAATTGTTGCTTGTTTATCAGCTGTTGCGCGAATTTCCTGCGCAGCTTTTTCGCCGTCTGCCCGATAACCTTTTGCCTCGCGAATTCGTTCCGTTTTCATCCGGTCGTTAATTGCCTGTGATACCTGAACCGGCAAATCGGCTCTGCGGATTCGTACGTCAGCAACTTCCACGCCAAGCTGCGCCGCATCTGCCTTAACTGCCTGACTGATACGTTTCATAATCTCATTTCTCTTTTCGGATAAAAGCTCTTTTAAGGTAACAGTCGCTAGCACATTTCTGGCCGAAGAGTTGACTATTTCCTGCAGCCGGTTCTGTGCCTGATATTCGGTGCGAACGGTTTTATAAAATGTCAGCGGTTCCGTAATCCGATAGCGTGAAAAAGTGTCAACATCCAAACGTTTTTTATCTTTCAACACCACTTCCTGTGCTGGTGGCTCCAGATTAAGTAAGCGCTTGTCATAAAAAACGACATTCTGGATAAAAGGAACTTTGATTTTAAGCCCCGGCTCCTGCACCAGACGCACAGGGTCGCCAAATTGCAAAACAATTGCCTGTTCAGGCTGCCGGACAATATAAAAGGCCTGTGCTGCAATAACCAAAACAAGTGCCGCACCGATTAAAATATATTGTAAATTCTTCTTCATCATAAACTCCGTATTCTTATTTTAAAGGGACTATCGGCATCATATTGGAACTTTTTGCTCCGGGTTCCATAATGACGGTTTTGGATTTTTTCAAAACATCTTCCATCGTTTCCAGATAAAGCCTTTTTGCCGTAACAAGACGTCCGGTCTTGTAAGCTTCGTAAACCGAAGAAAAACGTTTTGCCTCACCATCAGCTTTGCTTATGACAGCTTGTTTATAAGCTTCTGCTTCCTGTTTGCGTTTGATGGCCTCGCCCTCTGCTTTCGGCAATACCTCGTTGGCGTATGCTTCCGCCTCATTTTTGAAGCGTTCGGCATCGGTTTTGGCACGTTGCACTTCGTTAAACGCATCAACAACTTGCTTTGGCGGGTCAGCTTTTTGCAGTTTAACGCGGACAATGTTGACACCGGTCTGGAAACCATCCAGCAAACCTTGCAGCTCTTTCTTGGTATCACTTTCGATTTTATCGCGGTCGCCGGTAATAATGTCTTCCATCTTTGACTGGCCGATAATCTCGCGCAATACAGATTGTGCAGCTACCTTAACCGTCGATTCGGGAGTTCTGGTTTTAAACAGATAGTCTTTGGCATCTTTAATGTTCCAAACCACCGTAAGGTTAATATCAACAATATTCTCATCGCCTGTCAGCATATGGCTTTCCGTTAAGGTATTAACCGAATTTCTTGAGCTGTATTCATTTTCGGCCACACCTAAGTTAATGCTTCGTTCTTTGCTGACATCCACAATATAAACCGTTTCAATCGGGTAGGGGAGATGATAATGCAAACCGGCTTCGGTTGTGTCAACATATTTGCCGAGCCTTAAAACAACGCCTTGCTCGCTCGGCTGAACCTGATAAAAGCCGGAAATAAGCCATAAAAACAATAATAAACCCAAGATAATTTTATAAAACCCGTCAAAATTATCTTTTGAATTTTGCATTTTGGCAATTTTTGCCGTAAAGTCGACGACATTGGCTTTATGTGAAGCCGTCTCATCCGTTGTATCCCACGGATTTATATTGTTTAAATCTGTTTTTTTCACCATAAATAAAACCTCAAAAGTTCTTCAAAATAAAAAATATATAAATTTTATACATTTATTGTAGAAAAATAATACAAAGCTTGTATAAAAACAATATTGAATAAATTATATCCACATCAGGGGTTTTGCTATGGTCAATATAACCGAAAATCAAAATTTGGTCTTAAAGTATTATAAATCGGACGAGATATCATCAATTAAAGAATTAGGCAGCCGTCTGATTGTGACCTTAAATGCGGCTGGAGATGAAAACAAAGCAGCTCTGCTCAAACACGAGTTGGAACAGACTAATCCGGATAGAAAAGTTAATGTCGTATTTGTGAAAGAAAAAGCCGAACAGCCTGTTGCTCCTGAGAAGTGGAATATTAAAGGCGTAAAGCATATTATAGCGGTAGCATCCGGCAAGGGAGGAGTTGGTAAATCTACGACTTCAGTTAATCTGGCGCTTGCGTTATCAAACTTAAATCTTAAAGTAGCGTTGTTTGATGCGGATATATACGGACCGTCTGTTCCGACAATGCTCGGGTATGCGGCTGTTCCGCCCACGTCATATGACGGAACAACGTTTGAGCCGTATCAGGAATGCGGGATTAAATCAATGTCCATCGGCAGTATGATTTCCGGCGATACGGCGTTGATTTGGCGCGGGGCAAAAGCTTGCGGCGCTATTCAACAGCTCCTGACCGAAACTAACTGGGGCGAGATTGATGTGATGGTAATTGATATGCCCCCCGGAACCGGCGATATCCAAATCACGATGTCGCAAAAGATGGATTTTTCCGGCGCCGTTATTGTTTCCACACCGCAGGACATCGCTTTAATAGACGCTGTTAAAGGCATAAATTTGTTTAACAAAATCGGTGTTCCCGTATTAGGCATAATTGAAAATATGAGTTATTATATTTGCGAAAAATGCGGCCAGCGTGCAGAAATATTCGGTCACGCCGGCGCTGAAAAAACTGCCGAAAAATACGGTATAGATTTTCTAGGCGGAATCCCTTTGCATTATGATATCCGCCAAAATGCCGATTCGGGGACGCCTATAGTTCAAACTGCTCCTGACAGCGAATATGCTAAAGCTTATGAAAATATTGCCAAAAAAGTGGCTGAAAAAATAAGGTTATAAATACGCTACTTGTTAACCCGATAAAACTCTTTGCGGTGCTTTCGTCCCATTCCCCAGAGGTTGCCGAGTCCGTTTATCGGCTGCACGATATATTGCGATTTGATGTTAAAGTCCCGACGTAAAAAGACGGATGTTGTTTTAGTATAATTGTTCATTGGGCAAAAACCATAAAAATCAATCTGGATTAAATCGCCTTTTTTCAGATTGTTTACGGCGTCAATATATTCCTGACTGGTGTTAATGCGGTCGCTGTCATCCAAAATAATCATCCCGCCGTCGTTCAATCTGTCCAGTGCCGTGCGTGCGCAATCAGCTCGCCTTTTGCCATCAACAATAATAACGTCATATTTCTTATCGTCTTCATAAATGGCGTTGTAATAACCTTCCCCTTCGTCACGCCAGCGGATGTCCAGATTCGCGCATTGAAATTCCTTTTGCCATTTATCAAACCATTGCAGGTTATCTTCAATGCTTGTTACTTGCTTTGCCCGATTCGCCCAGAATAAAGATGAATTTCCACAGCCAAACTCAAAAATTTCTTTTTCGGAAAAATCAAGCTGTGATAAATATTCTATTGCCGGATAGGTGTACCACGGAATCGGGTTATTATCTTTATCAAGGCAGACTTTCTCGTCAATTGTCCGTTCAATGGCAAATTCTTTCTGCCACATCTCAATAAATTTCAAAAATTTCTCACTGTACATCGCATTCACCAAATAAAAAAGATGCGAAATTATATCAACCCCGCATCTTTAGTGTTGTAAATTCCAAAAACTAAAATTTTTTCCCCGGTTTAACGTAGGCAACGGCAGCGTGCTCTTCGCAATAAGTCTGTCCGGTTCTAACTCTTTTGCCGCAAAAACAAAAATCATCATCGCGCGGGTCACCCATCGGCCAACGGCAAGTGTGGTTATCAAGCTTCACCAGCGGAATATTTGCAGTTTCAGCTGCCACTGGTTTGTTGGCTGCCGATTTGACGGGCTTAGTCTCCTTAGCCGGTGCGGGTTTGGCAGAAGACTGCTTCGCTTGTGTGTTTTTTTCTTTAATTGTTTTTTCTTTTGGGGTATTTTTATTCTCTTCTTCTTCCAAATCTGTTTTTTTAATCGGTGAAGGTCTGGCAGTTAAACACAAACGGTGTACTTTGCCGATAATCGAGTTTTTTGTAACGTTCAGGGCTTTTGCTATCTGACCGGTAGTCATCCCCCTGTCCCACATTCTTTTTAATTCTTCAACTGCTTCATCGGTCCAAATCATTTTGTTGCCCCCTTGGTTGGTTGTTTACTTTTCAGCTCACAATAAACGATTCGGTTTTAAATTGCAAGTATAACGTTTTTTTAAATTTTATGAAATAGAATAAAGCTAACTTGTTAAAAGGAATAAAGTTTTATGCGTAAATTTGTTTTAGCCGCATTTTTGGCCGCAGGTTTAGTTTGTAATGCTGCAGCAGATATATCGGAATATCGTCTTCATTTTGATGTTAAAATGGATATGGATTTATCCAGTCTTGATAAATATATAGATAAAATAAAAAAAGCGGCCAAAGTCTATGATAAAGGCTATGAATCGCGATTTTATATAGGAAATAAATTTAATAAAGACTTCAGCCGTGTTATTAAGGCATACGGCTCAAGCGAAAGCCGTATCAAAACAAGCTATGAAGACGATTTGCTTGAGATGATTTTAATGCTTCCTAAAGAGATGTACCAATACATAGGGCCAATGTTGCACGAAGTTCCGACAATGCCTGAAAAAATCCTCAATCTCCCCGGAATCAAAGAAACAAAAAACAAATTTCCCGAAGATATAGCCGAAAAATATAAAGGAATGGAAGATATAGAGTTTTTGTCACCTGCGTTGTATGTTGCCTTAATGCCGCAAATGTGGGAAAAACAAAAGCAGGATTTGGATCGTCCCGAAAGTATTCCTGCGGCAAAACCGAAAAAGCCTGTTTTTTTGCCGGATTATCTAAAGGAAAAAGCCGATTCTCCGCTTCCTCAGGCGGAAAAGAAGCCTGCATCTGCTAATGCGCGGGTAAAAAACACGCCGGCAGATATGTCGCGTCGGACACTGTATCCGAATTTAACCTCTCCTTTAACCACCAGCGATGCCGAGGCATTTATAGCCACGCTTGATCAGATAAATGAATGGGGGCGTCAAAATAATATGCAGAACAGTATGGCTGTAATTCGGGCCGGATTTTTGCTGAATCTTATAGAAGCAGATGCTGAAAAGCCATTGCAGCAAAGCACTCTAAAAGATATGGTCAATCCCTGTCAAAATCTGGTGCTTAAAACCCGCATAGCCGGTGTTTACCATAGTTTTGGTGCGGTGGTTGCAAAAGACGGGTTTACTCCCGAAGAATGGGCATATACCTGTGATAAAACTCTTAAAGCGTTTCGCGTAGCCGAGGCTAATCACGCAATGGCGTATGCCATCCGTTTTCATCGCCGCGGCTATTATGACCGCTATTATGAAATGTTGCCGCTTAAATGGCAGCAGGGAATGAGACAGACTGAAGCCGCTCTGGTACAGATGTATTCAGCATTAAAAGAAGATGTTTCGGCCATTAAGCCGATAAAGAAAAAAATCCGGAAAAAATTAGTTGAAAACGATGATTTGCTGCTGACAACGCCGATAATTTATTAAAAAAATCGAAAAAAACAGTTGCATTTCAAAGATGTGTTGTGCTATATAACTTCACAAAGCATAAAATTCAAGATAAAGGGTAAATACAATGGCTCGTGTAACAGTTGAAGACTGTATTGAAAAAATTCCAAACCGCTATGAACTTTTGTTGGTTGCGGCACAACGTGCAAAAGACATTGCTGCCGGTTCCCCGATTAAAGTAGAACGTGATAATGATAAAAACTCTGTCGTATCTTTGAGGGAAATTGCCGAAAGCAAGGCAGATATTGAAGAATTGCAGCGCTCTCTGGTTATGGGCTTGCAAAAATATGTAGAGGTTGAAGAACCTGAAGAAGAAGAGTTGGAAATTTTGGCTGCCGAAAAAGAACTTTCCGAATTGGATGCCCAATTTGACGGCGATACCATTTTAGACGCTGCTCTTGCTGAAAGTATGCAGATTGAAGACAGCAACGGCGAAACTCTTGATGTAGACACTGCAGATGTATCATTGGATGATACTGATTTGGATGATGATTTGCTTGATGTCAAAGATGATTTTTCTGATGATATCGAAGATTTTGAAGAATAAATCTCTTTTTTAAGAAAATTTAATAATTCGTAAAGCAAGATAGGGTAAACATATCTTGCTTTTTTTATATTTTGCGCTATAGTTAACAAATGGGATGGATGAAAAGAGGTTAGATGTTAAGACAATATGAACTTGTAGATATCGTAAAATCGTATGACCCGAACGCAGATGAAGATGCGTTAAACCGCGCATATGTTTTTGCAATGAAAAAACACGGTGCGCAGCTTCGCACCTCGGGTGATCCGTATTATTCCCATCCGATTGAAGTCGCTGGCATCCTTACAAAATTTCGCCTAGACTGCAATTCCATTATTGCCGGATTGTTGCACGATACGGTTGAAGACACTGATACCACGGTTGAAGAAATTAAGGAGTTATTTGGTCCGCAGGTTGCTGCTATTGTTGATGGCGTAACCAAACTGGCAATTATTGAGCAAAAATCAGGCTCAAGCAAACAAGCAGAAAATTTCCGTAAGCTTCTACTGGCAATGTCCGAAGATATCCGCGTGTTGCTAATCAAACTGGCAGACCGCCTGCATAATATCCGCACGTTACATTTTTGCAAAGAAGAAAAAAGAAAAAGAATCGCTAAAGAAACGCTTGATATTTATGCGCCGCTTGCCGAGCGTATTGGTATGCAAGAGATTAAAACAGAGCTTGAAGAAATCGCATTTTCAGAATTGCATAAAGAAGCGCACGATTCTATCGTTGCGCGTTTAAACTTTTTACGCGAACAGGGGAGCAACCTTGTTCCGAAGATTATTGACCAATTAGAAAAAGATATGGAGGAGAATGGCGTCAAGGCAACGGTGACCGGCCGTGAAAAATCCCCATATTCTATATGGCGTAAAATGCAATTAAAAAACGCTTCGTTTGAACAATTGTCAGATATTATGGCATTTCGTATCTGTGTGGATGATATTGCCGCCTGTTATCAGGTTTTGGGGATTATACACAGTAAATACCATATGGTACCGCGCCGGTTTAAAGATTATATCTCAACCCCGAAACCCAACGGCTATCAGTCTATCCATACCGGCATCATCGGACCGGAAAATACCCGAATCGAAATTCAAATCCGTACGCACGAAATGCACGAAATCAATGAAAAAGGCGTGGCGGCTCACTGGGCATATAAACAAGGGCAAAAAGTTGCCGGACGCAGTTTCCGCTGGATTCGAGAACTACTGGAGATTTTGGAACAAGCGCAAAACCCCGATGAATTTTTGGAAAACACTAAGCTTGAGATGTATAATGATCAGGTATTTTGCTTTACGCCAAAGGGGGATTTAATTGGTTTACCTTATGGTTCAACACCAGTTGACTTTGCCTATGCTGTGCATTCAAGCGTGGGTGATAAATGTGTCGGAGCAAAAATCAACGGTGAAATAAAACCTTTAAGAAGTGTATTACAGAATGGGGATCAGGTCGAAGTACTGACCTCCAAAGCACAGCATCCTTCCACCGAGTGGGAGCGATTTGTGGTGACAGGAAAAGCCAAAGCAGCGATTCGCCGCTATGTACGGGCGTGTAAACGCGAACAGTTTCTGGCACTCGGCAAAGATATTTTGGAAAAGCTGTTTAAACAAGAAAATCTGGAGTTCAGCGAGAAAGGTATCTATGGGACGCTGCCGCACTTTGAGTGTGAAACGCTTGAAGATTTATATGCTAAAGTAGGTGAAGGGCTTGTAACCGGCTGGGATGTATTAAGAGCCGTTTATCCAGCATACAAACAATCGAAAATTACTCAGGTAGTAAATTCCATAAAGCTCTCCAAGCCAAAGAAGAAAAAGAACAATGCATTGAAAATTGAGGGGCTGATAACCGGTATGGCTGTTCATTTTGCCGGATGTTGTCACCCCGTTCCCGGCGACAGGATTGTCGGCATCGTAACCACCGGAAAAGGTGTTGCCGTGCATTCTTTGTCTTGCAAAGCGCTTGAAAAATATGCAGATGAACCGGAACGCTGGCTTGATATCTCTTGGGGCAACGATGCTGAAAGCGAAAACCATACTGCCCGTATGAAAGTAATGATTAGCAATGAACCCGGTGCTTTGGGTGAATTGTCAAACCTCATAGCCCGTCAAAACGCCAACATTACAAACTTGAATATTGTATACAGAACGATTAGTTATTTTGAAATCTTGGTAGATATAGATGTCAAAAATACTGACCATCTAAATGACATTATCTCCGCCTTAAGAGCATCTAAAGTCATAAGTTTTGTATCCAGAGCATAGGAGGTTTGATGTCCCTGATAACAAAAGCGGGACTTGAACTGCAAAAAATATATCAAAAGACTGTCAGAATACTCGATTCGCTTAAAGGAACGCCTCAAAGTATAGCCAAAGGTTTTGCAACCGGTGTGGCAATGTCCTTTACGCCGTTTGTCGGTTTTCATATATTGCTGTCTTTAATGGTTGCAAAAGTGACAAAGCAAAACGGTATAGCCGCAACTCTGGGAACAATCGCAGGAAACCCGTGGACATTTCCGCTAATATGGTACACAACTTTGCACACAGGGCATTTTTTACTTGGAAGCGACGCCCCGAAACTACCGGTTAATTTTAAAGCACTGTTCAGCGAGTTGTTTCACACGGTGAT
Organism: uncultured Alphaproteobacteria bacterium; assembly: GCA_910580155.1. Classification (GTDB taxonomy): domain Bacteria; phylum Pseudomonadota; class Alphaproteobacteria; order RF32; family CAG-239; genus CAG-267. Next base: position 16,575 of record CAJTWX010000003.1, read on the forward strand.
AACGCTTGACTTTAGCGCATTTTTAAGCGATATTTGGCCTGTGGTTTTCCCGATGTTGGTCGGGTGTATACCTTATTACATTGCGGTGTGGCTGCTGTGTTCGCACCTTATAGCACAGGTATTGAGTAATAAAACAGACAATGGAGATAAACAGGATGATTCTCGGACTGGGGTGTGATATTGTTGAAATTTCCCGCTTTGACAAAGGCGATAATTTCTTACGGCATTTTATGCGTAAATATTTTACCGCAAAAGAGATAGAAGAAATCAGGCAAAAACGCAGCAATCAAAATTATGAAGAACTGAAAATAACCGTTGCCACCCGTTTTGCCGCCAAAGAGGCTGTAGCCAAAGCATTAGGTACAGGGTTCAGAAATGGCATAACGCTGAAAGATATTGAAGTACAACACGATTCTGTCGGTAAACCGGAAATAATTTTATATAATCAAGCCTTATCCCGCGCTTATGAAATTGCCAATCGCCAAGAGTTTAGAGTCTATCTTACGTTATCAAACGAGCGGGCATATTCTAATGCAGTTGCAGTAATAGAAAAGCTTTAAGATACAAAAAAAATCGGGCAATTGCCCGATTTAAAAATCCAAACGTCCGGATTAACCTTGACGAGCCTTATACTTCGGCTCTCTTTTGTTAATAACATAAAGACGCCCTCTGCGACGAACAAGCTTACAACCTCTTACGCGCGCTTTTTTAGACTTTAAAGAGCTATATATTTTCATTTTTCTTTTTCCTTACACAAAAGTTTGAGCGCAATATACGTTACTTGTTTTAATTTGTCAATTGATTTTTTAGCTTGAAATCGATTTATTTGTAGTTATAATCGCAAACGTCAATAAAAGAGCCAAAGAGAGAACGATGAAATTTGTAGTAAGCCTATTTATAGCTGTGTTATTGGTTATCTGTCAGGCAGTTGCAGCAAATAACTATTTAGAAGACATCAGAACCCTCGGATATGTTTCCGGCGAAGGGCTGGCCTGTGGAGCATCGCGTTATCCGTCTTACGAACTTGTTGCCAGAGCCTATTTGGTTAGTTCTGCCCGTTCAGACAAGGAACAGGCGGACGGAATGTATGCCTATAATTCAGCAAAAGCGCGGGCTTATATGAATAAGCGCCGTGAAGGGCTGATGGGGTGTGAAGAAATCAATGCCCGTTTTGACAAACAAAAAATATTTAAAGCCGCCTTATATAAAAACGGCACAATTAAAATGCCTGATGGCAAAGTTATCAAGCCGCGTCAGGAATATGACCCGCGGCTGTTATATAACCGTAACGATGATGAACGGAGTCGCCTGAATGCATACTACGATAAATTGCAGGCAAAGAAAAAACGGCAGGCTCAAAAAGAGGGTATATTTAACAAAATCCGCGAAGAAGAACTGAAATCGCAATATCGCTAACAAGTAAAGGAATTTAAATAATGGCATCATATCAATATATCTATGTAATGCAAAACTTAAGCAAAGTTTTCCCCGGCGGGAAAGAGCTTTTCAAAAACATCAGCCTGTCGTTTTTTCCGGGGGCAAAAATAGGTGTGTTGGGTGTCAATGGTGCCGGTAAATCAACATTATTAAAAATTATGGCCGGTGTAGATAAAGAATTTAACGGCGAAGCCTGGGCTGCAGACGGAGTTAAAGTCGGTTATTTGGAGCAAGAGCCAAAATTAGACCCTGCTAAAACCGTAATGGAAAATGTGATGGATGGTTTAGGCGAAACAGTGGCATTGCTCAAACGCTTTGAAGAAGTTTCAATGAAGTTTGCCGAACCGATGAGCGATGATGAAATGAACGCTTTAATAGAAGAACAGGCCGTTCTGCAGGAAAAAATTGATGCGGCTAACGGATGGGATATTGAGCGTGCGGTGCAGATTGCAATGGATGCATTGCGTTGTCCGCCTGCCGATGCCGATGTCACAAAACTCTCCGGTGGCGAAAAAAGGCGTGTGGCACTTTGCCGCTTGCTGCTTTCCAAACCCGATATGCTGCTTTTAGATGAACCGACCAACCATTTGGATGCCGAGTCTGTCGCTTGGTTAGAGCATCATTTACGCGAGTATAAAGGAACAGTCGTGATGGTTACGCACGACCGTTATTTCTTGGATAATGTTACAGGTTGGATTCTCGAACTTGACCGTGGTCAGGGCATCCCATATGAAGGAAACTATACATCTTGGCTTGAGCAAAAACAAAAACGTATTGAGCAGGAAGCCAGAGAGGAAAATGCCCGTCAAAAAACTTTGGCTAATGAATTGGAATGGATTCGCAAAAATCCGAAAGCCCGTCAGGCCAAATCTAAAGCGCGTATCAATGCATATGAAGAGTTGCTGGCAGAATCTTCCAAAGAACAAATCACACAGGCCTATATCAATATTCCGATGACGGAACGTCTGGGAGATATGGTGATTGAAGCTAAAAACATTTCTAAAGCTTTTGGAGAGCGTGTCTTGATAGATAATTTGTCATTCAAAATTCCGAAGGGGGCGATTGTTGGCATTATCGGACCAAATGGCGCCGGCAAAACCACCTTGTTTAAAATGATAACAGGTCAGGAACAGCCCGATTCGGGGGAGATTGTAATGGGAGATACCGTTGATTTAGGATATGTAGACCAAAGCCGTGACGAGCTTCGTGCCGATAAAACAATCTGGGAAGAAATATCCGATGGGCTGGATATTATAGAGCTTGGCAAAAAACAAATGCCATCCCGCGCCTATGTCGGACAGTTTAATTTCAAAGGAACTGATCAACAAAAGAAAATTGGCCAGCTTTCGGGTGGCGAGCGCAACCGTGTACATTTGGCGAAAATGCTCAAAAAAGGCGCAAATGTCATTTTGCTTGATGAACCAACCAATGATTTGGATGTCGATACACTGCGCTCACTGGAAGAGGGTATAATGAATTACCCTGGCTGCGTGTTGGTAACCTCCCACGACAGATGGTTTTTAGACCGTTTGGCAACGCATATCTTAGCGTATGAGGACGAAGGTCACGTAGAGTGGTTTGAAGGAAACTTTGAAGACTATGAAAAGGATAAAATCCGCCGCCTTGGTGAAGAAGCGTGCCGCCCGCATCGTGTTAAATACAAAAAGCTTGAGCGATAAACACAAAAGCCGGCCAGTCAGCCGGCTTTTTTCTACAAGGAAAAGTTGGCAATTATATGCCCTTTGCCGTTATTGATTTTGAAATACCAGCCGTCATATAACATTTGTTGTTCCTTAATAAGCCGCACAATTTCGCTGGATGCAGTAAGTTCTTGGTTAAGATGAATATTAACCCAGTAGTCGTTAGTATTTTTATATAAATCCACGCCATAAATCAAACCATTAAAGAGGGTAATTTTATAGTGTCTTATTTTTTGAAATTCGCTTGGGGAAAAATGGGTAATATGCTTAATTTCCTCAGCGTTTAACAGCTTTATGTTATTTAAAAGCTGCCCGATATGCATAACCGGCTCATTATCCTCGGCAGATTTCAATGCTTCATCAGAAAAACGGCGGTAAACTTCAAAATTATCCGTTTTTATGCGCTTAATGCTGTCCTCCTGAATTTGCAGAAAAGGCATCTGCACCCAATCCATTAAAACGGGGGAAGGCATAAAATTTCCTTTAAGTTGATATAAATATGCATTGTTGTTAAGCAAAGCATAATGATATCTGTTAGTGTCTTTTTTCGGGGCGATCTCAGCAATATCTAATATATTTCCGTCGCTATCAAGACAGGTTATTTTAATAGTATTTTCCAAATGCTGCTGTTTATCAGTTTTATTAAGTTTGTCTGCTCTGAAAATAACTGTGTCGGAGATAAATTTTAATAAGGCATTTGCTTCAAAAGGGGATGCAAAATAATCATCGGCTTCTTTAATGCGCCAAATCCCGTTTTGTTGTTCCAATGTAATATTTTTTCCGTTTTCAAATTTAACAATAACAGTATGTAGCTTTAGGTTGTTGCGGCTGTTTTCAAAAAAATAATTGCCGCGCGACATCGAATAAATAGTCTTTCCTTTTGAAAAAAATCCGATTCCCAAAAACAAAAGAGAGAAACAAGCTAAAAACAAAGCAGCCTTAAAATGTGATTTCATAAGCGGAAAGCCTCCTTATCTTGCGTTTTTGATATTGGGAAAACAAAAATATTATAACTCCTAAAATGCCAAGCATAAGGCACGGAATAAGCAAAACAATCACAAACGTTAAACCGGCAATGGTGGAATGGTAATTGGTGATAATTTGTTTTTTTGTATAATTTAACAAATCTTCCGCATCATCCAAGTCCTGTGCCAGATTTTGTTTTTTGCTGATGTTTTTAACTGAAGCGGTGTCCATATTGTTTAAGCTGTTTTTAAGCGATTCTATTTCGTCTTGTAACTTATTCAATTCATCCTGATATCTGCGTTTCTGGCTCTGCAGTATAGAGCTGCCGACACTTGTCAGGTTCATTGCATAATGCGGGTAGTTAAGCCCTGCTTCCGTGTTGCTTCCGGTAGCTTTATCCAACAGCTGCAAATAAAAAGGTTGGTTGTCAGCCAAAGAAAGAATCTGGTAAAATCCCTTTCCTTTGGAGTCGTCAATAATGTAGAGATAATCCTTTAAGAGATCGCTGTCATAAATAAAGAAAAATTGTCCGCTTTGCACAGAATGTGACAGCAAACCGGATGTTTCTTCAGCATATTCCGGATAATGGCTGTCAAATTTTCCCGCTGTTAAAACCGCCAAATTCCTGTTACCAACAGCCAAAAGCGGCACTGAGCTGAATGTCTGGTTCTGTCGGGTTTTAACTTCTCCCGCATTGTTAATAAGCACAGAACGGATATCCTCAGATAAACCTCCGCCGGCTGTTTGAGCAATGTTTATACTTTGGTGATTGTCTGTAAGTATGAAATATGTGGTTGGTTTAATGCCAAAAGTATTGAGAAAATCTGCCAGATAAGAATCATTATTTTTTTGTAGCAAAGCTGGTTCGTAAAACATAATCACATTTCCGCCGTTTAATATATATTGATCTAATGCCAATAAAAATCCGTATGAAACAGAGGGCGGGTTAATAAGAATAACGGCATTATAAGTTGGCGGAAGATATTGAACGTTTGAATCAATTAGTGTCACGTCATAAAATTCATTTAGGGAATTATAAAATCCCTGCATTTCATTTAAGTCATCCGGCGCTGCTAATAAAGCAACCGCCTTTTTACTTTGGCCAAGCTGCTTGATGAGGCGCATAATATCTGTTTCAAGCAAATTTTGCCTGAAACTCTCCATCGTATCTATTTTGCGAATATTGCCGTCATTGTCTGATATCTCCATTGCCATATAAGTTTTATTGTTAAGATTATCCTCTTGATAAGGCATTCCCTCTCTTATAAGCCGGCGTTCTAACGCGCTGAACGGCTCAACCAACACCACGGAATAGCGGATTGCTCCGTCAGATTGCTTTTCAAACTGCTGCAAAAGCCGTTCGGTATATGCGGCATACGAGGCATATCGTGAGTTTCCGTCTTCTCGTTTGTTTTTTGCCTCATAAAGGGTAATATCAACACGTTTATCTAAAGTATTCAGATAATCCCGATTCCTGTCAGTCAGCGTATAGGTTTTGTTGCAGGTAGCATCAATAAGTCTGTCAAACCAAAGAAAAGCCCCCATATTTCCCGAAACAAATATGATAAACAGCAAAAAGATAAATAGCATAAAGACGCGTTTTTCCTGCGATGTATTTGTTTGATGCTTTATCAGCATCACAGTATTAAGCCAGAGTAATAATGCCGTTCCCAAAATAAAATATACAAAGTTTCCCCAAAGGAGAGCACCTGCCAAAAAGGCACTGTAATTTCCATAAAAGCTGAAGTTGCCGGTAAAATAAACCGGAAAATCAAGTTGTGAAACAAAAAAGAGCACGAAAACAGTGCCGATAAAACTGGTAATAACACTCCGGCAGCAAACAGAAACCAAGCAACCGGCAGCTGAAAATAAGGCGCCGCATAATGCAAGCCCGAGGTATCCCGAAACCGCCATCCCCCAGTCCAAAACCGAAAAAGCATTTGTAATCAGTAAAAAAGGAGCGGAACATAAAACCAAACATAAAAAGAAAACATATGCTGCACCAAATTTCGCAAGGACAAGTGTCGAAAATCTGACTGGCTGCGTTAAAAGCAGCTCAATCGTACCGCTTTTAATCTCATCCGCCCACGAACGCATTGTAATTGCCGGAATAACCAAAACAAGAATAGAAGGCTGCATAACAAAATATGCATTCATAACATCTGTTTCCCGCAAAAAATAATCGCCTAAATAAAGCGCCGAAAAGAAAGACAGCAAACAATACGAAAAAATGATAAGATAAGCATTATAGCCGCTGAAATAAGCCGCAAAATCTTTTTTAAATTGCACAAAAAACTGCTTCATTTACCCTCCTTGGCCTGTTCTGTCAACAAATGAAAGGCCTCGCCGATATTTTTGTTTTTGGAAATTTTCTTAAATTCGGCAATGCTTGTATCTGTAATGATTTTTCCGTGAGCCAGCATAATTATTCTTTCAGCCTCTTCCGTATCTTCCAAAACGTGTGTAGAGAGCAAAACGGTATTTTTTTCAGCATATTGCTTCATAAATTTTCGGACATCGCGTTTTTGATTGGGGTCAAGCCCGTCTGTCGGTTCATCCAAAATCAAAATCTCGGGCTGATGCAAAATAGCCGAAGCAATTTCCACCCGTTTTTTATATCCTTTCGAAAGTGTATCAATTTTCTGGGAAAGAATTTCTGTAATATGCATTGTTTTTGCCGCAGCCATAACCGCCTCATCGGGTTTTTTAACCGCACGCAAATCCGCAATCCATTTTAAAAAGTCATAAACAAGCATATCGCCGTATAAATTGGATATCTCGGGAACATAACCGATATGCTTCAGTGCTTTTATTCGTTGCTTAAGGATATCATAATCGCCAATAATAACCCGACCGTCAGAAGGGGGAACATAACCGCATATAATGCGCATAAGGGTAGATTTTCCTGCTCCGTTTTCCCCCACCAACGCAATAACTTCGCCGTGTTTTAAAGTCAGATTTATATCGTCTAAAACGGATTTGCCGTCATATTTTTTGAAAATATGCTGTATTTTAATCATAATTCACCCTATAAACAAAAAGCTATAGAGCATATATAGCAAAAAATGTTTAAAATTTTCACAATTTGGCGGAATAAATCAAATCATAGGTGACAAAAAATTATTTATGGGCTATAAACAATATGTATACATAAAAACTAAATGGAGCAAAAGTTTGCAGGAAAAATATTCTAAAGAGGAAGAAAAAACGATTCGTACCGGCATAATGGCATTAGCCGTTATTTTGCTGGTCGTGTTTGTTACCATATCGCATAATGCTTCAATTAAAAATCGCGGATTGGGCGATACATATGACATTTATGCAAGTTTTGGACGGACAGACGGTCTAAACGTTGGTGATGCTGTCCGTCTTTCCGGAGTGAATATCGGCCGCGTATCAAAAGCTGAACTGGATGAAAATTTTAACTCGCGTTTGACCTTAAATATCAGTAGCAATTACCGGATACCAGATGACAGCAGTGCGTCAATCGTCAGTTTCGGGCTTATCGGCGGTAAATATGTCGAAATAGAGGTCGGAGGTTCGGAAGATTATATTAAAGACAAAGGGAGTATCAGTTATACGCAGGATGCTCTTGTGCTTGAAGAATTGTTGGATCGTATTATCGCAATGGGAAAAAGCAAAAACGCAAGAAACAATCAGACAGAAAACAAAGGAGAAGACAATGAATAAAAAACCGGTAGAAACAATAATGGGCTTGGTGGTTTTGGCCGTTGCCGCATTGTTTATGATGTTTGCGTACCGTGTGTCAGATTTGCAGGTTGTAAAAGGTTATGAAATAAAAAGCCGCTTTTTGAAAGTGGGCGGGCTAAACACCGGAGCTGATGTCCGTATAAACGGTATAAAAGTTGGAACTGTTGTGTCGCAAAGTGTTAATCCGTTGGATTATATGGTAGATGTAACCTTGAGTATTATGCCGCAAATATCTCTGCCGGCAGATAGTCAGATAATGATTGCCGGCGATGGCTTAATGGGTGACAAATACATTAAAATCGAGCCCGGAAAATCCCAAGAAAAACTAACCGCCGGCGCAACCGCCGTAAATACAAAAGATGCCAAATCCTTAGAAGATATGGTAGGTGAAATTATCTTTATGGTGACAAATGATGACAATGAAAAATAAGCTTAAATATACAGCAGTACTTTGCTGTTTGATGTGTTCTTCAGCAATTGCAGCAGAAATTCCGACAAATGCTGCACTAATGCAGGCAATGGATAAAGTAACGGGAAGGGTCAATAAAATTACGGTTCCGGTTAATTCCAAAATCAGCTTTGGAGATTTTTCGCTGGTTTTGCGTGCGTGCAAAAAACGTCCGGCAGAAGAAACACCGGAAAATTTTGCATTCGTTGATGTGGCAGATAAAAGCTTTGGCGAAGATGAATATAACATCTTTCGTGGCTGGATGTTGTCATCTACCCCCGGAATTAACGCTATTGAACATCCGATTTATGATGTCTGGCTCTTGGAATGTATAGATACCGAAGTCGAAACAGCAAAATTGCTGACAGAAGAAGAACTCAAAGAGCGTGATAACTTGCCGGCAAAAACAACCCTTACCGAGCAAAATGTAAAAAAAGAAAATACGGAAGGTGATAAAACAGTAACCGAGCAGCCACAGGTAATCCGGATTAAAGAGTTTATCAACGAAGACAGGGATATTGAAAAAGACATCAGAGAAGCACCCGCGTATATCTCTGAAACATCTGCAGCATATGTGAGTGATATAGAAGAAGGGGAAGAGCCTGAAAATCTGTTGCTCTTTACCAAAATGCAAGAAGAAACTTCTGATACGCAGGCAACCCCGCCATCAAAGAACAGCCCCTCTGAAGATGATCTGTCAGACGCGATAGAGGCAGAGATAAAGGGGCTTCGTCAAAACTAGATACCGGCAATATAAATAAAACAGTTTAGCACCGCATATATGACAGTAATTGTTAAAAATGCGGTGCTTTTTATTTTTTTAGCCAAAATGGCGGATAGTAAAACCGTTTCCGGCAATATAAGCTGTGCAAACAACCTAAAGTCTGTTGAACAAATGTACGGGTAATCAAGCGCATATTTAATGGCATATCCCCAAACCGTTAAATAGAGTATGGCTAACATTACAACAGCTGGATGATGTTTGCTTGAATTGCAAAAAATCAAAAGGCATCCGGCAAGCGCAAATATTTTAATAAATATGTTTAATATATAAAGCGCAAATGCCGGCCAATAAATAATCGGATGGATAAGGCTCAAATCCCATTCGCCGAAAAGCTCTGTTTTAATCAGTGCAAGAAAGATATTTGCGTCGCTGACCTCCGGTACATTGATAAACGGCTGAAACAACATTGAAAAATCACCGATTCTCTCTTGTAATGTCAAATATTTGAAATTCTGTCCTGCCGGCGACGTATCAGGAATATTATAAAATTGCATATCAAATAAAATATGATTGCGGATAATCCATAACAAAGCCAGAGGAACGGCAATGATGATAAACAGGCAAAGCTGTTGTATGATTTTTTGCCGGTTTTCCCGAGTGGTGAAAAGCTTATGTATAAAGATAAAGCAAAGAGCTGGAACTAACATCAAAACCGAGAGTTTGGTCAAAACGCCAACCCCAAACCCGATAGCCGCGCAGGCAATATATTTACTCTGTTCTGTCTTATACCAGAGTATAATAAAATAAATAATAAAAACACTCCAAAAAATAGTCGGAACGTCATCAGATATATATCCTGAAAATAAGATAAACGTCGGATGAAATGCAAAAAGTGTAACACACGCATAAAAAGTTTTACCGGTAATCTTTAACTCTTTAAAAATTCCTGCGGCAATAAGTGTCGTAAGGGTAACATATAATAAAGACAAATATTGCAGCCCTTCCGCCGCCAATGTTCTGGAATTCCATAGATATATTTCTGCAGAAAATAAATATCCGGCAATAATAAAATGTAAAGGCTGGTGAAACAGATAATACATATGCCACGGATTAAAGTTAAATATATTTATGCCGTTAAGGGTAATCAAATGCATATAAAGCATAATGCCGTTTAAATCGTGCTGCCTGATATTAACCGGTGTAATTTGAATATAATACAGATGAAGCAAAAAAGCCGCAGCAATTATAGCTATAAGATAAATATTGTTTTTGGTGCGATTTAACAAAATAAATAAAAACAAAATCCCGTATTCGCCTAAAAGATAGCCAATACTGCTGGTATTGGCTGCCAAGAAAGATAAAAATCCCCCAAGCGCCAAAAGGATAAATCCGATTCGCTGATAAAAACCATTAAGCCCCAAAGCTAAAAGGCCGGTAATAATCAGATATGATATTTGGACGTCAGATATATAAGAACTGCCATAAAATATGCTTGCTGCTAAAAATAACAGCAAGCATACCAAAAATGTAAAGCTGCAAGGATGTTTTTCTACAAAGTCAAACACCAGACCTGCCTTTAAATATCATTTTTTGCACAAGGTGTTCCCGGAGCGCATTTGTGATATACTTTTGCGCGCCTGTATCCTGTTAATCCTTTATATTCCATTGTCTGAATATAAACGTTGTTAACAGTAATTGTAAATCCAAGCACAGCGCTGTTGCCGGAATTATCCAACGCATAAACTTTAATACGATAATCCCCTTCATCTTCCATTGTCGGATGACCAGTGAAGGTATGTGTTTTGTCATCATACTTCAACCAGGCAGGCAGCCCTGCATCATCCAAAGAACCGGCAATGGTTCTATATTCGCCGTTCCAATTAACTTTTTGAAAAGCCTCATCTGGAATGGTAATGTTAACATCCGTCCCCGTGCCGACAACAACATTAGGAACCAGCGCCGCAGAAGAAATATCTGCCGGCGGCTTTTGCCCCGCGTGTTTAGCTAAAGCACCTTTAACATCTGCCGCAAATATACCATTGCTCCAATTATCAAGCGATTCTCTGATTTGTACGGCAATAACAGACGGGGTGTCGTTCAGCATTGAAGCCGGAACCGCATCCATCCCGACACTGGCATAAAGTCTGCCCATTGCTTCCTGAACATCAATATAAGATAAAAATGCATTCGCTTCGTCAATAATAGCACGAGCCGATTCTAAATGGCTGATAGCCTTATTGGCACCTTCCTGATTGGTAATATCTTCGGCAATGTCTTCAGATGTTGCCGCCAGCCCCATATTCAAATAGTAGTCTTCAACAGCTGCCTGATACATTGCCCAAGAGAGATATACCTGATTGAGTACGATATGTGCCATTCTTTGGCGGGCTAATGCTTTATAAGACTGTTCATTACTGTCAGTCGTTTCCTCAAAAACAGTCATCGACAGATTATTGGAGTCTTTTGCCCATTTTCTGTTATAGTAATTCGGGTCTTGGCGGTAGTCACTGTTATTGACATTGTCAAAATCCTTAATAACAAGCTGTAATTCGTCTTTGGATGTTCCTAAATCAAAAGCTCTTAATTCAGGGCGATTCGTTAAAGCAAGCCATTCCAACTGTTGGATTTTTGCACGCAAAGACGGAACTGGAAAATTGCCATATTCCGCACCGGCCAGCTTGATTTCAGTAGAGGGATACAAGCCGAGCAAACCAGCAAATTCGGTTTGTGCCGTGTCAAACTTTTGGCGTAATTCTGCTAATTGTCTGATATTTTCCAGATAAGTTCTTTTTCTGACCAGCAGATTCGTTGAGGGTGTTTTTCCTGCTTTTGCCATTTCATTGGAACGGGCGTTAATTTCATCTACCACGCGAACCAGATATTCGCTCATATCGTCAATCACCGGAATGAGGCGTTGCGCAGCTAAAGCCTTCCAATACAAAGAACGCGTTTCAAGCATAATATTGTTAACCACTTTTCTGGTCTGTTCTTTTACAGCATCTTCCTGCGCAGCTCCGTTGTTTTGATAGTGCAGGGCAGAAAGGTCTAAAAGGTTCCACGAAACTTTTAAGTCTGCCGGAACAGCATTGGAATTTGTCGCATTTTCATATCCCAGATTTTCAGCCATTGCCGGCAATACAGCCGGAGAAATGTTTCCGGAAGCTAGGCTTTCTTTGTAACTGGCGAGCCTTCTTGTATAATTATATTTTAAAGCCAGAGCCATTGCCATATACATATCAACTGGTTTTGAGATTTGAGATGGTGTTCCGATATACATATTTTGCATATCAACATCAGCTCTGACTGCTCTGTCCCAGTCAGAATAATATGCAGACATTACGGGCGCTTCAACAGTAGTTTCAGGCGCAGAAGTAGAGCAAGCGCCTAATATTCCGGCAAAAGCTCCCATAAAACAAACAATTTTTTTCATTAGTTTTCCCTCAAACATTATTGTTCGAATAAATATTTACACTAAATATTTTTTAATTGATAGTATTTTATTTGATTTTATACAACTTTCATATAAAATAGAAATAATACGAAAATATAATCGATGGTGGGAAAATGTTTGATTTATTTTATACCCTGTTCAAATATAAAGAAAAAGCTCAAAAGGACGAACTCGGCTATTATCCTGAAAAAGTGGATGTTCGGGCTTTTCCTGAACGTCGTTATTTATGGACATCGCGTTTTTTTGTTGTAATTTCAGTAATCAGCTTGTGTTTGAATATGGTTTTGGGTGGTGTGCTCACTCTGCTTATTCCGCTGCAGGAGGTGAAAGTAATGCCGCTGCAGATAGATTTTGACCGCTATCAGATAACGGCAATGCAGCCTGCGGAAACCAGCGCTTATGCCGGTGATTTGGTGACAGAGAGCCTGATGGCTAAATATGTGGTTCAGCGTTACACACTTGGTGAGGATTATGATGAAATGATGAACCGTTTTGGGGAAAACGGATTTATATATTTGGCATCAGGTGATGAAGTTTATAGTGAATTTCAACAAAACGAGTTGCCATATTTTGAATCTCTGCAAAAAAAGAATGTAAAGCGGCAGGTAAAAATAAATATGATATATCCTGTTTCATATGATTTCTGGCAGGTGCGGTTTGAAACGATTGATACCGGAGCAGATTTCAAAGAGCCGCTAGTCAGCCGTTGGATTGCCACGCTCAGGATGAACTTTAACTCTGCCAAATACGAAGATAAACGGCTGGGGCTGATAAACCCGTTCGGCATCACAATCACGCACTACGATTTGTCTTATATGGGCAATAATATTAAGAGTACTCGCGAATAAGCCTGCATAAAAAAGATAAATTTTTTATATTTGTTTACTATTTATTGAGTAAATTGCTTATAATATTGCGGAAGTGAAATAATTTAAATTTAAGGATTTAACACAAATGAATAAAAGTGCATTGGAAGTTTATGACAACACGCTTGTCCCGATGGTAATCGAACAAACCTCAAGAGGAGAACGTTCTTTTGATATTTTTTCACGTCTTTTAAAAGAACGTATCATTTTTTTAACCGGTGAGGTAAACGATGAAGTGTCATCGTTGGTTTGTGCTCAGCTCTTGTTTTTAGAGTCGGAAAATCCTAAAAAAGATATTTTCTTATACATAAATTCTCCCGGAGGTGTTGTTACATCCGGTATGGCAATGTATGATACAATGAAATATATTTCTTGCGATGTGGCAACGTTGTGCATCGGACAGGCCTGCTCAATGGGATCGTTCTTGCTTGCCGGTGGTACAAAAGGCAAAAGATATTCTCTGCCGAACTCGCGCATAATGATTCACCAGCCCTCCGGCGGTGCCCGCGGTATGGCTTCGGATATTGAAATTCAGGCACGCGAAATATTAGAATTAAGAAAACGCTTAAACAAAATTTATGCGGAAAATACCGGTAACAAGCTTTCCGTAATTGAAAAAGCAATGGACAGGGATAATTTTATGAATCCGGAAGAGGCTAAAGAATTCGGGTTGATTGACCACATTGTAAAAAATCGTTTGGAAGTTATAAAATAGGATAAAAATATGAGTGATACGGAAGATAAAGTTTTACATTGTTCTTTCTGCGGCAAGAGCCAAAACGAAGTCAAAAAGTTAATTGCCGGTCGCGGCGTATATATTTGTGACGAATGCATTGATGTCTGCATCAATATTGTTTCACAGGAAGTCAAAGAAGAACGCAAAGCAGAAGGCGGTGATATTCACGAACATCTGCCGACGCCGTCAAAAATTAAAGAATTTCTAGACCAATATGTTATCGGGCAGGAATATGCCAAAAAAGTTTTGTCCGTAGCCGTATATAACCATTACAAGCGTTTAAATAACAAACGTAATAATCCGGATGTAGAAATTTCCAAGTCAAATGTTATTCTCATCGGGTCAACCGGTTCCGGTAAAACATTATTGGCGCAGACGTTGGCAAAAGTTTTGGATGTTCCGTTTGCAATAGCCGATGCCACAACTCTGACTGAAGCCGGCTATGTTGGTGAAGATGTTGAAAATATTGTCTTGAAATTAGTTCAGGCGGCTGATTACGATATTGAAAAAGCTGAACGTGGTATTGTTTATATTGATGAGATTGATAAAATCACCCGCAAAACAGACGGTCCGTCAATCACGCGCGATGTTTCAGGCGAAGGCGTACAGCAAGCTTTGCTGAAAATTATAGAGGGAACGGTTGCAAACATTCCGCCGCAAGGGGGCAGAAAACATCCGCAACAGGAGTTTTTGCACGTTGATACGACCAATATTCTCTTTATCTGTGGTGGTGCATTTGCCGGATTGGAAAAAATTATCGGTCGCCGCGGCGAAGAAACCTCTATCGGATTCGGAGCACAAATAAAAGCTACAGAAGAAAAAAGTCTGGGTGAAATCTATAAACAGGTTCAGCCGGAAGATTTATTGAAGTACGGCCTTATTCCCGAATTTGTCGGACGTCTTCCCGTTATTGCAACACTGGATGATTTGAATGAACAAGCCCTGATTAAGGTTTTGACCGAACCAAAAAATGCGATTATCAAGCAATATAAAACCTTGTTTGATATGGAAGACGTTAATCTGAGTATCACAGATGATGCACTAGTTGCAATTGCGAAAAAAGCTATTGAGCGCAAAACGGGCGCGCGCGGTCTGCGGGCAATTATGGAAGAAAATCTGCTTGAACTGATGTATGATATTCCGGATAAAAAGGATGTAACGGAAATTATCGTTGACGCCGGTGTAATCAGTGAAGGCAAAGCGCCGACATACGTCCGTAAGCGTCATAAAAAAAGCGCTTGATTATAAAAATAAAACCGCTGAAAAGCGGTTTATTTTTTTATATTTTTAACGTTCATCAAACAATAACATTTTTGCTTTTTCTTCAAGCTCTGGACAAAGGGCAAATAAACGGTCGAAAAGATTTTTGGCTTCAGCCTTGGAATACGCACCGTTTTCTAATCTTAAAACAGCATAACTTGTCACTCTGAAAATATCATCACATAATTCAGAATGCAGTTCCAGCAGTTTTATAAGATGCTGATAGAGGTTAACCAGTTTGCCTTCGCTCCAGCAGTTGACTTTCAGCCATTGTATAAGTGTTTCAAAACCTTGCTGGGCACAAGTTATATCCGCATTGATTATGCGAACAAGCAAGGTCAGTGGTGTGCGGCGGTATTTGTTATAAATAATTTGTAAAATTTCAAAAATTTCCGGACAATATTCTTTTGTTTGTAGTAAAATCCCCTCTAATATGGCACATAAATCGCCAATATGCGCATCATCATTGTTTTTTACAGTCAGACGAATTTTCATAACTCTCAAAATATTCGGACATTCTTCAGGAAAAGCTTTTATGTAATCAAGAAAAAACTTTATTTGGGCTTCTCCCCCAAATTCATTTGCAAAATGCGATTTATTAAATATCTTAACCATTATCTAAATCTCTTAACTCCATTGGTTATCCGCATCAATGCAAAGCTGACAGCCTGCTCTGCGGGGAAATCTGTCGTTTTGCACTCTCTTTCTGTTTGATACAAAAGGGAAAGAGCGTTCAAAATTCGACTTCTGTTCCAAACACGCAGTTGATTTAAAAAAGCATTTTTACGGAAAAACATTAATGGCGGGCGCAAGCCGAAAACAACTTTATCAGCAGTTTCCCCTTTTTCCATCTTAACAGCGCAGTCAAGCAGTTTCATAAAATGATAGCTGATGGTACGAACAATTGACACCGGATTTTCGCCTTCAAACACCAGCCGGTTATAAGAGGCCAAAGCCTTATCTGTCAGCCCCTGGGCAATAAAATAGCACAAATCTTCTTGCGAAGAAGCAGATGTATCGCTGATAACCGTCAAAACGTCGTTCACGCCGATGGTCTTATTTTCTCCCATATAAGTAACAAGTTTATCAAGTTCGTTTGCGCTGATTTTCCGGTCATTTGATAGGCGTGAACACAGCAACTGAAACGCATTGTTATCAATATTTACCCCGTTTTTTGCCATAAATTTGGACGCAAACGCCGTAATGTCCTCATCGCGGTCGTCATAGCAGCCGATGCCATAAAAATCTGCTTCGTCTTTTGCCATAACCGCAAGCGAATCTTTGGTTTTAAGTGAAGAAGATGTTATAACGAGCAGACTGTCGGAAGAACTGGAGGCAAGAAGTTCCCTTAAAGGCTTCGTTAATAAGTTTGTGGCCTCTTTAATGACCACCACACGTCGTCCGCCCATTAAAGACTGGGCATTAAATTCCGCATATAAAGCCCCTATATCAGAAGCAATATCTGTCATTTCCAGATAACTCACGTGGAATGCATCGTAAATATCAGGGGATATTGCTTTAATAAACTGCTGCGATAATGTCGCAATCATTCCCTCGTTACTGCCATAAATAACCACGCCGCGAATTGACGCCGGCAAAGATTTGATAAGATTTTCAACCTGTTCCGGTTTAATATTCATCCGGATTGCCCCGCTTTGTTTGCAGCGAATGGAAATATGCACCTAGTCGTAAAGAAATATCATTGGCAATAATTTTCGCGGCATTTTTTTCAATTTTCTTTTGTGCAAAAGTTGTCGAATATGGGTCGCGTAAAATGTCATAACCAAGATAAGCAACGCTATTGCCACCGATTAAATTGCTGTGTTCCTTATTTTTTAACACATAGCTAACTGTATAAATAACCTTCTTGCGTGTTGCCGTAATATCATTTCTAAGCGCTTGGTCAATTTCTTGCTTTTTGATATTTGTAACTTTCAAATAATATTTAGGGTGCTTGGGTTGACCTTTCGGACTTAACTTATCAAGCAAATCATTGCGGATAAGCTGTCCGATTCGGTCTTGTATAAGCTCAACCTTCACGCTGGCCATTTCTTCAATAATACCAGTATCAAATTCATTATCATAATACCAGTCGCCGGAGGTTTTTTTCTCCACATAAAGCGGTTCAAACCCACATCCGGCAATCAGGGCAAAAAGCGCTGCCGCTGCTATATTTTTTTTACTATAAAACAATGTTTACAATCCTATTTGGTACAACAATTACTTTTTTCGGTTCAGAGCCGGCCAATTGTTTGGCGACATTATCCAGAGATTTGGCCATTTCAATGACTTTATCTTTGTCCATATCTCGCTCGGTTTCAATCGTTCCGCGCATTTTTCCGTTAATCTGTACGGCAATCGTCACCGTATTGTCTTTGGCAAGTTCAGGGTTGCCCTTGGGCCATCCCTCTTTGGCAATAAGCGTCGTTTTGCCGAGCCTTGCCCACATTTCTTCCGCCAGATGCGGCGCAAACGGAGCAACAAGCTTCAGCAAAGTAACATACAAGTCCTCAGAAACTTCTGGTCTGCCGGCAAGATAATTCACATATGTCATCAAAGAAGATACCGCCGTGTTGAATTTCATCTGGTCGATACGTTCGCTAACTTCCAAAATGCATTTATGCATCACCTGCAAGTCTTTGCCGGTCGGAGCAACAGCAGTCACTTTGCTGAATAATGCAAAAATTTTGTTTACAAAGCGGTATACGCCGTTCAGGCTTTCATCAGACCACATTGCAACTTGGTCAAACGGCCCGATAAACATTTCATACATTCTGAAAGCATCCGCACCATATGCGTCAATCACATCATCCGGATTAACTACATTGCCGCGGGATTTGGACATCTTTTCGCCGTTCTCAGCTAAAATCATACCGTGTGATGTGCGTTTGTTATAAGGCTCAGGCGTTGAAACACAACCGCAGTCATACAAAAACTTATGCCAGAAACGGGAGTAGAGAAGGTGCAGTGTTGTATGCTCCATACCACCGTTATACCAGTCTACATTCATCCAGTAGTCAAGTGCTTCTTTAGAGGCAAATTCTTTGTCATTGTGCGGGTCGCAATATCTTAAGAAATACCACGAAGACCCAGCCCAGTTCGGCATAACGTCTGTTTCTCTTTTGGCTTTTCCCCCGCATTTCGGGCAAGTTGTATTAACCCAGTCAGTAGCTTTGGCAAGCGGCGAGTCGCCTTCATCATTCGGCAAAAAGTCCGAAATCTGCGGCAAAGTAAGTGGTAATTCACTTTCCGGAATTGGTTGCCAGCCGCAATGCTCGCAATAAACCATCGGAATAGGCTCGCCCCAATAACGTTGCCGAGAGAAAACCCAGTCGCGCAGTTTGAAGTTGATTTTTGCTTCGCCGATTCCATTTTCTTTTGCAAAATCAATAGCAGCTTTAATGCCGTCTTCTTTGCCCATTCCGTTAAGGAAATCGGAGTTAATGTGCTGTCCGTCTTCTTCAAAAGCCTTTTCGGTAATATCCCCGCCTTCCAAAACCGGAATAATCGGCAAATCAAAAACTTTCGCAAAGTCATAGTCGCGCTGATCGTGTGCTGGCACCGCCATAATTGCCCCCGTGCCGTAACCGGTCAAAACATAATCAGAAATAAAAATAGGAATAAGCTTGCCGTTAAACGGATTCTTTGCTTTAATTCCCTTTAATTCCACACCTGTCTTGGAATCATCAGCCGTTCTCTGCAGGTCAGACTTTTTAGCTGCTTCTGCAACATATTTTTGAATTTCCGCACTGTTGGCGAAGCGCTCTTTAAATTCTTCAACGTATGCGTGCTCGGGCGCCATAACCATATAGGTCACGCCGAAAGCCGTATCCGGACGTGTTGTAAATACACGAAGCTTTTTGCCCAAAGCAGCACCGTCATTGTCCGTAATTTCAAAATCAAGCTCAGCACCTTCCGAGCGTCCGATCCAGTTAATCTGTTGTGATTTTACTCTGTCAATAAAATCAACGTCTTTCAAGTCGTCAATCAAACGGTCGGCATATTTGGTGATGGCAATCATCCATTGCTCTTTGTCTTTACGTACCACTTCTGCCCCGCAACGCTCGCAATGCCCGTTCACAACTTCTTCATTAGCCAGACCAACTTTACAGGCAGGGCACCAGTTAATCGCAATTTTAGATTTATAGGCCAGCCCTTTTTCGAAAAACTTTAAAAACATCCACTGCGTCCATTAATAATATTCTGTGTCGCAGGTATAAAAACATCTGTCCCAGTCAAAAGAAAGCCCGATAGCTTTCAACTGGCGCGTAAAGTTTTCAATATTTGCCTTGGTAGAAACTGCGGGATGAATGCCGGTCTTAACTGCATAGTTCTCCGCCGGCAGTCCGAAAGCATCAAACCCCATCGGGTACAAAACATTAAAACCTTCCATTCTTTTTTTGCGGCTGATTACATCAAGCGCCGTATATGACCGCGGATGTCCGACGTGCAAACCGGCGCCGGAAGGGTAGGGGAACTCAACCAATGCATAAAATTTTTCTTTATCGTGGTCAATTTCTACTTTATAGGCTTTTTCATCTTCCCAGATTTTTTGCCATTTGGCTTCAATTTTCTTAAAATTGTAACGTTCTTCCAGCTCCCAGTCTTTTTGCCATTCTTCAAAGCTGTTTTTTCCATTATATCTGGCATTTGCAACCATAGTGTCTATCCTTATGCATCAAATTATCGTTTCTAAAAATTACATCTAAATTATCATAATGAAAAAAAAATACAACGCATTTTTAAAATTTTCAGCAAACTAAAACAAAAAAGCCGGACTTTAAATCTCGGCTTTTTGCAAAAAGGCTCTTTCATTGGCTCTGACCTTATCATCAAATCGGTCTAAAAACCAATTGATGTCCTCGTCTTCTTCTTTAATCATCTGGTAGAAGCGTTTGCGGTATTCAATCACCATACTAACCTCGGAAATTTCCAAATCAACCGCTTGAACAGCATCGTTTAGTCCGCGTATCAACTTAAATTTAACCGGAATTTTCTCAATCTTGATATTTTTCAAAACATCACTGGGGTCAATGGTGCATTGCACGGTTGTAAATCGTGGGTGCTCTGTCACGCTGTCTATCGAAAATTTAATACCGCCATCTTCAATATTGAGGTTAAATTGCTTATACAAGCTTAAAATATAGCGCTGAAACAGCCCTCGATAGCGCTCCTTTTGCTCAGGTGTCATAATTTTGCCGTATTTCCCGATAACAAACTGTGACACATAGTCCAAATTAACATATTCTGTCATCATCTTATCAAGTTTTGAATATTTGACAATCGGGTCGGTTTCTGAAAGTGTCTGTAATAATTCTTGTCCTTTGCTGTTTACCCAATCGCGTGCAGCCGTACTGCTCACTGCCACCTCATCAGCAAGTGCGAGCTGTACTAAACCCAATAAACAAACACAAACGATTCTAAACAGTTTCCACATCTATCCAATTTCCAGTTTTTAACAGATAAAGAATAACAGAAAAACATTAAAAAAACATAAATTATTTTAAAACAACCAGATTTTCAAATGGTGTCGGCTGATAAAGCGCGTTAATAATTTCCGGAATAAACTTCTGTGAGTATTTGTGTTCGCCATACGCTCGGAGTGCTTGCAAATCAACATAGTCAGCCTTATAAACAAACTTCGGGCGAAATTGTAAAACAAGTGCATTGACATCAATTTTATTTTCCGTACCGTATTCTTTCTCCATCACCGGCAGCAACATATCAAGCCCGAACCAGTAGTAGCTGACATCGCGGCGGTAAATATTAAAATTCTTATCATATCCGTTCATCAGCAAATCTGCTTGATTAGAGTTTTTATGAACATAATCTGCAAGTTTATAGTGGCTGTAACTGTTATGTCTGGCAGAAGTACTGTCTACTTGGTTAAAAATATTTCCCAAATACAAAAACAATCCTATAACACCAATAATGCAAATAATTTTGTGGCGGGGCATAATTATTTTGGTTATGGCAGATAACACCAGCGCCGCCAGCATTGTCAGCAGTGTATAATAGTTTGGATGCGGCGCAAAATAAAACCCGCGCATAATAAATTCCATAACATAGAGTGCTGCCAAAATTTTATAATATATATTTTCTTTGTTAAACAAATATAAAGCTGCCGCCAGTGCTGCTTCGTAAAAGCTGAAATAATAATTCCGATACCAAAAGGCGCCGCGTTCAAAATTAGCAACCATAGCCTGATTGAAGTTGATATTCAATTCAATATATTCCAACAATGCGTCTTGGGAATATATAAAGCCGATAAATAAAAACATTACGCCAACCGCCGGCAGGGCGGCAATTGTTGTTGCTTTAAAAGACATTTTCTTTTTGTAAATCAAAAATAGTATAATTCCCTCAACCCCAATCAGCAAAAGCGATATTTTTTGCAAAAAAAGAGCTGAAAGTGTAAACGCCAGAAAAGAATAAATAAGGTCGGTTGTCCGGTTTGTCCGCAAATAGCAAAACCAATAATACGTCCCGATAATAAAACAAAGGTTCATATAATTGTCCGGCCGGAATTGTGAAAAGTTATAAACTGTGATAATGTTGCAAAGTGTCAGTGCCACAGCAAGCCACGCACCGGTTCTGCTTTCAAAAAATAACGCGATTCGGTAAATATACCACACCGTCAGCACCGAGCAGAGAAAGCTCACGCCTCTCATCACATAAAAAATAATCACGTCATCATAAAATGCATTAACAATCGGTGCGCTTAAATACCACAAGAGCGGGTTATGATGCTCAAAAAAATCCGCGTAAGGCACTTTCCCGATACTGACAAGCCACGCTGCGTGCAAGTGCTCAAACTCATCCACAATCTGAAAGCCGGAAAACACAAACGCATATAAAATCACTAATAAAGCAGCAGCCGAAAGAATCTTCAAAATCCGCATAAGTTCCTGAGAATCAAATTCAAATAACTGCTGCTCAATAAATTTCCGCATAATCAGTTTGCCTGTTTTTCTTCGTGATAATCCGATTCGGTGTTGACCGACCAAATCTCGTTTTTGTCTTTGCATTCACCCAAAATATAGTCAACCGCTTTCATTGCCGCTAGGGTTGAGTGGTCCATATTGTTGTAGCGGTGCATACCGTTTCTGCCGACCAAATAGAGATTGCTGAATTTATCAATAAACCGCTTAATCTCATCAAACCTGTAGTATGTACCGAAATAAGCCGGATACGCTTTTTTAACGCGGTGCGTGTAAGCATCCAACACATCTTTTTTATCAAAAATGCCGATTTTATCAGCCTCATTCACGGCAAATTTGATAAACGTTTCATCATCATCAGTCCAGATTTTATCCTGCTCATTGCAAAAATACTCCAGCCCGATCCACACCGTGTTTTGAAAATCATTCACCAAATAGGGACTCCAGTTATTAAACACCTGAATCCGTCCGAGCTTAACCTCGCGCTCCTGCACATAAATCCACGTATCGGGCACAATGTTGTTAATCGTCTTAATAGCGGTGGTGTTTTTAAGTTTAAGCTTGTCTAAAAGCACCCCCACAACCCTAAAGTCGCGATACATCAAACCGCCCGCTGTTTGTTTAATCTCCCGTGGAACATTATTCATCGATTCGATTAAGTCTTTAACCGGCATTGTCGAAATGAATATATCTCCCTCATAAACAGTTTTCTTGCCGTTTCTATCCGTTGTTTCTACGGCGGAAATCTTAAAGTTTTTACGGGTAATCCCTGTTACTTTCTCTCCATAGATAATCTTGCCGCCTTTTTTCTGTACCTCTTCGGCAACGCTCTGCCACAAGTGCCCCGGTCCGTATTTGGGGTAAAAGAAACTCTCAATAAAGCTGGTTTCAACTGCACCGCCTTTTTTGCCGATAAGGTTTTGCGCCATCTGCTTTAAGACTTTCAGAATGGAAATTCCTTTAATCCGCTGCGCCCCCCATTCGGCAGAAATCTTATCACAATCAATTCCCCAAAGTTTTTCTGTATAGTCCTTAAAAAAGGTCAGATACAGCTCTTTGCCGAACCTGTTAATCATAAAGTCTTGCAAAGACTTTTCGTTTTTAATCGGAAACGCCAAAGCTTTCATATATGAGCAACCGATTTTAAACATCCGCCATAATCCAAGTCCTTTAATCGTTTCCATATTCAAACTGACCGGATAACTGAAAAAAGTTTTAAGGTAATATATGCGCGATAGTCGATTCCTTTTAAGCATCACTTTATCGTTTTTTTCAGGGTCTGGAGCTTGGGGGAGGGGTGAAAGTTCAACATCCCGTCCTAAAATAATATCGTCTTTTGAAGGCTTGCCCTGCAGCGGCAAAATACTTAGCCACCAATTCATTACCCGTTCGGATTTCGAGAAAAAACGGTGTCCGCCCATATCGATTTTATTGTTTTTATAGTCAAGCGTAGCACTGATACCACCTGCAAAATCATTTTCTTCCAAAATAATCGGTGTAATATCAGACCGGTTCAGCAGTTCGTATGCTGCCGTTAGTCCCGCCGGTCCGGCACCAATAATGATTGCTGTTTTGCTCATAACTTTCTCCTTATCTCATAATATACAATATCTGACTATATATCAGAGAATTAAATATTTTGCAATGCCAAGGAATGGGGTGTTAATTAAAAAGCCTGCTCCGCACACATCAATCTCTCTCTTGAGGGGACGGGGTGGGATAGTGTGATAATATAAAAACAAAAAAAAGGGAGGCTTACGCACTCCCTTTCTTTGAAATTCGGGTTTAAAATTATGACTTAGAGATACTTCCAAGCAATAACGTTACTGTCACCTTTGCAGGAGCTAGATGCAGCCGGCACACCAAACGGTAAACCGTGGCTACTATCGCCTACTACAGCCAATTTATCTTGGCTTGAGCTTGTTAATGTATTACTCAAAGAAGTTACAGCTGTATTTAATGCATCTGCATCAGAAGCAGAGCCTGAAGCACCTGCTTCAATTGTCATTGCTAACAAGCCAGAGCCAGAGTCCCCGCCCCAATCGGTTGTGGCGATAGAAACGCAAGAAGCTGCCGGAATTTTACCGGTGGCAATAACAAAAGAATCATTGTCTACCATATGTTTTGTGGAGGCAATTTTAACTTTGCCGCCGAAAGCATTGGTAATATCTGAAGTGCTGGCTTTAGTTGCATCATACATTTCACCGGGGATAACACCAGTTGCAACAGCAACTTTATTGTTCAAACCGGCATAATTTTTCTGTGAAGAATACAAAGTTCTGATGTTTGTAGAAATCAAAGTAACTTGTTCAGTCATTTTGTTGGTTTTGAACTTGTTCATAGCTTTTGAATAACCAGCAATACCACCAACAGACAAAACGCCTACGATAGCCAAAACGCCGAGCATCTCAATCATCGAACGACCTTGTTCATTTACTCTCATATTAATTCTCCTAAAATATATTGTGCCTTAACGTTATTCACTTTACATCAAAAATCGACTTTCTACAATTATGTAAATAGTCATATATCTAACGAAAGTTATAACAAGGCTGATTACCTTAAAGTTTATAAGCAGTCACACTTTAAACTTGACTTGATAATAACAAAGGATTGTTAATTTTTTACTAATGGAGAAAAGTTTTTTTATCCGGTGCTTTATTATGTGTGGCGCTCGGTTATCCGAATAAAAAAGAGGATACATAAAGCATCCTCTTTCATATCCGGCAATGCGCAGCCTATTTTTTCATTACGGCAACCCCAGGAAGCTCTTTGCCTTCCATCCATTCAAGGAAAGCTCCGCCCGCCGTGGAAATATAAGTAAATTTATTTGCAACACCTGCATTTTCTAATGCGGAAACCGTATCACCGCCGCCGGCAACAGAGGTCAGTTTGCCTGCTAGGGTCAGTTCTGCTGCGTGCTGGGCAACTTTGTTGGTCGCATTGTCAAACGGTTTCATTTCAAACACGCCCAAAGGTCCGTTCCAAACTAGTGTTTTGCATTCGTCAAGCTTGGCATTGATAACGGCAATTGTCTTTTCGCCAACATCAAGCAGGCTCCAGCCTTCTGCTGGAATATCAGCAAGCGCAACAGTCTTATGTTCGGCCATCGGCTTAAATTCTTTGGAAACAACCACATCCACCGGCAAAACGATTTCGCAGTTGTTGGCTTTTGCTGTCGCCATAATTTCTTTGGCGGTATCTAACATATCCATCTGCACTAAAGAGTTTGCTTCGTTGATGGTATTAATCCCGCTGGCTTTCATAAATGTATGTGCCATACCGCCGGAAATAACGAGCTTATCAACTTTTTTAACCAGATTGTTTAACAAATCCAACTTTGTGGAAACTTTGGAACCACCGACAATCGCAATCAACGGGCGAACCGGATTGTTCAAACCGGTAGAAAGCGCATTAACTTCTTCTTCCATCAAAAGCCCCATAGCAGACGGGAGCAATTTTGCGGCCGCAACCATAGAGGCATGTGCGCGGTGAGCAGTGGAGAAAGCATCGGAAACATAAACATCGGCAGGTTTGACCAACTCTTTGGCAAAACCCTCATCGCCTTTTTTCTCTTCGTTGTAAAAACGTAGGTTTTCAAGCAGCAAAACTTCATCAGCTTTCATATTTTTAACTGCGTTTTCAACCTTTTCACCAATGCAGTCATCCACAAACACAACGTGCTTGCCCAATGCTTTTTCCAAGTCTTTAACAATGTGCGACAGCGAGTTTTTCATATCGCCTTTGCCTTCCGGACGCCCGAAGTGCGAAATCACCACAACTTTAGCTCCTTTGTCCATTAAAGCTTTAATTGTCGGAACCGTACGGTCAATACGCGCAGTGTTGGTAACATTGAAATTCTCGTCCATCGGCACGTTCAAGTCAGCGCGCAGCATAACAACTTTGCCGTTCAAATCGCCCAAATCTTTAATTGTTTTATTTTCTGTCA
>CAJTWX010000004.1 GCA_910580155.1 uncultured Alphaproteobacteria bacterium
AATTAAATATTATGGGTATAAGGCTAAAATAGAGGTTGCGATTCTGCGGGCGGGTGCTATATTGAGTAAGATTTTCTGGGACTTTATTCTTTTGAGGGTGTTTGATGTATAAACTCTTTTTAAACCTTATCAGCTTGGGATTATTATTGCTCGCAGCGGCGCTGGCGGGTGTGTTTATCTGGTTTAAAAGCAGTGGGTTTGATATTCCGGACTATACAAGACTTGAGACATATGAACCGCCGGTGACCACGCGCCTGTATGCCGGTGACGGGCAGGTGCTGATGGAATACGCGGTTGAAAAGCGTATTTTCGTGCCCGAAAACAAAATCCCCGATTTGGTGAAAAACGCGTTTATTGCAGCGGAAGACAAGCATTTTTATTCGCATCCCGGTATTGATTTTATGGGGATTACCCGCGCAATATTGACTAACTTTAAGAATGCGGCGACAGGCAAACGTCTGGTTGGGGCATCCACCATTACCCAGCAGGTGGCAAAAAACTTTTTGCTCTCGTCGGAGCGTTCGCTTACCCGTAAAATTAAAGAGGCGGTGCTGGCATATCGTATCAGCAAGGCCTATTCCAAAGAGCACGTTTTGGAGCTTTACCTGAACGAGATTTATCTCGGTAACCGCGCCTATGGCGTGGCGGCGGCGGCACTCAATTATTTTAATAAAGCACTTTCCGAACTGACAATTGAAGAAGCGGCGTATCTGGCGGCGTTGCCGAAAGGACCGAACAACTATAATCCGCAAAAGCGCTATGATGCGGCAGTGGCACGGCGCAACTGGGTTATCGGGCGGATGGCGGAAGACGGCTATATCTCTGAGGAGCAGGCAGAGGCAGCCAAGCAAAAGCCGTTGGAAACCGTGGAGCGGAAATTCGGTTATCTGGAAGACGGTGAGTATTTTAGCGATGAGGTGCGGCGGCTGCTCTCTAAAAGTTTGGGCGAAGATGCCGTGTTTGAAGGCGGTTTGATGGTGCGCACGACTATCGACCCCGAGCTGCAGAAACTCGCGACAAGGGTTTTCCGCCAAGGGCTTATCAACTATGACCGGCGGCACGGCTACCGCAAAACGGGGCTGAAGGTTGACCTGAGCGGCAACTATCAAGAACAACTTGCGAAAATTGAACTGCCGAAAGGGGCGGAGAAGAGCTGGAAGAAAGCGGTTGTGTTAAATTCGGCGGCGGATAAGGCAACCATTGAAACGATTGACGGGCGGCAGGGAGATATCAGCCTTAAAAGTTTGGCTTGGGCTCGGCGGACGCTGAAAGACCAGCGCGTGAGCGAGGCGCCGAAAAAGGTAACGGACGTTTTGGAAAAAGGCGATGTTATCTATGTTGAAGAGATAAAAGACGGCGAGTTTGTTTTGCGGCAGGTGCCCGATGTTGAGGGGGCGATGGTGGTGATGAGCCCGCATAACGGCAAGATTTTGGCGATGGTTGGCGGATTTTCGTTTGACAAATCGCAGTTTAACCGCGCGACACAGGCATATCGTCAGACGGGGTCGACCTTTAAGCCGTTTGTGTATGTGACGGCGCTGGAGATGGGCTATTCGCCGACGGATTTGATTTTGGATGCGCCGTTTGTGCTTAACCAAGGGCCGGGGCTGCCGCTGTGGAAACCGTCTAACTACTCAAAAGGCTTTTCGGGGCTGACGACACTCCGGCAGGGAATCGAAAAATCCAAAAATCTGATGACTGTGCGGTTGGCGCAGGATATCGGGATGGAGCGCGTGTCGGAGATGGCAAAGCGTTTGGGGGTTATGGATAATCTGCCGCATTTGCTCTCAATGTCTTTGGGGGCGGCGGATACACGGTTAATTGATATGGCGACCGCATATTCGGTGTTTGTCAACGGCGGTAAAAAGGTTTCGCCGTATTTGATTGAGCAGATTCAGGACCGTTACGGCAAGGGGCTTTATAAAAACACCGATAGCCATTGTTTGGGATGTTTGGCGGCGCATTTTGACGAAAAGGCGGAGGTGCCGGTAATAACCGATGACCGCGCGCAGGTTTTGGACGAGCTGACAGCGTATCAGATGGTATCCATTTTGCAGGGCGTGGCTATTCGCGGGACGGGCGCGAAGCTGGCGTCTTTGCATAAAAATCTTGCGGGAAAGACCGGTACGACCAACGAAAACAAAGACGCGTGGTTTATGGGCTTTTCGCCGGATATGGTGGTTGGTATTTATGTCGGATTTGACGAACCGCGGACGCTCGGACGTATTGAAACCGGTGCGGCGGCGGCATTGCCTATCTTTTATGACTTTATGAAGGAGGCGCTTGCCGATAAGCCTAATTTGGAATTTCGCGTGCCGAAAGGTATCCGCTTTGTGCGGGTGAACCCCAAGACTGGTAAGCCGGCGACGCTTGATGACCGTGTGGTTATCTATGAGGCGCTGAAACCTGACTTTCGGTTTGGCGACAACCAGCGGGTTATCGGCGACGGCGGTGTATCGATGCTTGATGAAGAGAGTGATGACGGGGGATTTTCTCTCGGGTCTGAATATTAGTGAGGTGTGGGCTAAGTCACAGTCAGTGGCTGCGCCACCTGAAACAAGGGTATATTCCCTCCTTTATATACGTCTGTTGTACACCGCAGTCGGGAATTTGCACTCAAGCATCGCGCTTTATCACACCCGTTGCTACGCAGGGATTTGACCAGCTTTTTGTATATGCGATGGCAGCAAGGATTTTATTTTATCTTTTTGCTTGAAAAATTAAATTTTAGGGGGCAAATTAGGGGGTAAATCGGATAAATTTTGGAAAGGACAGCATAATGGTTAAGGTGGCGGTTGCCGGCGTTAAGGAAAGTGCAGGGCGCGAGTTTTTGAATCTGTTGAATGAAAACGGTTTTATGGCAGATGATGTGTTTGCGCTGGAGGCGAAGTCTCCGCTCGGGACGATTGTTTCTTACGGCGAGGACGACGAGCTTGATGTCTATTCTCTTGATGAGTTTGACTTTAAACAAGTTGAGGCCGTGGTGTTTGCAACCACTAAGGAAATCGGGCGGCGCTATATTAAGAAAGCGCTCAGTGCCGGCTGTAAAGTGGTTGATTTGTCAGGCGCGACTTTTACCGAGGCGGATGTGCCGCTGATTATTCCGGAGATTAACGGTGATTTGCTGAATGGCGGTGTGAAGGCTGTCGGAGTGCCGTCGTCGGCGGTATATCAGATTTTGCTGCCGCTTGCCAATGCGCTTAAGGAGCATAAGCTTGAGCGGCTGGTGGTGACGATGTTTAATTCTGCTTCTTATTATGGACATCAGGCGATGGACGAGCTGTTTTCGCAATCGCGCAAGATTTTCTTAAACGAATCGCTTGCCGATAATCAGATGGTGTTTAAAAAGCAGATTGCGTTTAACGTGTTGCCGCAGGTGGGCGAGTTTATCGGCGAGGAAACTTCTCTTGAGTGGGCGATTAACGCCGAGATTAAGAAAGTGTTGAACAGCGACATTAAGGTGCACGCCAATTGTGCGTTTGTGCCAACGTTTATCGGCGATGCGGCGTTTGTGAATGCGGCATTTGCAGACGAAGTTGACGCAACGGCGGTACGCTCTTCGATGCAGTCGGTCAAAAACGTGGTGGTGTTTGACAAGACGGTTGATGCGGGGTATGTGAGCGTGGATGATGTGCAGGGAGAAGACAGCGTGTATGTTTCGCGCGTGCGTCAGGATGTATCGGTTGAAAGCGGTATCAGTTTTTGGACGGTGGCGGACAATCTCCGTTCCGGTTCGGCTAAGCTTGCCTATGAAGTATTGAAGGAAATATTGCCGGTGCAGCCTGCATAGAAAAGCCTGAGATGTTTGTTTATCCCCCTTATCTTCTGAGAAGAGAGGGGGATTTTGTATTGTTAGCAAAATAACACTTGCATAATTGTGCGGATATGATATAGTTTTGAACAGTTATGTAAGTCTTTGTTTATTATTCGGTGTGGCTTTGTAGTTTAAGGCTTTGACGTGCACCGGATTTTCTTTAGTGATATTGTTTTACCCTTAAATATGTTTTTTATGAAGCAGTTTTTACTTAAGATGCGCAATGCCGGAGCGGTTGTTTGCGCTTGTATTGTTGCTTTTTTAGTGATGAGCAACTTTTATTTTTTTGGCAAGGACGTGTTTACGCACGTTTCGCGGGCAGAGATGTTTGCCACGCTGCAAATGGTGTGGTGGCTTAATCTGGCGACGGCGCTTGTATCCGGTTTGGGAAATCTTTTGTATAAGGCAGAAGACGGACGGCGGGCAGATGTGTTGGCGTTTAGCGGAATATGCGGGATGTGTTCTTTTGCTGTCATCGGCTTTTTTTATATCTGGGTCGGTTTTACAGCCGGTGAGGTGTGGCGGCCGATTATGATGTTTTTCGTGACGGCATATGCTTGTGCATTTATTTTTTTCGGCACAAGCTATTTTGTCCGTCTGCTTCGCAATATTATGCCGCGGCGCGACGAAGATTTTGAAGAGTGTATGACAGTGTGACTGTGAAACGGATAGAGCTTAGGCTTTATCCGTTTTTTTTTGTGTTTGGTTTGTTGAGGGAGTGTGCTGGCGCACCGGTTAGTGGATTGCTTCGGTTGCTGCCTTATGGCGCACCTCGCAATGACTAGAGGGAGGAGCATAAAAAAACAGGCTATCCTCACGGACGGCCTGCTTTGTTTCTAACTATAATCAAACTTATGTGGTTTGTTTGTTGTAATACGGTATATTTTCCTGCCATATCCGTATTGTTTCGGGGGTGGCGCATTTCAGGAGAGCGGCCTCCGCGATGTCTGCAAGCGGGTAGCGGCTGACATAATATTCGATTTCTGCGCTGTTGCGCCGGAACATCAGTTCCTGCTGTGCGGTGTCGCACAGACTATGGCGCGAGATGTAGAGCATAATCTCGTTATGCTGTCCGCGCTTGATGAAGCGGGTTTCGTTGTCTTCCGCGAAATAATGCTCTTTGATATAAGCTTTGATTTCACGGTGTTTGCGACGGTCTAACAGCAGTTTTTCGCCTTTTTCGCAGAGACGGTTTTTGGAGAGATAGCCTAATATCTCTTTCGGGCTGGCGCGGTTTAATATAACCTCGTGCATTTCCTCTATGCCGTAGTGCTTGATGTAGCTTACGACAGATGCAAACTCGCCGTGGGCGAAAAAGAAACGTTCGGCATTTTTGCAAAACCGGTTGGTACTGATGAAACGTTCCAGCTTGTTACGATGTGCGAAGCGGATGAGTCTCATCTCTTCGAACATTTGTTTTCTTTCCGCTTTGTGTTCAGTTTCAATCAGGAGGTTGATATCGTCCCAATCGGCAAACTCCATTACTGCCATCTTTTCGCGCTCGTTTAAGCGTGTGCTTGTGATAAGCCAGCGCGTCATCTCGGGGATGTTGCGATGAATAAGCTCAAGCTTGGCAAACGGTGTTAACACGAAAGTATTGCCGTGTTCCCGAAGTGCAGCGTAGTTTTTCTGCTCAAGCAGGTTCTGCTCGGGAAATACTTCGGGGATATTGTCGAAATAGTCCTCGTTATGCACCAAAGCCCAGATGAAAAGGTAGTTGCCATAAGCAAAAAACTCTTCGAGGACTTCGGTTTTGCCGTTTTCCATAAGCAGAAGCAGGTTTATCCACTTCAGATTGTTGCTGCGGAATATTGCGATACGGGCGCCGGAAGCGAAACCGTAATGGAGCATATATTCCTCTATGGCAGCGGTCAGCCCGCGTTTGACAAGCTCTTTTTCGGCTGCCACGTGAGAGAAATGCGCTGTTTTGATATACGCGACCAGTTCTCGTACTGTTGCGGAACGGATGAAATCCAGTTCCTCTTGGAGATTTTTTAGTTTCATAACTTATATGCCACCTACTTTACTCAGTGGGCTTTTTTGGTTGATAATTCAGATGATAATTCACATAAAAAGGTTTTTATGGCTAAAGTGTATCTGTTGGAATTTTTTTGTCAAGAAAAAAGATGCGTAAGGGAGATTATTTTTCGAGGTACCAGTAAGTCTTGCGACGTTCTTCGGCAAAAGAAAAGGAAACGGCGCGGAGGATGTGCATATATTTATCTTTGTTTTGCGGGGCAAAACCGGCGGGGTATGGGGATTCCAGCAGCTTTTGAATATCCTGCTCGACAAAAACTTCTTCCGGCAGGTAGCGGCGGCAGAACGCATAACGCGCGGCGGAGAGGTCTGTTATATCATAGCCGATGGTGTTGAGAAGTTTTTCTTCATCGGTTTCTTTGTCCAGCCGGCGCAGGCTGTACCATATGCCGAGGTTATATTGATAGAGCTTTTTCCACGGAAAAGCCGCGCCGGGGTCCGGCTTGCGTGTGGGGGCAATGTCGGAATGTCCGAGAATATTCTCGCGGCGGATTTTATATTTGCGGCAGAGGGCATTCAGAAGGCTGTAGAGCTTTTTCATTACGCCAATCTGATAGTCTGCGGGGGATTGGCCGAGGGTTTGGGTTTCTATTTCAATACCGATGGAGCATTCGTTCAGTGATTTACCCTTGCTGTTTTGCCAGCGGCTGATGCCAGCGTGATATGCAACCAGCGATGGAGGCAGGACTTCGGTGGTGGTGTTGTCGCGCCCGATGATATAATGTACACTCAAACCCAGTTCATCCAATGTTTTTATCTGCTCTTCGGGGGTGCCGAGCGAACAGTGCAGGATGATGTATTTTATTGGTTCGGTTCGTTCGCGGTAGTGTTCGGAATGGGCGACGCGGTCGAGCTTGAGCGGGGTCGGCATAGTTTCTCCTTATTGTCTTTTAGGTTTAAAATAAGGCAAGATGATTAAAAAATGCTTTACAAACGGGAGATTTTTGGTTATGTGAGGAGGCAGCGCCACCTGCAACGCCCAACTTGTTGGGGAACGCGGGCTGCGGCGGGGCAAGAGAATGTACCACTACGCGCGGGCTTTGGGAGATAAGGATGGGTGAGGGGGTGGTAAATGTTAATATTTAGATGGAGTGTATGATGCGGGCAGAATTTTACAATTTAATAAACGAGATTAAAGACAGTGCGCTTATTCTCCGGAGGTTTCTTTGACTATGACAATGCAAAACTCCGGCAGGAAGAACTGGCGGTTTTAACCGCTGACCCTAGGCTTTGGGATAATCAGGAACAGGCGCTCAAACTGACTGCTGAGAAGAACACGCTTGATGACAATCTTGCCTTTTATGAAGATTTGGAAGCTGATGTTGCCAACTGTACGGAAATGGTCGAGCTTGCCGAGGCGGAAGAAGACGAGGCGATGCTTGCGGATTTGTATGCACATCTGCAAGAGCTTAAAGCCGGTGCCAAAGAGCGCGAACTGCTCTCTTTGCTTTCGGGCGAGTTTGACAAGAACGATACTTACCTTGAGGTACACGCCGGTTCGGGCGGCACTGAGGCGCAAGACTGGGCTGAGATGTTGCTTAGGATGTATTCACGCTGGGCGGAAAAACACAAATATAAAGTCAGCTATGTGGAAGAAACTGAGGGCGATGTGGCCGGGCTTAAATCTGCGACCATCAAAATCGCGGGGTTAAATGCTTATGGCTGGCTCAAGGGCGAGAGCGGTGTTCATCGCTTAGTGCGCATTTCCCCGTTTGACAGTAACGCGCGGCGGCATACGAGCTTTGCCTCGATTACCGTTTATCCGGTGGTGGATGATGACATCAACATTGACATCAACCCCGCCGACATCAAGATGGATACTTATCGTTCTTCCGGTGCGGGTGGGCAGCACGTTAACAAGACAGAATCGGCTGTGCGGCTGACGCACATTCCTTCCGGTGTCGTCGTTTCCTGCCAGACAGAGCGTTCGCAATTTGCCAACCGCGATCAAGCGATGAAGATGCTTCAAGCCAAACTCTATGAAATCGAACAGCGCAAAAAAGACGCTGCTGCCGAGCAAAAATGGGAAGAGCAGGGCGACAACGGCTGGGGCTACCAAATCCGTTCTTACGTT
Source organism: uncultured Alphaproteobacteria bacterium (assembly GCA_910580155.1). Taxonomy (GTDB): domain Bacteria; phylum Pseudomonadota; class Alphaproteobacteria; order RF32; family CAG-239; genus CAG-267. The sequence continues at coordinate 7,926 of CAJTWX010000004.1, forward strand.
TTGCAGCCCTATAAAATGGTTAAAGACCTGCGCACCAACGTTGAAACCTCCGATGACAGGGGAGTGTTGGATGGGGAGATTGATTTGTTTCTCTCCGCTTACCTCGCCAAGGGGTAAATTTTGTGAACTAGCTCGCAGATGGAAGCCCCTCTTCAGTCGGGTCAGTGGCAGCGCCACGGGCATAACTTACTACGCTCCCCTCCCTAGCAGGACATTTGGGGCTCACTACTAAAATTACACGGTTTTTCACTACAACAGCCGCGTGTGTGATTTTTTTTGCTTTTATGAGTCATTGCGAGGAACGGAGTGACGTGGCAATCTTTGGAGAGTATGGAAAAATAAGGAATGCTATCGCATAGATGTGGATTGCTTCAGTTGCTACCTTACGGTGCACTTCGCAATGACTACAAAGGAGAGGGGAACTGCCAGCAGCAGCTGCAATAACATTACACCGTTTCTTAATCTAAAACTTAAAAATTCTCTTTTAACTGATTGAATTTATTTTCTAATGTCGTTTTGCTTTGTTCGATGGTGTCGTTGATGTTGGAGAGAAGCGTTTGGCGATATTCTTCTGCCCAGACGACCATTGAGTCTATGACAGGTTTTAAATTATAGCCGATGTTGGTCAGCGTGTAGTCAACTCTGGGAGGAATTTGGGCGTAAACGTGGCGGATTAAAATGCCGTTTTCTTCAAGCATACGCAGGTTTGCCGTCAGCACTTTCTGGGTGATATCTCCCAGTTCTTTGCGGAGCTCGCCAAAGCGTTTGGTGCCATCCATCAGGCACTCGATAATCTGCACTTTCCAGCGGTCTCCAAGCATTTTGATAGTAGTTTCGGCTAAAGATTTGGGCGTGTGCTGCATTGTCTGCTCCTTTTTTGTTTTACTCCTGATAATATAGGCGGTTGTTTTGTTTTTGGCAAGGAGAAAGGGCGGGGTGTGGATTATTTGGAGGGGCTTTGGCTGCAGGATATCCCTTGACGGCTGAGGGCAGCCGAGGGACGAGGTTTAAATGCAGGGGAGAAAAATATAGCTTAAAAGACAGGTTGAAAACGTAATTTATCTGGGGGTAAAAAGGAGGATTTTTATTGATTTTTAATAAAAAATAGTGTATACTTTCCGCATATATGTATGTGACCGGAGTGTTTTTATGTATTTGTTAATGCTGCTTGCGACGTATATGTCGGCTATTTACGGGTATAATTTATCGATACGCCCTGATTATGATCGGGATGTGGCGCATAAAAAAGCCGCGGCAGTTGTTTACAAATTTATTTATCAACACAATGCAGCCAAAAAAATCGTTTTAGCCGTTCAAAGAGAAGAATACACCGCGACAATTCCGTGGGTGCAGCCTGATGATTTGGTTTATGCGAAGGATTCAAATGAAGCAAATGAAAAAAATTTGGTCTTATCGTATAAACAGGCGGATGATATAAGGGATTTTCCATTGCGGAAAAAAGGACGCTTAGGGGAAGATATTACTGATGGAAGAAATGTGTTGGATCCTGGGCGGCTGCTTTATGAAAAAGATATGATGGTCAGCAAGGTGTTGTGTCCGGATAAGGAAATTGACGAAGATACGGTTCAGCCCGTTTGCACATCGCCGACAACGCCCGAGGGGGCGGTGACAGGGTCGTGTTGCGGTGTAGGAGGGGCTGCTTATGTTATTTCTTACAGAAAGCTTGATGCGCGCTGGCTGAACCGGTTGACAAATGCGGTCAGTTCTGACTTTATGTGGATTTTTGCTACTCAGGACTACCGAAACAATGTGGGGGTTATTACTTGGAGCGAAAAAAGCAAAGCTTGGGAATTTGTCGGCAAAATCAATCTGGTGGCGGTTTATCGCAAAGACAGGGAGAAGTTTTTGCAGGAGAATCAGGGAGCACTTGATATTATGTATCCGTGGACGCAGATGAACCGGACATTGTGGACAATGCCTAATAAGGTATTTAAAAAAGATTTCTTTACAAATGCGGCCGGAACGGACAAAGATTTTTGCAAACACGGATGCGTGCTTAAGATTGATACAATTTAAGGTGCTGAAAGATAAGGAGAACGGATATGTTTTTTAGAAAAAGTAAAGAAAAATCAGAACAGCGGGGCACGCTTATGGTGGAAGCGATTGCCATGCTCGGGCTGATTGCGATTGTAACGCCGACTCTTTATAAAAAATCTGCAGAACGGCTGCAGGAAATTCAGGATATTAACATTGCTTCGCAGGCTCGGACGATGAGTCAGGTTATTGAGTCTTTTGTGCGTAACCACTCGACTGCGTTTCGTGATTTTGACAGTTCGGGGACGGTGGTTGTTGAGCTTTGTAAAGAAAGCAGCTGTGCAGGGCAGAGTGACCATTTGGATCAGTATTTGAAATTTGGTTATTCCAGCGCTATTCCGCACGGATTTATGCCTGATGAAATCAAAAATTACGGCGAGCCGCGCGTTTTTGCCGTGGCGGAAGATGGTAATGTCGTCTTTTATATTGTGTATCCGAAAGTTAATGATATCGGCAAGAAAAGAACCGCGCGTCTGGCTTCGCTTATCGGGGCAAACGGCGGTTTTGTGCAGACGGCCTCAACCCAAGTGCTGGGAACAGGCGGGGCGTGGGAGTTAGACAGCTCGATGATTAACGAATTCAAACTGCCGAAAGAGCTTTTGACGGAAAACTCGCTGGTGTTGACTAATAATGAGCCTATTACGACCAAGATGGACGATACGGACATCTTTTTGTATCGTGTGCCGCCGACAACATTGGATGAGTTTTATCATAATACGATGGTATCGGATTTGTATTTGGGCGGCAACGGTGCGGGCGCTTCTTCCAGATATGAAAATGATGCTAAAGACTACTATTCTATTTTTAACGTCCGGAAAATGACGCTGAATACCAGATGTTCGGCGCAATATATTTATGACAGCAGTATGAGCGATTCGGCGTATTGTGACCCTGATGTGGCGGATTTGTATGTCGGCAAGCCGTTTGGCAAGCTGCGCGAAGACCCTGTGAAGTCCGAGAACGTCGGCGGTGCATCAAGCGGAAAGAAAAACTATGAGGCTAACACCGGTGCGGCGTGGATTTACGGTAACTTTGCGGCGCTGAGTGACCGCTTTAAGGTGTTTAACACTGCCTATGACAACACATCGGTAACGTATGACCGCAAAGGGTTTGATGTGATGCAGTTTTCACGTTTGGACAGCAGTGTTGATGTGTGGGACGGAAATGAGGATGATCAGCAGCTTGCGGTTTTATCTGCCAGCAATGAAGAAAACAGCGCATACGTTTCGATGATGAACGGGTTGGTGCGCGTGGTTGAGCAGCTTGACGGACCGGCGGGTTCTCCATCTGCCTTTTTGGTGGGGGGCAGCAGCTGGGCCAGCAGCGGCAGCGGGCATTTGATTGCGGCTTATAATGATGCGGGCGGCGTTGTGCATATTAACAGCCTGCATAACAGCGACGGCATTACCCGTATTAACGACTATGGCGGAACAGTATATATTAACGGCGGGGATTCTACCGTGGCCGACGAACGCGCAGATACCTATATCAACCAAGGCGGCGGCAACCTGTTTGCTGGCAAAGACGGTGACTGGATTAATGCCGGCGGTATTGGCGACAGTACGCACGTTGATATTTTGCGGGCCGGTTCTTCGGGAACGGGCGGCAATGTGCGGCGTTTTTCGGTTGGCGGCGAAAAGTTTAATAACCATATGATATATGCCGACAGTTCGGTAACCTCTTTGCGCGATGGCGCGATTCGGGCATATACGGCCAATGCGATTTTTGACAATGTCGGCGGAACGGGCGTGTTAGGGGCGACCGGTTATGGCGGGCCGTCGGATACGACGGACACGATTATGAATAATGGTGCCGTTGTGGCGGCCAGATATACGGATATTTTAGGGGCTACGTATATCGGGTATAAATCAAAAATGAATGCCAACTTCTCAACCGGTACGGGCGAGAGCGACTTTGTGCGCGATAACTGGGCGTTGGGTGTTGCCGGTTCGGCCTGGGTAGATGAATTGCTGTTTGCCAATGACGCGTGGTTTAACAAATCCGGCTTTAAAGAACTGCACGCCGGTTTCAGCACTTATGCCGAATATCAGAAATCACCACGTAAAGGGTGGCTTAATGCATACGATGACGGCGTTGTCATCAACAACCGCAGACAGGCTAATGACAACAGTACCGGCGTGGGTGGCGTTCACGCGGATTATACCAGATTTTTTGCCGACGAAGACCGCGTCTATATGGGCGATTCGTTAGGGGCGATGGCGCATTTGGAAGACGGCGTTGCCAAGTTCGGCTATACTGACAGGTATTCAAGCGGGCTGCCGGATCCGATAAACTTTGTCGGGGCAGATTCGACCAGAGCATTTGTGGAAGGTGATAAATTAGTCGAGCTTTATACCTCGAGCGACGTTATCGGTAGTTCGGATGCCGTGGATATTCAGAAAGGGGCTATGCTGTTTAAGGGACATTCGTGGGAAAACAATGCCCGCGCGACACATAGTTATGACAGAAACGAGATAGAGGCGCACGCCGGACGGTTTACGCTGCAGACGGCAAAGGTTGTTGGCGTGGATGAAGACGGCAACAAAATTGAGGGTATTGGCCCAGATGCGTCTATGCTTTATGCGGACGGGGAACAAATCCGGACACGGTTTGTCGACTTTAAGGTGCAGAGCAACTCGTCTGAAAATATTTTGCACGTTCGTCCGAATATGGATGCGTCTTCTGCTTCTGACAGTGCCAACGTGACGGTGAACGGCTCGTTCTATGTGACCGGAAATGATGTGATTCATACGGCAACGTATAATGATGATACAAAATCCGGTAGAAACGGTAATCCGCACGCAACGTTTGAAATTGACCCGCAGTTTGTCCGCGTGATGGCGCGCAAAGGGGCTACGTCCAGTTCGTTTATTGAGCAGGACGGCAATACGCTGGCAATGTTTGAAGTTAATTCATATGATATTGACGGTACATCCTCAAGGGCGGCAAATGCCGGTGAAGACCCGACCAGACGGGCGTCGGTTTATGTTCGCCGCGGTGCGATTGAACTTGAGGAAAGCACTGAAGGGAATTCGTCTGCTGCCGATGAGGGATATGGCTATATCAAGGCGAACCGTTTGGTTTCGAATGTGGGCGGGCTGAGCATTCCTAATGCGCCGGGGTCTTCTTTGTCAACAACCAACCATTATGACCAGTATATGGTTAATCCGGCGTATACTTCGGTGATGCACGATATTAAGCTTACAACCCGCGGCGGCGCGCGTTTGAGCGATATTTTGCCGGACTATGTGCTCAAGGGCGTATATAACGTTTCAAATGACTTTGTTGAAGGCGGACGAAACCAAAACGACCAGTTATGTTGGAGCTCCGGCAGAACGAGTAATTGTAAAAACGAAAAAATTGCTTGGGCGGATTCGTATGTCGGGCGGTTGCCATACGCTATTTGTCCTCCGGGATATAAAAATCTGGCAACGATTATACCGACATCTTTCCAGATGGCGCAAGCCGGTGATATGGTTAAATCCACAGCTTACGGCGGGGGCAGCAAAGGGCGCGATAAAGCGTATGTTATCAATCCGGCCGGTTCACGTCAGGCAAATATTCTCTCTGTTGCCAAAACCACCGGCGAGATAGCGTATCCGAACTTGGTTAAGAGCGTGTCTTTAGAGGTTAACAAAGCATATGACAGTGATAAAACGCACGATGTGGCGGATTTGTATTTGAAACGCACGGAAGGGTGGTTCTTCGGGTATGATGCGCTGCGCAAAAACGATACGGACCCGACGGCGGATACGGAATCCCGTCTTGAGGTTGTGGGGGCTGATGCCAGCAATCCGGAGAAACGCAGTGCTTATAAATATTTTCCGGGGATGGATACGGCAAACCGGACGACCGGTTTTGTGCCTGAGCCGCTGTATTTCCAGCAGAATACATTTCTGAAAACGTCGCTTGATCCGCAGAGCTTTGATGTTGGCGGCTGGGACGCAAGAATGGGATTTATTTATGATATGCAGCAATACACCGGCTATGATGATTCCGGATTGGGCAATGCAGGTATTAAGTCGCAGAATACGGACGGGGATGATAACGAAAGTTCGACGATTCCTTTTGACCAGCCCGGTACCTGGGTGTGGAATTTGTTCCCTGTGCCGACAAATACAATTGAGGGGCACGCCACCGTTTACTGTTATTTTGACAGAAATGAGTTTAATAAGCACGGCTGGGGAGATTTGGTTGATAATATTGACCAGCTGAACGATTATCGTAATCCGAAGAAGGATGGAGCCAAAGACGCTAATTACAAAACCCGCTTGAATGACCCGAGTTTGAAATATAACGACCCGTGGTAATTGGAGTTATTGTTTTCCTCCTCTCTCTTCCCCTCTCAGGGAGAGGAGGGGGATAGACAATTTTGCCGATAAAAAATAGCAAATAATACTTGACAAACCTTGTGGGAAAGATTATCTCTATTAGCGTTTGCAAACCTATTTTTTATGATGGCGCTTTTGGCGCATAAAATCGATTTTAAGGAACGAAATGTCTGATATAGATAAAGAAGAATACCAAAGCTCTGATGCTCCGCTGTTGGATTCATTCGGCGGTGCCCTCAAGAAACTGATTGCCAAGGGCAAAGAACAGGGTTATATCACGATTGAAGAATTAAATCAGGCGCTGCCTTCCGAAAAGGAAACCTCGGACCAGATTGAGGATATTATGGCGGCAATTTCCGATATGGAAATCAGCATTATCTCGGCGGATGAAACCGAAGATTATGAAGATGAAGAACACGAATCGGAAGAAACTGCCGCTGACGAGATGATGGACGATGACGAGCAGGGCGGTAACTTTGACGGCAAAGAATTGATGCGCTCGGATGATCCGGTCAGGATGTATCTTAAAGAGATGGGTACGGTTGAGCTGCTTTCGCGCGAGGGCGAGATTGCAATTGCCAAACGTATTGAGGCCGGAAAAACGGTGATGATTGGCGGATTGTGCGAAAACCCGATGACTTTAAAGGCTATCTCGAAATGGCGCGATGAATTGGTTGAAGGTACAATGCAGCTGCGTAATATTATCGACCTTGAGATGATGTATGGTGTGGATGCGGCCGCGATTGTTTATGATGACGAAACGGCGCCGGTGGATGATTTGGCAGATGTCGAGAAAGATCTGGCCGAGAAAAACCTTGACGAGATTGATGACGATTTGGAGACAGACATTGAGTTTGACGGGGCTGTTGATGACGAACCCGAAGATGATATGGAAAACGAAGACAGTTTATCAGACGAAGAGGGCAGCGAGCTTGATGACGAAGATGAAGACGGCAGTCACGTTGCAACTTCTATCAGTGCAATGGAAGCGGCCTTGTTTGAGCCGGTTTTGGATATTTTGAACAAAATCTCGAGCTATTATGACGAATTGAGCCGTATTCAGGCACAGCGTATGAAGTCGATTTTGGCCGGACGCAAACCGCAGACGTCTTTAGAAAAGAAATATATTAACATCAAAAAAGAACTGATTGAGCTGATGAGTTCGATTCACCTGAATTCGGCTCGCGTTGAAGAATTGGTGGAACAGCTTAACGAACTGAACCGCCGTTTGATGGGCGTTGAGGGCAAGTTAATGCGGTTGGCGCTGGGCTGTCGCGTGAAACGTGAGGAATTTCTTGAGGTTTATCAGCATTCTGAGCTTGACCCGCACTGGATTGAAAAGCTTGAGGCGATGAAAGACAAGCACTGGAGTCGCTTTGTGACCGAAAACCGAGATGAAATTGTTGACCTTCGTAACCAACTGACGGAAATGAGCCGCGAGTGCGGATTGCCGATTGCCGAATACCGCAAAATGGTGGATACCATCAAGCGCGGCGAGCGCGAGGCGGAACGTGCGAAAAAAGAAATGATTGAGGCAAATCTGCGTCTGGTTATTTCGATTTCCAAAAAATATACCAACCGCGGTATGCAATTCCTTGACCTTATTCAGGAGGGGAATATCGGCTTGATGAAGGCGGTTGATAAGTTTGAATATCGCCGCGGCTATAAATTTTCGACCTATGCGACTTGGTGGATTCGTCAGGCGATTACCCGTTCGATTGCCGATCAGGCGCGGACTATCCGTATTCCGGTGCATATGATTGAAACAATTAACAAACTTGTGCGTACCTCCCGCCAGATGATGCTGGAGATGGGGCGCGAGCCGATACCGGAGGAGCTGGCAAAGCGTTTGTCTATGCCGGTGGATAAAATCCGCAAGGTGATGAAAATTGCCAAAGAGCCGGTGAGCCTTGAGGCGCCGGTAGGGGATGAAGAAGATTCTTCTCTGGGTGATTTTATTGCCGATGAGAATGCGTTGCAGCCGATTGATTCTGCTGTGCATTCCAATCTGAAGGAAACTTGCACACGTATTCTTTCTTCCTTAACGCCGCGTGAAGAACGCGTGCTGCGTATGCGTTTCGGTATCGGGATGAACACCGACCATACACTGGAGGAAGTCGGCCAGCAATTTAACGTGACGCGTGAGCGTATTCGTCAGATTGAGGCGAAAGCCTTACGCAAGCTCAAACATCCGAGCAGGAGTAAGCGTTTGCGTTCATTCCTCGACCAATAAAGGGGAAATTTTGAGCGTTTAGAGCGAATTCGCAAAGATCCAAAAAATTCACATACTTCAATGTATGCTAAAATTTTTTGGACTTTGTGACTTCATCTCTATCCATCTCAAATTTTCCGCCTTTATTATCACGAACAGCGTTTGGAATTTTGCATTTTTTTTGAGTCATTGCGAGGAGCGGAGCGACGTGGCAATCTCATAAGAGTATGGGGGAATATGTGTGACTGCGCCACTTGCAACGCCCAACTTGTTGGGGGAACACGGGCTATGGCAGATAAAGAGGGGGCTCTTGCGGATTGAGATTGCCGCGGGCTAAAGCCCTCGCAGAGGGGGAGATTGCCGCGCTCATTTCATTCGCTCGCAATGACTCGCGATAAAAAAAGGTGCGCTCGCAATGACTCGCGATAAAAAAAGGTGCGCTCGCAATGACTCGCGAGGAGGGGGGGAGATGGACGTCTCGTAATGACTTGCGATATGAGGGAGGCTTACAATGTCTGTGGGAGAAACTTAATTTTCCGGTTCGGCGGCGGCGGCGAGGATGGCGTCGCGTTCTTTTTTAAGCTCGGTTAAGCGCGCGTAGGTTTCTTCGTTGAAGTTTTGACACACTTCGGCGGTGAGTTTTTTAATTTCCTCTTCCATTCCGCGCAGTTTGATTTCTGAAAGTGCTTTCTCAACATTTTTGCGTAAGTCATTGATAAACGGGTTTTGTCTTTTGAGCATATCAAGCTCCCACAATGTTTTTACCGGCGAGTTCTGGTTTTGCTTTAAGAGTTCGGCGCGGAGTTCTTCTCCGGTCAGAGGCGTTTCTGCCTCGTGGTAGATATCTGCCATCGTTTGCAGCAAGTTTTTCAAATTTTCATTTTTAATATCGTCTAAATATATCTGCTCTTCGTAGTCGTCTATCAGTTCGGGATATATCAGCATAGCGGCGATGATGAACGAAATGTTTTTATCCTGTTCGGCGTTTGCGCTTTGACGCAGGGCTTCGGGGGCCGCGGCGATGGTGTGGTTCAGGGCAGAGCGCGGATTACGGCTGCGGGGGGAGGGGCGTGGGGTGTAGCTTGTTTGCCTGTTGCTTGAGATTGCCACGTCGCTGTCGCTCCTCGCAATGACTCGCGAAAAAGGGGAACGCTCCTCGCAATGACTCGCGAAAGGGGAACGCTCCTCGCAATGACTCGCGAAAGGGGAACGCTCCTCGCAATGACTCGCGAAAGGGGGAACATTCCTCGCAATGACTCGCGAAAAAGGGGAGGTGTCTTGAGGGATTATTTGAGAAGAGTAGGATTTAATACTTTCTTCCTCTCCTGACCGCCCCCTTTGAGGGGGAAGGGAAACTTGAGCAGAGAATTGATTGGCGGCGTCTTTTTGCCACGCGGTTTGGCGGAAGTTCAGATATATCCGGTTTTTGATTTCCTGCGCGTAGTAGCTGCGGACGGTCGGGTCGGCGATTTTGGCGACTTCGCCTAGAAGCGTTTTTTCTATCAGTGCTTTTTTCTCCGGCGTTGAGCTGTCTTCATTTTCGGTGTATTTCTGCCACAAAATGTCTATGAGCGGACGGGTCTTTTTCATCAGCGCGGCAAAACTGTCGTGTCCGTGTGCCTGCAGATATTCGTCAGGGTCCATATTCTCAGGCAAAAAAAGAAATTGCAACGAATAGCCTGCTTTTAATATCGGCAAAACCCTGTCTACGGCGCGCATTGCCGCTTTTACTCCCGGAGAATCACCGTCTAAGCACAAAATCGGCTCGGGGACGACTTTCCACGCTTCGGTGATTTGCTCTTCGGTCAGCGCTGTGCCCAAGGGGGCGACCGCGTAGCCGAAACCATATCTGTCAAGCGCTATCACATCCATATAACCTTCGCAGATAATCAGCTGCTTTTCTTTATATGCCACTTCACGCGCCTTGTCTAAGTTATACAAATTGCGGCGTTTATTGAAAATTGGCGTTTCCGGCGAGTTTAAGTATTTCGGCTCGATTTTTTCCATCACACGTCCGCCGAATGCGATAATCTTGCCTTGTTTATTGGTTATCGGTATCATCACGCGGTTACGGAAAAAGTCGTGCGGGCGGCGTGACGTATCCTCGGGGATGGCAATCAGCCCCAAGTCTTTCATATCTTTTTCTTCCACACCCTGCGACTTTAACAATGCCATCAGAGCGTTATTGTTCGGGGCATAGCCCAAGCGGAATTTTTGGATAATCTCTTTAGAAAGTCCGCGCTTTTCGGTGAAATATTTCAGTCCCTCACTGCCGGCGGGCATACGCAGCTCTTTTTCAAAAAAGGTGCAGGCTTGTTCCATCACCTCATAGAGCGATTTTTTCTCTTCGTGGTCGGCTTTGTCTTTTTGCGTAAACTGCGGCATCTGCAAGCCGGCCTGATGCGCGAGTTTTTGTACCGCATCCATAAACGGCAGACCGTTAGCCTCCATCTCAAACCGCACGATGTCACCGTGTGCACCGCAGCCGAAACAGTGGTAAAAGCCTTTGCTTTCATTAACTGTAAACGACGGGGTTTTCTCGTTATGAAACGGGCATAAACCTTGATATTCCCTGCCTTTTTTTGTCAGCTTGACTTTGGCGCCGACGACATCGACAACGGATACGCGGGCGCGTATTTCGTCTAAGAAGCGTTGTAGGTCGTCGTTTGCCATATTTTTCCTTTCTTTTGGGGGATGTGCTAAATCACAATCATTGAGGCAAATTCCCTCCCTTATGTACCGGTTTTGTACACCGCAGTCGGGAATTTGTACTCAAGCATTGCATTTTATCCCACCCATTGCTACGCAGGGTGTTGCCCCGCTTTTTGTTTATAACATCCCTTTAATCAGGCCGGAGGCTTTGCCCATATCAATCCGGCCGGCGTAGGCGGATTTGAGTTCGGCCATTACCTTGCCCATATCTTTCATTCCGGCCGCGCCGGTTTTGGCAATCGCGGCGGCGATGGCGGCTTTGGTTTCTTCCTCGTTCATCTGTTTGGGCAAAAAGCGCTCGATGACGGCAATTTCTGCTTCTTCTTTGGCCGCAAGCTCGGGGCGGTTGCCCTCTTTGTAAATCTTTGCGGATTCATTGCGCTGTTTAATCATCGTCTGCATCATAGACAACAAATCGGCATCGCTTGCGCATTCTTTACCGGCACCGCGGGCGGCGACGTCTTTTTCTTTCTGTCCGGCAATTATCAGGCGGACGGCGGAAACTGTTGCCATATCTTTGTTTTTCATTGCGTCTTTAAGTGCGTTTTGCAAATCTTCTCTTAACATTTGTTACTCCTTGTTTATATAATCATAAAACATTCAGGGTTTTTGAAAGCCCAAAATCAGGTTTGCCGCTCCGTTTTCGGGGTTAAACGGCAATAAAATTTCGATGTTTGTCTGCTCGTGACCTTTAAGAATCTGGCGGGCAGGGGTATAAGTTTCTTTAACACCGCTGACGGTGACCTCCGGTACACGCGTGGTATAAAACGAATCGTTATAGATTGTAGCCTCAACTTTTAGCATCGGTTTGTCTTCCGTCGTGGTTTCGGTCACAAAAATATTCTTAAAGCGCAGATATTGCGGGTTATTCTGCCCTGTTAAGCCGACTTTATTATAATAAGTTTCAGCAAGCGGATAGAAAGAAACGATTTCGCGGCGGAAAAACAGTGCAAACGCCAGCATTGCCAACAGCCAGAGCAGCAGCGCCGTCTTTTTATAGCCCTTAAACACCGGTTCGGGGAGCAGGCGATCGGCGGCATTTACTTTCAGCCCGTCGTCTGCTGTTGTCAGGTATGGCGCGGGTTCTTCCGGTTCGTCGGTAGGGGCGGAAATCGTGAACGACGTGCCTATATCCGAGGTGAGCGTGATTTCTTTTTTCTTTTTTACTTTCGGGGCAGGCGGGGTATAATCTTCGTCGCCCTCTTCGGCGATTATCTCTTTTGAAGAGCGGGTTTTGCGGCCGGATTTGCCGTCTGCCGGAATTTTAAACTCTTTTTTATTTGCCGGAAAATTGCGGTGCGGCGGTTCGGAAACGGGAATCGGCTCTATATATAATTCCTCTTCTTCCGGCTCTTCATAGCCAATTGCGTCCTGGCGCATTGCGTGCCAAACATTTGCACAGGCCTGACAACGGAAGTTTTGTCCGGTTCGGGGGATTAAATCATCCGGAATTTCGTATATGCTGTGGCATTTGGGACAACTGATTAACATCGAGGTATTCCTTGCTGTGTCGTGGTTGCTTGTAATTTTTTGTTAGTATATTCATAAAATCTATTTAATCAAATCTTTTTTTGCTTTATGTAATGATTATTATTTGGCTTGAAAGCGGGGAAAAATGGAAACAAGACAGTTTGAACCGATTGTGGAGATGAAAAACGTGGGGCTGGCGTATGGGGATAATCCGCCGGTGCTTTCGAATATTGATTTTTCGTTCAGGCGCGGGTCTATCCATTTTTTGACCGGCAAGAGCGGGGCGGGGAAAACCTCCCTTTTATCAATGCTTTATCTCGCACAAAAGCCAACGGAGGGGACACTTAAAGTTTTTGGCAATAATGTGGCAATGACAGACCGTGATACGCTGGCGTTTTTAAGGCGGCGAATCGGCGTTGTGTTTCAGGATTTCCGGCTTTTGGAGCATTTGAGCGTGTTTGACAATGTGGCGCTGCCGCTGCGTTTGCGCGGGATGAAAGAAAAAGAAATCAAAAAACGCGTGATTGAACTGCTTGCGTGGGTGGAGCTTTCGGACAATATGTATGCCAAAAGTTCGGATATCTCGGGTGGTGAAAAGCAGCGGGCGGCGATTGCGCGGGCGGTTATTAACCGGCCGGAAATTTTGCTTGCCGACGAGCCGACCGGAAATGTGGACAGCGAGATTGCGGTAAAACTGATGAAGCTTTTTGCCGAACTTAACCGGCTTGGGACGACAGTGATAATTGCCACGCACTCAAACGAGCTGATGGAACGCTACAACTACCCGCGGCTTAAGCTGGAGAACGGAGGGCTGTCGTATGTCAAATAAAATTACACGGCCGGTGCCGGATAAGGCGAAAGTCAAGGCGCTTAAAAAGCAGAAGCCGCCGGCAGACAGAGGGATGGAACTGCCGATTGACGAGGGGTATTCGAAAACATTTTTGCGCGTGATTGTGGCGGTGTCGGTGTTTTTGTTTGCAATTACGCTGGCGGGTGTTTTGGGTATTAACACGATGTTTGAAAACTCGAAACGGCAGGTGGTGTCTAACTTTACTATTCAGGTTTTGCCGCAGCCCAATTATGAAGACAGCCGTAAAGATTTGCTGAATGTGGTTGAGTTTATGGAAAAATATCCGGATGTTGAGCAGGTGACGGTTTTAAGTGATAAAGAGCTGCGCGGGCTTTTGGAGCCGTGGCTTGGCAATAATGTCGATATCGAACTGTTACCGATTCCGAAACTTCTGGATGTCAAAATCCGGCAGGCGAAGAACTTTGACTATAAAGAGCTGGCGGTTCGGCTTTCGGAAGTGTCGGCGCAGGCGTCTATTAACGACCACAATTTATGGCTGTCGCGGCTGTTGAAATTTATCAACTCTTTAAAAATGCTGGCGGTGACGGTGCTTATTCTTGTGGCGGGGGCTTGCGTAGCGGCGATTGTGTATGCGGCGAAAACCGGACTTAATGTCCACCGCGAGATTATTGCAATTTTGCACACGATGGGCGCAACGGACGAATATATTGCTGTTAACTATGTGAAGCAGATAACACAAATGTCTGTTGCGGCTGGAATTGCCGGAACCTTGACTGCTATTCCGGCGATTATGATTGTCGGTTCGATGGCGAAAGGGATTGAAGCGGGGATTTTCAACGCCGTAACGTTCGGGCTTGGCGACTGGATGATTATTTTGCTGCTGCCGTTTGTGTCGGCGGCACTGGTGGCTGTAACGGCTTATATTACCGTGGTCAGAACCTTAAAGAAAATGGTGTGAAAGGACTTGAACGATGAGTGAAAAAATTTTGAATTGGCTGAAAAGCATTTGGTATGTTATTGTGTTGGCATCTGTGGCGGGAGTGTTGTATGCCACCCTGCAGGTTAATCCTTTTTTTGTGTTTTTGGTTTTTCCGCTGGCGTGGGTATTTTATAAATGGCAGAAAAACCCGGCGTTTTTGACGTGGTTGACATTCGGTGTGCCTATTATGTATTTCTTTTCTCATTATCTTCTATTGTTGTTCCCTTTTGCCCGAAAACTGTTTTGTTCTGCGAACCCATCTCTTCTTATGCAAGCAATGGGGTGCTGGCCCAAATATCTCCATAGGAATATAATAATTTATGAAGAGTCTTGGTTAGTGCATTGGTTTTTGATAGCCGGGTGTGTTGTGTTTTTTTATTCATTACTTTGTTTGTGGAGAAAACAGCTTTTTATCAATCAAGATAAGAAAGACGGATTGGCAAAAGAGGCACTGAGATGTATAAGTGTTATAGCCGCGGTTTTGGTCGCCCTTTTAGTAATTGCATTTAATTATTGCGGCTGTGAAAAAGATGTCAGCATAAAGGAAATCTGCATTGGTTTTTCTAAAATACTTATACTGTTTTCGGTGATGACCGGATATCTTTATCTTTGGAAGGCAACGCTGCATATGTGGGATAGTGCGGAAGGCTTTAAAGAAAGTGGTGTGAAAGCGGCAATATGTGTATTAAAAGCAGCAATTTTGATAGGAGTTGCGTTAGTATTGCTGTTTTATTCGGCGGTAGGGATTAATATACTTTTCAGTGAACCGCCGGTGCCTTCAGTTGACGGGGCTAATGTTATTCCTCAAGAGTAAGGAATTAGTATGATAAGGAGTTGGATATGCAACAGTTGAGTAAAAAATCTAAATTTTGGGTTGGAGCTGTGGCAGCTGTGCTTATTAGCGGGCTGTTTTATGCGACGGTGGAGTATATGGACACGCAGATTATGCCGGTGGAGGCTAAGTCTCCCGAAGAAGTTCAGCAGGTGTTGGAAGCAAGCCGAGCAAAGCCCAGCGGTTGTCGGAGTGCGGAAGATTTTGTGAATTTGAACATTATGCTGCGTGATATTGACAACCCGGAATTGTTTAATGCCGTGATTAAAGGGCTTAAGTTTGAAAACGGGGCGGTGGTTTATCCACAAACCGACGAACAGCCGCACGAACTGGTGATTATTAGGAGATTTTTGGAGCAGGCTAACATTACCAATGCGCGAGATCTTAATAAATGTCTTATGTTTGTTAAAAATGCCAGAAGTTACCATATGTCCCAAGAGGCTGCTTTGGCGCAGCTGTTTTTGCAGGGATAGCGGGCGAAAGGCAGGCGGATGGCAAGGCGCGGGCTGATAATTTCCGTTTTTATCGGGCTAATGTCGGTATTTGTCTGGCTTGGCGGGTTTATGCTGTTTTGCAGGACAGTATTTAATTATGCAGATAACAGCGGGGCTATTGGCAGCTTTGCGGCGAAAGAGGATGTTTCGGGGGCGAAATTTGTGCCGTATCGTGATTATGGAGCGATGGCGGGGAACGATGTACGTTTGATTGCGCTGTATCTGCCGCAGTATCATCAGTTTGAGGAAAATAACCGTTGGCACGGGAGGGGGTTTACGGAATGGACGAATGTGACGGCAGCCAAGCCTCAGTTTGCGGGGCATTATCAGCCGAAGCTGCCGGTTGATGTCGGCTTTTATGACCTTGCGCACACCGATGTGATGAAACGGCAGATCGAACTTGCCAAAAACTATGGTGTTAACGGGTTTGCGTTTTATTACTATTGGTTTTCGGGCAAAAAACTGATGGAAAAGCCCGTTTATAACTACTTAAACGACAAAAGCCTTGAGTTGCCGTTTTGTTTGCATTGGGCAAACGAGAGCTGGTCGAAACGCTGGGACGGCGGCAACAAAGAGATGTTGATGGAGCAGCATTTTACGAAAGAGGATTTCCCGAAACTTGCGGCGGATTTGCTGGCGTTTTTTAAAGACCCGCGGTATATCCGCATAAACGGGCGGCCGCTGTTTATCGTATATCATCCGGCATTATTTGATAAAGAGCTGTTTGTGGCGTTTACGGCTTATTTGCGGCAATTCGGGCGTGAGAACGGTGTGGGCGAGCCATATATTATCGGCACCAAGCAGTTCGGCTTTTGGGATAATCCTGCCGCGTGGGGGCTGGACGGGGTGATGGAGTTTGAACTTGACCATATTTTCGGGCTGCAGGAAAAGGCGGTGGTCAAGGCTGATGATAAGGCTGATTTTCGCGTATTTGACTGGGAGGAGTATATTAACGCCGGGAAGATGCGGCGCGACTATGCGTACAAAACGTTTCGGACGGTGTTTCCGCGGTGGGACAACACGGCGCGCAAGGCGTATTCGGGAGCATTAGTCTTTGAGGGGACAACACCGGAGGTTTACGGCAAGTGGCTGGACTATGCGGTGGAGGCAACGCGCGCGAATCTGATTGGCGAGGAGCGTTTGGTCTTTATCAATGCGTGGAACGAATGGGGCGAGGGGGCAATGCTGGAGCCGGACCGGCGCTATGGTTATGCGTATCTGGATATGACGCGGCGGGTGCTGGACGGGCGGTATACGCCGGCAGGCGATACGCTTCCTGTCGGGATTGCGGCGCTGACCGGCGGACGCAACCGTATTGCCAAAGCCTTGGAGCTTTTAAACCAAGGCGTGGGGGACAGATTGTTGATTTCCGGTGTGAGGCGCGGTACGAGCCTCGGGTTGATTGCGGCGCGCGAGGATATTATCCTCAAAGACGGGCAGCCGGTGGATTTGGGGTATCAGGCAACAGATACGGTCGGCAATGCGCGTGAGGTTAGGGCGTGGGCTGCCAAATATGGGATGGAAAAACTTGCGGTGGTGACTTCTTTTTACCACATTCCGCGCAGCCGGCTTGAACTGGAACACGCTATGCCTGATAAGGATATTGTGTTTTATGCGGCGCAGTCACCGTATGTGCTCCGCCAGTGGTGGCGCTCGTGGAAAAGCTTTTGGTTTTTGATGGCGGAATATGCTAAATTTTTGGCTGTCTATATACAATATAATATGTTAGGATTATGACTATGAAGAAAATCGGACTGTTTTTACGCTCTTTGATTGCTAATTTGTATTTTTATCCGGCGATGGCGCTGGGGTTTGTTATCAGCATTCCGGTCGGGCTGTGCTCGCAAAAAGCGATGGTTGTTTTGTGGGATAAATATCTGCATCCTGTTATCTGGGGCGCTATGCTCAAGCTTTGCGGCATCACGATTGAGGTGCGCGGCAAGGAGTTTATCAGCGAGGGGGTGATTTTTGCCTCCAAACACGAGTCGGCGTTTGAAACCTATGCTTATACGGATATTATTCCGCATTCGGTGTTTGTGCTTAAAAAAGAACTGACTTATATTCCGCTGTTTGGCTGGGGGCAGGCGCTTTACGGGATGATTCCGGTGGACAGGGGGGCTGGTGCAAAGGCGATGAAAAGTATGCTTAAAGCCGCTCAGGATCGCGTTTCGAAAGGGCGGTCGATTATTATTTTTCCTGAGGGGACGCGTTGCAAGCACCTTGAGGTGAAGGGATATAAATCCGGCATTATGTTTTTGGCTGAAGGGCTTGATATGCCGATTGTGCCGGTGGCGCTGAACACGGATTTGTGTTGGTCTAAGGGGGCTTTTTTGCGCCGTTCGGGGAAGGTTATCTTTGAGTTTATGGAGCCGATGCGGGTTAAGGACTTTGCAACGAAGAAGGAGTTTATGCAGGCGTTGGAGCAGCGCATAGAGGGTAAATGTCTGGAGTTGGTGGGCGCGCAAAAGCACAATCATTGAGGCAAATTCTCTCCTTTATGTACGCCCTTTGTACACCGCAGTCGGGAATTTGCACTCAAGCATTGCACTTTATCGCACCCATTGCAGCGCAGGGCGTTGCCCTGCTTATGATTTTGGTGGTTGATGGTTAAAGATATTTCGATATATATTCATTTTCCGTATTGCCGGTCGAGGTGTCCGTATTGTGATTTTTTTCGGGCGCTGAAGCCTAAGGCGTTTGACGAGAGGGAGCTGGCGGAGCGTTATCTTGCCGATTTGGACGGGTTTTTGCCGTATCTTGCCGGACGGGATGTTAAGTCGGTGTTTTTTGGTGGGGGGACGCCCTCTATCTTGTCGCCGTCTGTTGTGGGGCAGGTATTGGACGGTATTGCTGAGCGGCTGCCGGTGTGTTCCGGTGCCGAGATTTCTCTTGAGGCAAACCCGAATACGTTTGAGCGCGAGAAGTTTCTGGCGTTTCGCAAGGCAGGGATTAACCGCTTGTCGCTCGGCGTGCAGGCGCTTAATGCCGCAGATTTGAAGTTTTTGGGGCGGACGCATTCACTTGAGGAGGCGTTGCAGGCGATGGAACTGGGGGTGGCAGCGTTTCCGAAATTTTCGGTTGACCTGATTTATGCCCGTCCTCATCAGCGGTGGGAAGACTGGCAAAAAGAGATTGATTTGGCGCTTTCGTTCGGCTTAAAACACATTTCCCTCTATCAGCTCACGATTGAAGACGGAACGGTTTTTGCCCGTAAAAATATTACGGGATTGGATGAAGAACTGGCGGCAAGTCTTTATGAACAAACGGTTTTTTATTTGCGTTCGCAGGGGCTTGAACGCTATGAGGTGTCTAATTTTGCCGCCTCTGGCAGCGAGAGTGTGCATAATCTCGTCTATTGGCAGGGGGGGGACTATATCGGGCTTGGCGACGGAGCGCACGGGCGTTTTTCGGCGGGTGGGAAAATCTTTGCTACCGTTGACGGGCGGATAGCCGAAGAGTTGATATCTGCCGAACGGGCGGAGGAGCTTTTGTTAATGGGGCTGCGCATTAAGCGGGGTATCAACGCGGCAGCATTTAAGCAGGCGTGCGAGGCGGATTTGTTTTCGTTTGTTAATCGGGCGGCGATGGATATGCTGGTTCGGCAGGGGCTTTTGGCGGTTGACAACGAGGGTATCCGGCTCACTGATACGGGATTTTTACTGCTTGATGAAATTGTCTGCCGGTTGGTAAGCGATTGTTAATCTTTTTGTTTTATACTTTAAGCAAATGAGTAAATTTTGGGAGATGTAAAATGCGTTTTTTATCTTTGATGGCTTTGTGTCTGGCTTTAACGGCGTGTTATCCGTGTGCGGAATATAATCGCGAGGGCGAAAATATGGTTTATCAGGTGCGTGCCCCCGAAGACGACTATAGACCGGAAACAGGACGTATCTTTAAGGTTGCCGGTTTTGAAATTGAGCAGGGACAGCAAATGCGCGATTTTTTTGATGACTTTGAAGAGCCGATGCACGCCAAATATGTGGGCAACGATGTTATCCACTGGACATATTATGTGGATTATGACCGCGCTAAAGGCAAAGGGCGGACGGTTAAATATTGTGAGCTTGATAAATATGCGGCGAAGAGTTTGTGTAAGTTGAATGTGGAGTTTTATAAGACGTATGTTCGCAATGTGACTTCGAATTGTAAATAACAGGGGATATACTAAATCACGGTCATATCGTCAAATAATCCCACCCAAGGCTACGCAGGGCTTTGCCCTGCTTTTTGTTTTTGGGGTTGCAATTTTGCGTTGGTTGATTATATCTCTTGCGGTTTTTATTTTTTTTTGGAGGTGAATATGAAAAAGAGATATATTGCGGCGGCGCTTTTAGGGGCGGTTTTGGCTGTGAGCGGCTGTGAATGTTTGACTTGCGGCAACGGGGCAAGGCGGGCTTATTACCCTGTGCAAGGCGTGAACGCTTATAAAGGGCAGAGCGTGACTGCGTTGTTTAATACCAACGGGGCACCGAATACTGTGAAAAACCTTGCTAACGGCGATATTATGTGGACTTATTACACGAACTACCGTCCGGTGGGCGGCGGCGAGATGATTTCTTATAACAATCCGCCGGCAGGACAGGCAGGGACAACCTGTACCGTTAACGTGACAATCAGCAATGATATTGTTTCGAACGTGCAGTCGGTTAATTGCTAATATCTGTCGTATCTGTAATGATTTTGGTTGCGGCTGGCTGAGGAATGTGCATCTGCATTTAATAAAAAATGTTTACAGTCGTATTAAAAAGCTTGCATTAGCGCATAAATATTCCTAAATAACCTTAAGATTTAAAACAAAAAATGATATTGGTTATTTGAGAATGAGTACAACGGCTGACTATTACGAAACTTTAGGCGTGAGCAAAACCGCATCGGCAGACGAGTTGAAAAAGGCATATCGCAAGCTTGCGATGCAATATCACCCTGACCGCAACCCTGATAATAAAGAGGCGGAAGCCAAATTTAAGGAAATCAACGAAGCGTATGATGTTTTGAAGGACGAACAGAAACGTGCGGCATATGACCGTTACGGACATCAGGCGTTTGCCGGTGGAATGGGCGGCGGTGCGGGGGCTAATCCGTTTAACGGGTTTGACTTTACGGGCGCGGGGTTTGCCGATGTGTTTTCGGATATTTTTTCCGAGTTTACGGGGCAGGGGCGTTCGCGCCAGCGTTCGTATGCCGAGCGCGGTGAAGATATCCGCTATGACGTGACGATGACGCTTGAAGAGGCGTTTACAGGTATAGAGAAAGAAATCAATATTACCACATCCAAAGAATGCGAGCACTGCCACGGGTTTGGCACGGCAGACGGCAAAGAGGCGCCTGTGTGCCCCACTTGCGGCGGGTCTGGCAAAGTTCGCACCCAGCAGGGAGGATTTTTTGTGTTTGAAACGACCTGTCCGCAATGTCGCGGGGCGGGACGCGTGGTGTTGGAAAAATGCAAAAAATGCCGCGGAACCGGCAAAGAAAAGGTTGAGAAAGCGCTTAAAATCAAGATTCCTGCAGGTATTGAAAACGGTACGCGGATGCGGGTTTCCGGCGAGGGCGAGGTTGGTCGGCGCGGCGGGCCGAAAGGCGATTTATATGTCTTTATTACCGTGAAGCGCCACAGTAAATATGAGCGCGACGGGGCGGATTTGTTTGTGGAAACACCGATTTCTATGGCAAAGGCGGCTCTGGGCGGTAAGTTTAAGCTTAAAGGGATTGACGGTGAAGAGATTGAGGTGGAGGTTAAAGCCGGTACGCAGCCTGACGACCGTTTGCGCCTGAAAGGCAAAGGTATGCGCTATATGAATTCGGATCGGCGCGGCGATTTGTTTGTGCAGTTTAAGGTGGTGATTCCCTCAAAGCTTAATGACAAGCAAAAAGAGTGCCTTAAGCAATTTGAGCAAGAGGCGCCGGAGGAAGAGAAGTCTTTTTGGAGTAAGCTTTTCTCATAAAAAGAACAGGCGTATGAAGGTTCAACACAGAATTTGCCGTGGCTCTTATTGCGGGCAAGCAGCAGCGTGAGGCGATTGTGCAAAATAATATCAGAATGTATGCATAGACAGATTTTTTGAAATTATTCTTTACTTTTGATTTGCTTCTGCTATAACAGCGGAAACGAAACATTTAAGGATTTTTAATTATGACTAAACAATCTTGGAAACCGGGGACAATGCTTTCCCCTTTACCGCCGGCGCTGATTTCTTCGGGGGATATGGAGAACCCGAATGTGATGACGGCGGCGTGGACAGGGATTATCTGTTCTGACCCAGTGATTACATATGTTTCCGTGCGTCCGTCGCGTTATACGCACGAACTTATCAGCAAAAACAAGGAATTTGTTATTAACCTGCCGACGTGGAAAGAGGCTGAAGCTGTGGATATGGTCGGGGTGAAATCCGGCAGGGATTTAGATAAATTTGCGGCAACGGGGCTTGCTACCGAACCCTCAACGCAGGTTAAAGCGCCGCAGATTGTGCAGTGTCCGGTCAGCATAGAATGCAAGGTGATGGAAGTTCGCCCGTTTGGGACACACGATATGTTTTTGGCTGAAGTAGTGGCTGTGAACGTGGACGAACAATATATCGACGAGAATGGAGCGCTGGATTTGGAAAAGGCGGGGTTGCTCGCATATGCGCACGGGTTTTATTATACGCTCGGGCGGAAAATCGGCAAGTTCGGCTTTTCGGTAGAAAAGAAGAAAAAACAGCCGGCTGCGCCGAAGGCCAGCACGATTATTAAGGCTGACAAGAAATTTGCAAAAGTTCGCACGATGGAAGAAACATTTGTGGAAAACGGCGTTGAGGTTGTAACGCGCAAGCCGAAATTTAAAAAGCCGGAACGTAAAACGGAAAGGCGTTTAACAGGTGCTCGTTCGCCAGAAAAACATCCTGCAGGTGATAAAGCAAGGAAATTTGCCGATAAGCGGCGGAAGACAACGTCATACGAGGGAAAGCCTTATAAAAAGCGTTCGGACGGGAGTTTTAAGCGTAAAGAGCGCAAATTGTAGCTTGCGGCGGTTTATCTGCCTTGATGGCGGTTTTGGTTGTTAAATAATGTGAAATTAGCGGTTTCGATACGTTTTAAACCTTGCTCCAGAGTACGGGCGTAGTAGGCTTTACGGGTATCGGCTGTTATTTTCGGGTCGTATTCGGCAAATATTTCTTTGCCGTGAAGCGGTTCGTTCGTTTCGCGTTTGGCTACTCTTCTTTCATCACGCGGCATTCCAAGAGCTATGGCCATAGCATCGTATTTATAACCGGCGCAGTCAATATCCGGTTTGTGGCCTTTGACTTCAATGTTTTCGCCTTCTTTATCATAATAGGTCAGGCGGGTGACGCCGACGCGCATTTGTGAGCCACATGGCATATAAAATGTTCCTTGTGTGTATTGTTGCATACCGGCTGTGTTTTCGCCGATATATCGCGTGTTTGGGTGGTGGTAAAATGATGTATAGGCACTTTCTGCCGATGAACCGACATCGTGGTCAAGCAAAATATCCAGCCGGCCTTTAAATCCTCTTTCAGGATTAAACGGATAATAAACGCCGGTTTCATCAAATAGGGGGTGTATTTTGCCGCTGAAATGCCGGCGTGTCAGCAAATCTTCTTTGCGGAGGCCGTCTTTAGAATAGTTTTCTTCTTTGTAGGCACCGTGGGTATGAAGCATAGCGTTTGAGAGCGGTGTATCACGCATTTCGCAGCGTTTGTATGTGTTTATAAGATTACCGTACAGGCGTTTGGCAATATGGTCTATTGGTTTGTCTTCACCGCCTTTATTGTTGCGTACATCAAGGATTATCCTGCCTTGTTCCCATTTTTGTTGGTTATTGAGGTAAACTTCATCAAACTTTTCGATGAATTGCTGCCAATCTTCGTATGTGTTGGCGCGGTTATTAAAGTCAGGAATAGAGACAACCAGAATATCTTCGCCGGTCGGAGTCTGCATTGTGCCGATTTCCCATATCGGGCAGCGTGTACCGTCTTCATTGAGTATATCTTGCCCAGCATCGTCTTGTTTATATTCACCGCCGAGACATTGGTAGCCGAAAGGTTTATCTTTGAGCTTGGCAAAGTTGCGTCCGACGGAACGGTTCCGGTTTGGGCGAGCCACCGTGATGATATTGTTTACGGAGAAATGACGATCTTCTATGTATTGTCCGGTATGGGCAAAGAGATTATCAATAAATCGGTTTTGCGGGCAGGGGGCAGAGATGGAGGCGTATAATTGTTCGATATTTTGCATAAATGATTGTCGATTTTGTTCAGAAAAACCATTCCATCCGATGTGTTCGTGAGTTGCTTTGGCATAAAAAGCGAGGTTTAGACGTTGCTCATCAGCACTCATTATATGGGTTTGCCGCGCTTCTTTGCTGACAGGGCGGCCGCTTTCGACGAGACGTATCATTTCCTGTTCGGAGATAGTGTTGATGATTTCGTCAAATGTCATTTTATTTCTCCTTCTTTTATGATAGCATTAAACGCAGGCGGTGTCAAGTTGGAACAGATGAAGGAGCTATTATATTATCTGAAAAAAACGAGGAGAAATTATGGAGTGGATTTTGTTAAGCCTTTTATATGCGGTAACGAATGCGATGTATATGACCTTTAACGGAAAGCACCATTTTAACGGCTATGTGTTGGGGGTTTGGCGCGGGTTTGGTATTTCGCTTTTGGTTTCGCCGCTGCTGTTTACCGTGCCGCTTGATATTGCGGCGGATTATTTTCTGATTTTGGTGATGCAGGGGATTATGATTGGCATTTATGACAGTCATTTATTTTTTGCCACCTCCCGCTTCGGGGTGCACGCGAGTTCGGGATTTATGGCAACGACGGTGTGGGTAACGACTTTATTGTGGTGGAGCATTGATTTTGAAGAATTGCGGCGGCTCTTGGCGGAACCGCACAAGCTCTTAACGCTCGGGCTTATTCTTTGCGGGTTTTCGGCGAGCTATTGGCAGATGATGAAAGTTCACGTCAGCCTTAAGGCTGAGAGATATTTGTATCCTGCTGTTTTTGCGTTAGCCTTAATGAGCATTGCAACGCGGTATATTGCGCTTAACGGCGGGTCAGCTTATGCGGGGGTGGTATATTATTTGACAGTGGCGTGTTTTGTGAGCGGGGTGTATAATCTGGTTTGGTTTTGTGCTAGCGGCAGGAATGACGAAAACGGGAAACATCGAAAAACGGATTTGCTGTTGGAGCCACTTAAACATTGGAACGGGGGGTGGCTGATTGCGTTTAGTACGGTGCTTATCGGGGCGAAAACGTTGGCGCTGCGGTTTGCCGATAATCCGGCGTATGTGGTGGCTATGCTGCTTTTATCGCCGATGTTTGCTCAAGTGATACAAACTCGACGGGTGGAAATAACGCCGGCAGCGGGGTTGGTGATATTGTTTTTAGGGTTGTTGCTGCTGTTTGCGGTTTAGGCGTATTGATTATTGTGCAGTCGCATTGCCATCATTTCGGGTGACAGGGTGGTTTGTTTGGTTTGCGGGGTAGGGGACTTTTCTGCCGGTGTTTTGAGGCGGGTGTTTTCCATCACGCGGGATTTGGCAAATGCCAGCTGGGCATCTTGCTGCATTGCGGTTTTGGTATCTCTGTTGTCTGCAGGAAAAGTGATGTTTTCCATTTTGTCAAATGTGGTTTGCGCATAAAGCGACATATCGGCTTTGAGGTCATTACCGCTTTGTTTGCCGAGGTCTGCGGTTTCATTTAATAGAAAAGATATTTGCTCGTCGGTGTAGCGGCTGATTATTTTGGTCGGGATTTCTCTGGGGCGGAGCGTATTGGGATCTGTTTTTAAGTCTTGTTCGTATTTTTCCTGTGCTTTCAGAGCCTGCTCGCGGATTTTGGCAACGTCTTCAGGGGTGTAAATTTTGGTTGGCTCCAAACCTAAATCTGAACGCATTTGCATAATGCGCGCATAGATTTCTTCGCCGCTGTCCCAATAATCGTCTTTGCTGATGTTTTCTTTTATATAAGCCGTATCGCCATTTTCGAAAAGCAGTCCTTCATTATCGCCGATGATGTTTGCGGTAGAGATTAATTCGCTTTTATCTATGCTTAAAAGGTGGGTGGCTTCGTGTGTGATGATTGAGGACAAGCCGTGTTCAACATCTTTGCAAAGATTGAGGTTTATAAAAACAGTCGGTTCGGCGATGTCTTCTACCCATTGTCCGGCAACGTTTTTGCCGCTTAAACTTTCCAGATGGAACTCTTCAAAGTTTTCGATTGCTTTTTTGGGGTCACCTTTGCCATAAGTTTCTATGGCTTCTTCGGTTAAGTGCAGTGTGCCGGCGCGAAGCTCTTCCATAAGCTGTTGGTGGTGGTTATTGGAGATACGGATGGTTACCTTATCAAGTTTGTCCATACATTCTTCGAATTTACCGTCTGCCTCATTTTTGAATTTGCCGGTTTTGTTGCGTTCGGTGAGCCAGCTTTTCAACCACCCGATACCTTCTGCAGCTTCGGCTTTTTCCTGTTCGGTAAGGGTAATGTCTGGGGTGGTTTTTATTTCCATTGCGGTTCTCCGAATAATTACCATATAATTTATTATAGCTGATTTTTAATATGGTGTCAAGTTTTATGGAGGTTGTTCTCTCCCTGCCTCCTCCCTTTAAGGGGAGGAGGTTTTACAGGGAAGAAAGTTATTTCTTTTCCAAATTCTTCAAGAATTGGTTTAAGAGGCGGACGCCGAAACCCGAGGCTCCGAGCGGATAAAGCGGTTTGGCTTTTTCGACTTTGTCCATACCGGCAATATCAAGGTGTGCCCAAGGGGTGTTTTTATTCACAAAGCTTTCCAAAAAGCAAGCGGCGGTGATGGAACCGGCGGCTCTGCCGTTTGAGATATTTTTAATATCGGCAATGTCGGACTTTATCATTTTACGATAATTGTCATTGAGCGGGAAACGCCACAATTCTTCGCCTGCCTGTTCACCCGAAATGCTTAACAGCTCTGCCATACAGTCGTCATTGGTAAACATACCCGCCATTTCATTGCCTAATGCGATAATAATTGCGCCGGTTAAGGTGGCGATGTCGATAATCCGCTCAGGGTTATATTGCTGTTGAATGTAGGTGAGGCAATCACCCAAAACAAGTCTACCCTCGGCGTCGGTGTTTAAAATCTCGACGGTTTGCCCCGAGAGCGATGTAACGATGTCACCAGGGCGTGTGGCGGTGCCGGAGGGCATATTTTCGACCAAGCCCACTATTCCGACAATATTTAAGTTTAAGTTTTGCTGCGCGGCGGCTTTTAAGCTGGCGGCTACTACGGCCGAACCGGCCATATCCTGTTTCATATCCCACATACCGGCAGAGGGTTTTAGGGAGATACCGCCGGCATCAAATGTGACGCCTTTGCCGACTAATGCAATGTCCCAATTTTTGCTCTTTTTATTGCCGCGATGCTCGATGATGCAGACATATGGCGGGTTTGCAGAGCCTTGTGACACGGAGAGCAGCATATTAAAACCTTTTTTCTTCAGCTCGCTTTGGTTTAAGAGTGTTACTTTTAAGCCGAGGTGTTCGAGGCGTTTGATGTCTGCAGCGTAGATTTCCGGCGTCAGTTCGTTTGCCGGTTCGTTGGTTAAATCGCGCGCATAGCGGACAGCATTTGCCAGAGCGGCTTTATCTTCATAAGTCTTTTTATCCAGCTTTTCTTTAGCAACAAAATTGACGGTTTCGAGTTTCGGAAAATCGGACGGTTTCTTTTTGGTATGGTATTTATCAAAGCTGTATGATGCAAGCTCAATACCGAATGCCAGCGACTCGGCAACTTTTTCGGCCGTAAAGTCGGTTTTGGGTAGTTTTCTTGCATAAACGGCAGCGGATTTGAAGTTTTTAATCCGGCTGTAGAGTTTGCCGCCCAGTTCTTCTAGCTCTGCCGTGCTTATCGTGTTTTTAATGCGCAGAAGGACAACTGCCTCTTTGACCATATCAAGCACTAAAATATCTTTTTTGTTTTCAGCGGTGTCTTCACGCTCTATCAATGCCTTAAGGCGGTTAAATGTCGAGCGGTCAATAATCTGCGCAGCGCCGTAGTTTAAATCTTCCTCTTTGGTGGCGATGAGGATTTTTGCTTCTGCTGTTTCATAAGATTGGTTAAAGGTTATTTCGGTCATTTGTTTCTCCTATAATATAATTTTCGGCTATTTTGCGGCTAAAGGGGTGAAGATTTAGTTAATAATTGAGGCTTGACATTGCTTTTTATGGTGGTAATGTCAAAAAAAATTTATTTTGCAGCAGAGGGCGTTATGAGCGGTATTTTTAAAGCGGATATGGATAATATAAAACGTGCGGGGACAATTATCAACGGTGGCGGGCTTGTGGCTTTTCCGACCGAGACGGTTTACGGGCTGGGGGCAAGCGTTTATGACAGGCACGCTGTGGCGGCAATTTTTGAGGCCAAGGGGCGGCCGGCGTTTAATCCGCTGATTTCACATATCAGCATTCCCGAGATGCTTGGCGAGTATGCGGCGGCAGACAGCCGTGCCGAATATCTTGCCAAAAAGTTTTGGCCGGGGCCGCTGACTTTTGTTTTGCCGCGGGTTGAAGATGACCCGTCGATTGATCTGGTTTGCGCGGGGCTTAATACCATTACCGTGCGTTGTCCGGATCATCCGGTGGCGCGGGCGTTGATTAACGTTGCTGGTGTGCCGATTGCCGCGCCGTCTGCCAATCGCTCGCAGACTATTTCTCCGACCACTGCTGAAGCGGTGTTTGAAAGTCTGGGTGAGCGTGTGGATATGATTTTGGATGGCGGACCTTGTGAAGTCGGCGTTGAGTCGACTATCTTGGACTTGACGACCCCAAAGCCTGTGTTACTAAGGGCAGGGGGAGTTACACGCGAGCAGCTTGAGGAAGCGTTAAACGAGCCGGTGTACATCTCAGACGGCAACCCCGATAAGCCGACTTCTCCGGGGCAGCTTTTGAAGCACTATGCGCCCTCCAAAAAGTTTCGTATTAACGTGACCGAACCTGCTGCAGATGAGTTGTTTATCGCATTTGGGGCAGGGTATCCAGATGCTCTGATGAATTTAAGCCCCTCGGGCAATCTGCGCGAAGCTGCCGCGAACCTTTTTGCCTTTATGCGTGAGGCTGATAAAAATCCGCATTATGCCAAAATGGCAATGGCTCCCATTCCGAACGAGGGGGTGGGGTTGGCGATTAATGATCGTATTCGCCGGGCCTCCCGTTAAAACCGCGAAATTTTGTGAATTGACTCCAAGATGGAAGCCCCGCTTCAGTCGGGTCACGTAGGTTTACTACGCTCCCCTCCTTTGGGGGACATCTTGGGTCACTTCGCAAAATTTCGCGGTTTTTACAGGACCACGAGGGAAGTTTGAGTTTGACACTGGGATGGAAGCCCCGCTTCAGTCGGGTCAGTGCGCGCCGCACCTGCAACGATGTGGGCTGCGGCGGGTAGAGAGTGTGTGCCGCTATGCGCGGGCTTTATTTAATGGGGCAGTGCGCGCCGCACCTGCAACGATGTGGGCTGTTTTGCAAAATGACACGGTTTATTTTTTGTCTGATTTTTTTTATAAAAATTTGTAAAAAAAATAATTTAAAAATCTACCTTTGAACAGGTTGTTTGCAAGCGGAAAAAAGCTATATTACTGATATAATAATATTATCGGGAAAGTGGCGGAAAACTTACATTCTTTTGGGGTGTGAATGTTGTTTATAAGTTGCAGAAAGCCTTTGATTCTGCCGTTTATAAGTCTATACTGTCGCTATAATGTAATATATACTATGTAAAAAATTAAAGGATTTTAGTAAAGATGGGAATCGATCACTACATCGGCAAACTGGCACATCTTTGCGGGATTGAATATACCGCTAAAATTGACGTGAAAGTCGGGTTGCTGAAAACGATGGGTATCCTTGACCGCGATTTTGATAACCACACGCCCGATGAAAGTCAGCAACGGCGGAATATTGAGCTATTGATGCAGCTGGTTGAGGAAAAAGAAGCAGAAGAATTTATTGATATTTCCCGCCACGTTCCGGTTTTACGGCATAATCAGGTGGAGGAAATCGTGGTTTCCCTGCCTGAAGGCGTGAACAAACTACGGTGGAACTTTTATGAGGATGAAGATCCTTCGAAATATTATAAAGGCGAGGCTTCTGTTAATAATAATGAAAATGAAGAACCCGAAGAGCGCCTGTATCGCGGTGAAATCTCGGTTGATGAGATGAAACCATATGTTGGCGAGCGTGAAACCAAAGAAATTAACGGCGTTACATACCGCAAATATCTGTTTAAATTTCCGTTTGAAGTCCGTTTGGGCTATCACGAGGTTGAATTTGAATATGACCGGCCGGACGGAACGGTTACGGGACAGAAAACACACTTGATTTCTGCGCCGGAGAAATGTTATGACGGGCTGGGTATCCGTGATGGGAAAAAGACCTGGGGCGTGCCGGTGCAGCTGTATGAACAGGTGAGTGAAAATAATCTCGGTATCGGTAACTTCAGCGATTTGGCGCATTTGGGCTATGTGCTTGGCAAGCACGGGGCAGGGCTTATCGGCGTGAACCCGCTGCACGCTTCGCAAGACAATATGCCAGAAAATGCTTCGCCTTACGGGCCGGACAGCCGGATGTTTTTTAACTATATCTATATTGACGTGACGGCGGTTGATGAATTTAAAAACAGTCCGGATATTCAGGAATATTACAATAGTTTTGCGTTTCAGGAAAAATTAAAGAGAAACCGGCGGCGGACATATGTGGACTATACGACCACGCAGGAGTTGGTGGATGATATTCTGCACCGCTGTTTTGAGAAGTTTGACCAAGACCGCGAAAGTGAGGAACACAAGCGTTTTGATGTTTTTTGCACGGATAAAGACGGCATCTTGGAGATGTTTGCAACGTTTCGCGCGCTTAATAAATGGTTTTCGACACAAGATGTTGTTCCGGTTAACTGGCGGGAATGGCCAGAGGAATATAAAAACCCGAATTCGGAGACGATTAAGCGATTTCAGGCCGAACACAGACGAGAGATTGAGTATTACAAATATACGCAGTGGCTGTGCGAAAAGCAACTGCAGTTTGTGAAAGAAACCTGTAATAATTCGGGGATGAAAATCGGGCTTTATATGGATATGGCGGTCGGTGCGTCGTTTAAGGGGTTTGAGGCTTGGTATTACTCTGACCTTTACCTTAAAGGAACGGCCGGTGCGGAGCCGGACATCTTGTCGCAAAACGAGCAGCAATGGGGGCTGTTGGGCTTTAACCCGATTGAGCTGCAAAAAGACGGATATGAGCCGTATCGGCGGATTTTGGAAGCCAATATGCGGTATGCAGGCTGTCTTCGAATCGACCACGTTTTGCAATTGAGCCGTTTGTATATTTATCCGGAAAACGGTGGCGAAGGCTCTTATGTTTATTATAATTCGCAGGAGCTGATGGCAATTGTGGCACTGGAGAGCCATCGCCATAAGACGATGGTTATCGGCGAAGACCTTGGCAATGCGCGGGATTCTTTCAGAAAGGATTTGGAAGATTTCGGCATTATGTCATATAAAGTGTTGCCGTTTGAGCATAAAAACGACTGTTGGGGGTCGATGGTGCGACCGGAAGAATATATGCAGATGTCGGTTTGCGCAACCTCAACGCACGATACGCCGACGCTTGTTAACCAGTGGGATGTGCGCGATGTGTGGCAGAAGAAGCATTTGGGGATTATTACCGAAGAGCAGGCAAATGCCAAATTCGGGCAATATGCCAACCAGCGTCAGGCTTTGAACTGGGTTCTCGGCGAATATCACTGTTGGGAAGAAGTTGGCGGAAAGCCCTCTCTTAATCCGAAAGAAGAGGCAAATACCGTGCCCGAGAAATATGTACAGGCGGTTAGTGCGTATATGGCTAAGTCTAATTCGGCAATTATGCTGATGCCGTTTTCTGATATTTTCGGGGCGAGTGAAATGGGCAATATTCCGGGGACGACCGAGATGGAGTGGTCTCTCGGCAAGCCGATTTTGGAAATTCGTGGTGACAAGTCTTTCCCGAACTGGCGGCGAAAAATGCATATTCCGGTTGAACATATTGAGGAAGTTCCGCAGTTTCAGGAAATTGTCAGTATCTTAAATCGTTACCGGACAAACGGCAACGACGGACGCGGGCGTTATTATCAGTTTAGCAGGCCGGGGAATAATCTTGCTTCAACGCTTGATTTCAGCAAGGCGCAACGTCTTTATAACATTATTAAGTATAAAGAGGACTATCAGTTTTCGGCCTTGTTAAAGAGCCGGTACAGCGAAGCGTATAAGCAGCATCTGGATAAACGGCGCATTGAAACGCAAAGAAGGTATGATGCGGTTGTGCAGGCTTGGTCGCGGCATAAGAATCGCTAAAAGCGGTTTGTGATATTATATTGCAGGGTGAAAGTACAGTATTGCCAAGCCTTTTTCGGGGTGTGCTTGTGAAAAGGGCGGGTGCGTCATATTCCTGAAACATAAAAAATGTTTTGTTTTGTGGATAAAACAGAAGAAACTTGATAATTAGGTATAGAATGTTCTAAAATAGCTATAGTATTTTGGGTATATAAATTGTTTTGTTCGTATTTGGATTAACTTATGTCTGCAAAGAAACAACAGGTCAGATTAATCTTTAAGCTCGCCGCATTCGGAGCTTTTATTATGCTCGGGTGGCTGGGGATTAGAAACTATAAGGCATCAGTTGAAAAGCTTAAAGTTAATGCTTGTATTGAAGAATTATCTGAAATTATCTTAAATATGAGAGAGAAATTCAATTCCGGCAAATATACCAGTCTTGATTATAAAATGGCAGTAAATTTGGCGATTTTTCCAAAACGTATGTTTAAAGATGGCTATAGGGAGGCTGTTAACGGGTATCTCGGGGGGGTGGATGTTTTTGTGTCATCTTTATCTAAAGATATGCCGGACAGCGCTTGGGAAATTTCTTTTCAGGGGCTGAGCCAGACTGGTTGTATGGAATTGGTGCGGCTAAACCTGAGTGGTAACAGCGTGATTGCCGTGGCCGGTTATGGTCGACCGATGCCGAGCGGGGTTTTGGATGAGATCTACTTAGAAACAAAACAGGAAGACATTAAAAAACGAAATATTTTCAAAGGCAATATAGCTCCCTTTATTGATGATTACCGGCTTCGGGAGGTGTGCAATTGTGAGGATGAGTATTGCACTGTTGTTTGGAAGTTCCGATAAAAACCGCGAAATTTTGTGAATTGACTCCAAGATGGAAGCCCCTCTTCAGTCGGGTCACGTAGGTTTACTACGCTCCCCTCCTTTGGGGGACATCTTGG
>CAJTWX010000005.1:0-14395 GCA_910580155.1 uncultured Alphaproteobacteria bacterium
GAGATTGCCGCGGGCTAAAGCCCTCGCAATGACTATAAAAAAGAGGGAGATTGCCACGGCTTGCGGGGCAAGCCTCGCAATGACTCACGAGGAAAAAGGGCGTCCTCGTGGTGACTATAAAGGAGAAGTAATTTTATGATTCGGAAATATCGGAACGGGGACGGGCTGAAGGTGGCGGTGCAGAAGGCGCAGGCTGATGAGGCGGTGGAGGGCGCGGCGTATTTTGACAATGTTGGCAAGTATTCGCTGGTGCGTTCTGACGGAAAGGTGGCGGCGGTGTTCGGCTATGCGGGAGAGACTGGGACAGTGGCGGATTGCTATGCGCTGATTGCCGGTGATATCGGGGGACAGCTGATTGAGGCGGTGCGTTTTTTCCGGAGTGAGATTCCGCTTGTTTTGGAGCGGTATGGTTTTACGGGTGTGCAGATGACGGTGAAGAAAAATTTTGCGGCAGGTGCGCGGTTTGCCCGTATGCTCGGGTTTGATTTTGCCGGCGAACTGCCGAAATTTTATAACGAAAATGATTATCAACTTTTTGAAAGGATTTAGACAATGGTTATAGGGGTTGCTACGGGGATAGCAATGGGGGTCAATTTTGCTGCTGGGGTTTTTAAATCCAGAAGCGAGGGGGATGCGTATATGGCACAGGCGGGCGCGTATCAGCAGGATGCGGCGTTGTATCGGCGCAATGCGCGTATTGCCAGACTGACCGGTGCGTATAATGAGGATATTTATCGGGCGCAGCAGAGGGCGGTTAAAGCACGAAGCGCGGCAGCGGCAGGCGAGGCCGGCGTGGGGGAAAGCCCGACGACGGTGACGGCGATGATGACGACTTATAATGCGCTGGAGCAGAATATTTTGTCGGCGCGGTTTCAGGTGGAGAGCGAGGCGGAAAATTATCTGTATCAGGCCAGGGTGGCTGAGGAAAATGCCAGACAGATGAAGAAAAAGGCCAAACACAAATACAATAATTCTTTAATTAGCGGCGTGAGCGGTGCGCTGGGCGGAAAGTTTTAGAAAAGGAGTAAGATTATGGCAAACAGACAATCAGTTCCCTCGATGGCCGGAAGCGGCGTGATGGCTTTACAGACGGCTAAGGCCAGCCCTACGCCGACGGGGATGAAAAGAGAATATGCCGGTAATGGTATGACCGAATTTTTGGCTGAAGCGGCAGATGTGACGAGTTTGGCGCTCAAAAAAAAGAAAATTTCTGATTTTGAGCAGATGAGTTATGAAACCGATGAGGTGTTGCAGGGGTATCGGGCGCAGCTTTCGAATGCAAAATCGGCCGAGGAATTTGATACGATTTCAAAGGCGGCAGAAGATGATTTGAAAAGCCGTTTTGCCGACAGGCTTAACGGGGCGGAATTTTGGTCTGAACACGGGGCGAATATCTTAAGAGCCAACCGGAGCGATGTGCAAAAAATGCGTGAAAAGAAAGATTATGATTTCGGTAAGGAGAGTTTGACTTCTATGTTGTCGGGCAGCCAGAATATGCTGGCGCGTTCGGCTGGTGACAAAGGGGATAAGCTTTTGGCACGCGCCGTGGCGGAAATTGACAATACGCCGTTTTTGGAAACTGCGGAGAAGCAGCAGTATCGGGATGATTATCTTAAAACCGGTATTTTGAATTTGGCTCTGAATGACCCTGACAAAGCGTCGGCGATGACTGATAAATATATGCCGGCGTTTCGTGACGAGCTGAAAAAACGCATTGATGATACGCGTGCGCTCAAAGAGGCTTTTGACAAACAGGAAAAAGAGCGGCAGCAGCGTGAGGCGGATATTGCTGAATACCGGCAGGCGTTTTCGTATTGGCAGGCAAAAGAAGAGGGGAATATCAATCCGGCGGAGTTTTATGTGCTTACGGCTGAGAACAAGCCTGAGACACTTTGGGGCGAGCGGGAAAACCGTTCGGATACGCCGCTGGCGGATGCGTATCGCATTGTCAAGAAAATTAACAGCGGCAGTCAGCTTTCGGCAGAAGAACTGCGTAATGCGGGAAACCATCTTATTTCGGCCTACAGACAGAAAAAGCTCGGACTTTCGGAGGTGGGCGAGCTGCAAAACCAGCTGATGCTTGCCGAGGGGGATAAGGCGTTTTCCGGTTTGTTATTTGACAAAGAGGTCGATGCGCTGGCAGACAGGGTGTTTATGCCGGATGCGGAGGGGACGGATGCGGCAGATTTTATGGAAGAAAAAGCCAAGCTCGCGTTTCAGATTTATGAAAACTATTACAGCAAAAAAACGGCGCTGGCCGATGAGTTTGCCGAGCAGGGCGGCGTGATTACGCCGGCGCTTGAAAAACGCTTCAGAAAGCAGGCGCTGGCCGAAACGTGCGCCGAGATGGGGATTGTGGAAAATACGGGGGCAGAAGTGTCTGTGTCCGGATTAAAGCGGGTGCTTAAAAATGTGTATACCGGCAATGACGAGCGCGAGGTGTGGCGGCGGTTTTATGCCAAGGCACCGTATGCGGAAGACAAGAAAGCACTGTTTAAGCAAATTGCTGCCGAAGAAGAACGCAGGGAACTTTCGTATCCGCAATTTGATACGCTGGCGGAACTTGAGGATGCCGGACTTTTGAGAGGCGAGAAGTTTTATTTTAAGGGGCGTCTGGCGGTGAAAGTCTGAGGCGCTTTGCAAGAGGCGGACGGATTCTGTGTTGTCCCCATCCCTCTTACTCCTTTTCTGACGGAAGAGGTAAGGGGGATGGATTTTTTTTTGGAAAGGGATTGAAATGGAAAATTTGGTTAGTATGGACGATAAGGTGATGGTTGATGAGGGGATGAATGGGAGGAAGAATAAGGATGAGATGTTTTCCCCCTCACCTGTCTTCCCCCTTCAGGGGGGAGGGACGCCTGAGGAGAGTGGCTTTTCTTTGGGAGGAGAAAAGCCTGAGGATGGGGAAACTCTGGCTCAAGGGGGAGAGAAATCTGAGGAGAGTATGGAGGCGGATGATTTTGGGGAGGAATTTGGCAAGGTAAAATATCTTTCTGCCGAACAGAACTTAAATCTGCCAAAGGTGCGGGCGGAGATGGTGGATGAAGATGCGCCGTTTTCGAGTTTTACGATGATGGGAAAATGGCTGCGCGAGGCGGCTGACCTTTCGAACTACTGGCAGGGGATACAGCGTGTGGGCGCTGATACGGCATCTTATGTTTGGGCGTTGCGCGAGGGGGAGCTTGGTTCTTTTGACTTTAAGAAATTCGGGGGGGAAATGCTTAAATCCGGCGTGCGCTCTTTGGGGCAGAATATGCTCAGCACGACCGGAAACCTTTTGACGATGTTTGGGGCGAACCTTGATAACGGGGCGGCGGCACCGGTGATTATGACTTCGGGGGCGGGGGCTGTTTTGCCGCAAACCGGAAAACTGATGAAAGAGCTGGGGCAGTCGCTTCGTACGTATGCCGAGAAGGTTGAAGATATCAGCTTTCTTGCATCGCCGGAAGAAGCGTTTGAAGAAAAACCGAGCTGGAGCAAGCTTGCCAATACCCTCGGTTCGGGGTCGTCGCAGGTGTTGGCGATGGGCGGAATTTCCCGCCTTATCGGGGCAAAAGCGACATATGGGTTGTTTGCGGGGGGCGGTGCCGGAGAAGTCTTTAGCGATACGCTTGAGCAGGGCGGCGATGTGGCGCAGGCCAATACGCTGGCGGCGGTTAATGCAGGGGCGACGTTTTCGATTGACAGGATATTTGACCCGCTGCCTGAGGTTATTGCCAAAAATGCCAAAGTTACCTCCGGAAAAATTGCCAAAGAAATTCTCGGGGCGCCGCTGCGTGAGGCTGGAAGTGAGGTTTTGCAGCAGATGCTGGCTGAAAATCTGGTACGCAAGGTTGGGCTTGATGATACGCAGGATTTATTTGAGGGGCTGTTAGAGAGTGCGCTCGGGGCAATTGCCGGTAGCGGGTCTTTGATGGCATCTGCGGGAACGGCGTATGTGGCGGATAAGAGTGTTAATGCTGTCCGGCGGCGAATTTTGCTTAAAGGAGTGAAAAAGCAAGAACTTGAGCTTTATGAGAAAAATATGATGGTGATGATTGAGGAAAATCCGCAGGCGTTTGAGAAGATTCTCGGGGCGAACCTGAAAGAAAACTTAAGACAGATGGACTTGGCGGCGCGTCAAATTAAAAACCGTAGCGAAAGGACGGAAACACGCAACAATCTGAAAGGGTTTGAAGAGGTTTATAACGAAATGTACGCCCGCTTTTTGCCGGCGCTCAAAAACGAAGACAAGGCTAAGGCGGCGGCACGGATGTTTGAGGCTAATGCCATCAGCCTTTACGGGCATAATCCGGATTTTACGCCGCGCAAGCTTATTGACGGGCTGCTGCCGAATCTTAAACGGATGAATGCGGCGGAGTTTTGGGCTGATAAAAATGCGGCGGAAGCGGTGGCTTTTTCGCTTATCGGCATTAAGGCCAAAAATGCGGATACGAACCTGTTGACTCAGGCGATGACGATGACCGAAAATGGCGCGGATCCGCTGTTGATTTGGCAGAAAACCGGCTGGCATTTGGGTGGCGATGGTAGATGGCGGATGGAAGTCAGCGATAGGGATGCGTATATTAAGCATTGGGGGGATTTGGACCTCAGAGAGGGTGTTTTGGACACGCTGCACGACCATAAAATCGAGATGGAGCGGATTAAGGGGTATCTGGCTGCAGGGCTGAGAAGCACCGCGATGAACGGTTTTGGACATTTTTATAATGATTTTTATAAATATTTGCAGAAACAATATGATAAGGATGCCGAAGAACGCCTTAACTTTAAGGAGGAAACGGATAGCCAGATGACCTCTGCACAGTTGCGGCATTTGACCGGTGGTGACTTTGTGAGGCCGGAGCCTTACAAGCGCCCTAAAGCAGAGCTGGATATTTTGGAGGTTATCAGCGAAACTGACCGGCAGCGGCGCGAGATTGAGGACGTGGTGCTGGCGGATTGGTTCAGCCAGTACAGCGAGATGGTGGCTGACAAAAGAGAGCCGGCTACATATGGAGAGATGCTGGTTGAGCTGGAGAAAGGAAAATCCAGAACATATGACTTCAGCGAGGAACAGTATAACTATATTAAGGGCGTTTTGGAACAGCGGCGGAGACGGGAATTTTTTGAAAAGTACTGGGATAAAAATACCGGTGTGGCAAATAACAAAGAATTTCGTATGCTGGCAGAAAATGCAAACTTCAGATATGGCGATGACCCGCGATATATTGAGGGGCTGGCAAACGTGTTTCACCAAGCGCAGCAACGGCGCAAGGCGAGGACTGCCGAACTGGACAGAATGGAAATGACCAAGCAGCCGTATATGTTTGAAGATATTGACAAGGATGAAGCATATGGCAAATACCGGCTGTATAAAGAAGATTTTTCGCCCGATATGAGCCATAAAGATTTCTATCCGCAGAGATATCATTTGGCGTATATGCCGAAAACCTCGAGTGAGGAGTATTTGGCGCAGAAGAAATTTAAGTATATGAAAGACAGCGACAAGCGCCTGCTGGCTTCTTATTTGGATATTGAAGAGAAGATTTTTAAAATTGACAAATATTTGGAAGCGGCGATGGCCAGCTATGAACTACAAGATTTTTTTTCGGCAGGGAGCGAGGCTGAAGCTGAACCTGTCCGTTTTAAAAACGGTGAGTTTAACTGGGATTACATTCGCTTTAAACGCAATAAACGCGCAAGAGAGCCGAAACGTTTGGGAGATATTTTGGAACATCCGGTGTTGTTTGGCAATTATCCGAGTTTGGCGGATATGAATGTTCGTTTTACCCGTTTGCAGGATGATATGCCGTATCATATTTATTTTAACAAAAATGAAGGGTATGTTTTGGAAATTGACAGGCTCAGGGTGACAAAGCAGCAGCTTAAGGAAGTGCTTTTGAAAGGGGCGGCGTTTGCTATTCAGGATATGGAAGGGTTTGACTATTCCTTAACTGATGCGCAGCGGCGCAACTTTATGAACCGGCAAATTTTTTTGGCGACAAAAAACTTACAAGAGTTTGCGTTAAACGATATGCGCGAGTATGTGGTGCATTATCTGCCGCGGGTTAACCCTGAAGCGTTTATTAAGGACAATCTGGTTCCGTTGCCTTTGGCCGGACTGACTGAATCGGCTGATGTTGACGCAAAGTCTTTGAGTGGACGGACGAGAACTTCTTTTTTGACGGTCGATTACCCGAAACTTTATAAAGCGGTGCGCAAAAGATATGCGCACGTGGCACCCGAAGGCGAAAACATCAAGCATCTGGCTTTGATGGATTTGCAACAAATCCAGCGGCGGAACGCGTCTATGATTATGGCTGAGGCGAGAATGAACGGTGGGTACAGCGCCGGAATTTTGCCTTGGGCGGGCGTGACTTCGCAGGGAGCGGTGGACGCGCGGGCGCTGGCTGCCAGAATGGACTATTCGGAAGCACAGCTTAAGGAAAAGCCGTTTTTTGAGATGAACGGCGATTTGAAAGCGGTGAGGGAAGAGGTTCGAAAGGGGCTGGTTTCCAAGGATGGATATGTTCCGGATGTGATGGATCCGTATGATGAATTTGCGAAAAATATTTCCGAAGATGCACGGGTTTACCGTGATACGGTGGAGGTGATGGCGAAGGGTGCGTTTGACAGTGCGGACAGGACGATTACGCTGTTTGAGACTGCTGATGCAGATACGATTGTGCACGAAACGTTCCATTATTTTTGGGATTTGATGGAAAAAGCCGAGTATCGCAATGAATCACACGCGGCGAACTTTCACGAGGTGATGGGCGAGTTGAGGGAAAACTTTGTGCGCCATTATGTGGTGAAAGAGTTTGACGGCAAGTGGTTTGCGCTTCATAAGGACACGGGGGAGATTATGGAAGAGATGCCCAGAGGCTTTAACAGCAAAAATGATGTTATTGATGCGGGTGTACGTGAACTTTTTGTGGCGCATTTCCTGAAACTGTTGAATAAGGATGCGGTTACGGACAGTATGGGAACGATTACCGATGCGGCTGACTTTTACAGAAGATGGCTTAAGACGGTGACCAATAAGCTGGGGCTTAAGTGGTATAATACCTCGCCGGACGGCAGGCGGCTTTTGGCATTTTTGAGGTATAAGTTTAAGTAAGGGGTTGAAACTTTCGCCGGCGGTTTTATAATGCTTTTATTGTGATTTTATATGCGGAGTTTGAGATGGAAAATCAGGAAACGGCTAAAATGGCAGCAAAAAGCAAAATGAAACTGTCGGCGACGGTTTTGGGACTGCTGGCCTTATTCGGATTATATACGGAATATGTGCGGAAGGAGACGCCGCTTGATGAGGCAACGGTGATTTTTGTTAAAGGCAGGGCAGTGGCTGTTGATGTTTTGGCTGAAGCTGCTGCTCCTGTGGCTGAACCGGAACAGGCGGCGGAGACTGCGGGGGTTTCTGCGGCGCAGTTTTTGGGGTATTTGCGCGAAGTGAGTGACAGGGCTGATGCTGTTACCAAGCCGGAATCGGCTTTGGGGCAGATTGCTTTGCCGCAACCGGAGCCGCGAGCTTTTGAGGCAGTGCCGCTGGAATTTAACGAGCAGGTGATTGAGATTATGGACGATAACGGTGAAGTTTCCGAGGTTGTGGAAGTGCGGGAAGCTGAGATTCCGGCTGAGACGGCTGAGACGGCTGCGACGGTTGAGCCGGAAACGGACGTTTCGGAGGCTGTGAGCCTTGTGCGCGAAGTTATGGCGCCTGAGGTGGAGGCGTTGCCGGCGGAAGCATCAGCAGAAGAATCGGTTTTTGAGAATATGGAAAAGAACGAACCTCTTGTAAACATTGAGCAAAATGGCGTGCAAGCCGGAGAAGAAGGGCAGGCGGTTGATATGATGAAAGAGATTATTGAACGCGAACAGGCGGCGGACGGAGAAAAATAATTTTAATTAACTTGTTGTTTTTACTTTGTTTGTATATTTTTTTTGAAAAAAAGTGCAAAAATGTGAAAAGAAGTGTTGACTTATTGGTTTTTTGTTTGTATAAACGCTCTTGTTCTGCTGTTGGTCCCATCGTCTAATGGTTAGGACATCGCCCTTTCACGGCGGTAATATGGGTTCAAATCCCGTTGGGATCACCAATTTGAAAAAGCTCTCGGTTTTCGGGAGCTTTTTTTGTATGTATGGAAATTGAATCCAAGGGGGGCTTCAATTCCGAATAATGCTTTTTTATTTAATATAATCTTATAAAAAATTCTTGAATATTTTTTGTTTTGGGATTATGCTTCAGTTGATTTAGTTCTTTTTATGTCTAACTTTAATTATTTTGTGCTATGAAAGAAAAAAAGGACAAATTAGGATTTTGCGGATGGTTGTTCGCAGGGTTTGTAGGTGTTTCGTTCGTTGTGGCTGCTCCGGTTATCGGTTTGGCTTGGCTCGGAACGAAAGGGCTTGAGGCTTTGGGTTGTGATAATACCCCCAAAGATGATGTAAATCCGCTTGATTTGTAAAATTATCTGCTCTTTTTTAGTATCCCGCATTTTTAATGTCGGGATACTTTTTTTGTGTTGGCGGGAGGGGCTAAAAAATGGTTCGCCGTTCAAGAGCTTTATTTTTTTAATTCATCAGGTTGGGCTGCAACTTTTGTTTCTTCTCTGTTGCCTTAATAAAAGACAAAAAATCCCGTGATTACCAGAGGTAGTCACGGGATTTTTTTAATGGTAGAGACTGCTGATATCTACGGCCGGGCGGATGAAGATTTTGTCATCCGGGGTGTAGTGTGTCTGCAGTGAACAGCGGTTTTTTCTAAAATCTATAGACATTGGTGAAAACTTTTTGCTGGTCTCATTGGTGTCTGTGATGTAGATGCTGTTATGCAACGGGGTGCCGCCGAGGGTGACGAACATATCACTCACGGCGCCTGCATTCTTGATTATATACCGCATTATCTCCATACTCGGAGCGCCGGCTTTGCGACCTGCGAAGACAATCTTATCACACAAGCGGTGTGCGTCACAGATGCTCATTTCTTCTTCGGGCGCGTTGATGGCGACGATGTAGTCACCGAGCGCTATTCCCCACGGGGTACGTCCCTTGCCGTCTGCAACGACATAGCTTAGCAAGCCGTCGGTGTAGACTACCGGATAGAAGTAGCAGCGGCGGGTGAAGAAACATTTAATTGTTGCCCAGAACTTGTAGGTTCGGATGATTGCGTTTTCGTTTAGGAAGTACGAGGCCTTGGCTGGATAATCAACTTGTACCATAATAGCAAATTTATATGTTAATAATTCTTTTATTTGCGCCAGTATAGAACAATTTTTATTTAAATGCAACAAAAAAGTATGAGCCGCAACGGCAACAATGGTAAAAAAAGACTTTACAACGGCGGGATTTTTGTTTAGTGTGGGGAGGAAAGGTGAGGATTTAGCGGGAGAGATTGCTGCGGGACGACGGGGAAAGTTTAAAGGAAGGTTTTGACTGGAGGTGTGTGATGTTTTACCCTGATAAAGATTTTATTTTGTCGCTTTCGGACGGGGAGAGATTTATCTTTTTGAAGATTATCTGCGGGGTGGTTGCCGTGGACCGTAAGGTTTCGCGTGAGGAGCTTTTGTATTTGCGTGAGCTGGCGCTTAAATATGAGGTGAGCGGTGAAAAACTTTCGACAATGATTAAAACCGCCGATACGCCGATGCTTATCAAGCAGGCGCGGATGATTGTTAACCGCCCGAAAGCGCTGACGCTGATTAAAGATATGTGTATGGTCGCAAACCTTGATACGGAGCTTGGCGATGCGGAAATCGACTATATTTTGGATGTTGCAGAAGCGATGGGGGTTGAACCGC
This sequence comes from uncultured Alphaproteobacteria bacterium, assembly GCA_910580155.1. GTDB lineage: Bacteria > Pseudomonadota > Alphaproteobacteria > RF32 > CAG-239 > CAG-267. The sequence goes on from CAJTWX010000005.1 coordinate 9,780, forward strand.
AGCGGGTGCGCGATATTAACGCCGTGGTGAACGAATATCTGGCGGTATCGCAGAAAGCGGCGATTTTGCTGGAACAGGAACACTGGACTTAACGAATGTTTTGCTTAAAGGAATGTATATAAATGGCTGAGAGAATTGCAAAATTTTTAGCGCGGTCGGGCGTTTGCTCGCGCAGGGAAGCAGAAAAGCTTGTTGAACAGGGGCGCATCAGCGTTAACGGCGAAACGGTGGAAACGCCGGCGTTTTTGGTGAACGGCGATGAAACGGTGCTGTTTGACGGCGAGAAAATCAAAGCCAAAGACAAGACGCGTTTGTGGCTTTATCATAAACCGGCGGGGCTGGTGACCTCGCATAAAGACGAGAAAGAGCGCGACACGGTGTTTGCGCATTTGCCGGACGGGCTGCCGCGGGTAATTTCCGTCGGGCGGCTTGACTTGAACTCTGAGGGGCTGTTGCTTTTGACTAATGACGGGGCGCTTTCCCGCGCGCTGGAGCTGCCGGAAAACGGCTGGAGCAGACGCTACAAAGTGCGTGTGCACGGATTTTTGGACGAGAAAAAGCTGAAGAGTCTTGAGAAAGGCGTGACGGTGGACGGTGTGGACTATGCGCCGTGTAAGATTGCGATTGAGAGCAAGCAGGGGACGAATGCGTGGCTGGTGGTTTCGCTGACCGAGGGGAAGAATCGCGAAGTGCGCAAATTGATGGCCTCGGTCGGGCTTTCAGTTGCGCGGCTTATCCGTCTTTCGTACGGGCCGTTTCAGTTGGGTTCTCTTAAGCGCGGCGAGGTGCGCGAAGTGCCGCAAAAGGTGCTTAAAGAGCAGCTTGGGAAGGTGTTTGAGATATGCGAATAATCTCCGGCTCTAAACGCGGTAAAAAGCTTTTTACGCCTGCAGACGAGCGGGTACGCCCGACATCTGACCGTGCGCGGGAGGCGTTGTTCAGCATTTTATATGCGAAATATTTTGATACGTTAGACGGCGTGGCGGTGTTGGATGTTTTTTCGGGCACCGGTGCGGTCGGGCTGGAGGCGGCGTCGCGCGGGGCGGAGCGTGTTTGCTTTGTTGACCTTGATTTGAAATTAACGAAAAAAAATGCGGCGGTGTGCGGGTTTGGTAATGTGGCGTTTATGGAGCGGGATGCACGGCGGTTGCCGAGGGCACCTCAGCCGTTTGGTTTAATATTTTTGGATGCCCCCTACAATAAAGGGCTGACAGAGCCGGTGTTGGCGGTGCTTTTGGCCGGCGGATATGCGGACGAGCGCACGCTGATTGTGGCGGAGACGGCGGCGGATGAGACGTTGGCGCTGCCCGACGGCTTGCGGCTTGTGGAAGAGCGGGTGTATGGCGCGGCGAGGTTTTCGTTTATTCGAAAGAGTGTATGATACTGTTAGGTAGTCATTGCGAGGAACGGAGTGACGAAGCAATCTTTGGAGAGTATGGGTGTGCTCTTGGAGGGGGAGATTGCCACGGGCTGTCGCCCTCGCAATGACTATTTAAGAGAGAAAGCTCTTATTTTGCGGCTTTTTTCATATCTTCTTTTTTCTTCAGCTCGTCTAAGTCGCGTTCGGTGGCGATTTTGTTGAGGATGGTTTTTACCACCGTGTCAATTGCCGTGCCTTCGGAATAATCTGCAGGCAGGGCGAAGTTTACGCGGTCATCTTTTAAGAGTTTTATTGCCTTTTCCTTATGGTTGCTTTTGGGTTTATAGACGGCAATTGCGTTGCCGCCGTGGGATTTGACCAGTTTCATTGACGGGATGTCGGTCATTCCGTCACCAAAATAGATAATCCGCGGGAACGGAATGCGGCGTTTGCCGTCTTCCATATATTCATTAACCAATTTATCATCAAGCTTGCCCAAGCCTTTGTTTATTTTCGATAAATATGGGACTTTGGTCGAATAATTGACCACGCGGGCAGGCCAGACCGGCGTACCGTCTTCTCCAAAGGCAAAAGCACAGCCGTAGGCGCCGGTTAAGTATTTGGCAATCGAGGTACCCTCAATGATTTCTTCATAGCCCGAAGAGATGACGTAATGTTCGATTTTTAAGCCGCGTTCTTTGCCGTAGGCATTGATGCGCTCAAACCATTCTTCGACGCCTTTATAATATTTTACCAATGTGCCGCAATAGCAGAAATTCTCACGCGTGAGCTTGATGCCTTTTTCGTGCGCGGTTTTCATAAAATAATACATACTGCCGGTGATTTGGTCGGCGCAATTATCTATTGACCACTGGTTGGCTTTTTTCCAAAAGGTTTTGGGCGTCATTCCGAGTTCGGGAATTAACACATAATCCTGCATATAGGTGGTGGACAGGGTTTCATCAAAGTCATAAACGAGTGCGACAACGGTATTTTTCATCTTTACCTCAAATATCTTCTTGCATTTCAGGGGAGTATGTTATATGAGAATAGTTAGTTTTTGATTAACTTTTAGTTTGTTGAGGTAAAAAAATGGCAGCGACACAGATGGAACAGTTGGTTTCACTTTGCAAAAGAAGAGGGTTTATTTTCCAGAATTCAGATATTTACGGCGGATTGCAGGGGCTTTATGACTATGGGCCTTTGGGTGTAGAGCTTAAGAATAATATCAAAGCCGCGTGGTGGCGCGCGATGGTTTATGAACGCGATGATGTGGAAGGGCTGGACGCTGCTATTTTGACGAATCGCAAAGTTTTGCACTATTCGGGGCACGAAGATACGTTTTCGGATCCGATGGTGGACTGTAAAAAATGTAAAGGGCGTTTTCGCGCTGACCACTTAACCGACGGCAAGTGCCCGAACTGCGGTTCTACGGAACTGACTGAGCCGCGGCCGTTTAACCTGATGTTTAAAACGACTGTCGGGCCGGTGGTGGATGAGAATAACATTGCTTATCTGCGTCCGGAAACCGCGCAGGCGATTTTTACGCAATTTAAAAACGTGGTTGATTCGACCTCGCGCAAGCTGCCGTTTGGGATTGCGCAAATTGGCAAGTCTTTCCGCAATGAGATTACGCCGAAGAACTTTATTTTCCGTGTGCGCGAGTTTGAGCAGGCGGAGTTGGAGTTTTTTGTAAAACCCGGTGAGGACGAAAAGTGGCACGAAGAGTGGAAAAATGCCCGCATTGAATGGTGGGTTGAGCAGGGGCTGAAGCGCGAGAACATCAATGTGTATGTGACGCCGAAGGAAGATTTGGCACACTATGCGAAGGCGTGTGTTGACCTTGAATATAAATTTCCGCACGGTGTGGAAGAGCTTGAGGGGATTGCGAACCGTACGGACTATGACCTCGGCAATCACTCCAAGGCACAGGACGAGCTGAACCTTACGTCGCATTGTCACGAAAACAAAGATTCGACGACCAAGCTTTGCATTATGGACGAGAATAACAAATGGGTTGTACCTTTTGTGATTGAGCCGTCGATGGGCGTTGACAGGGCGGTTTTGGCAGTGTTGACAGAGGGATACACCGAAGAAGACCTTGGCAATGGCAACTCGCGCATTGTGTTGAAACTTAAAAAACACTTGGCGCCGATTAAGGTGGCGATTGTGCCTTTAAAGAAGAACAGCCCCGAGATTATGGCAAAATGTCACGAGCTGAAGAAGAATTTGATGAAACTTGGCATTGGGCGCGTGGCGCTTGAAAACACCGGCAACATTGGCAAGGCTTATCGCCGCCACGATGAAATCGGCACGCCGTTGTGCTTAACGGTTGACTTTGAAACGTTGGAGCAAAGCCCCGAGAGCGTGACCTTGCGCGACCGCGATACGATGGAGCAGGTGCGTGTGCCGACCGGTGAGTTGGCGGCATATCTCCGCGACTATTTTGCAAGATGATGAGAAGGGCGTGATGAGCGCCCTTTTTTTGGGGGGAAGAGAGGTTTAAGTATGCTCTTGCCGAATGAGATTGCCACGGGCTAACTCCCTCGCAATGACTAGCGGGAGAAGGGGATGCTTCTCGCAATGACTCACGAAAGAGGGGGCAATGACTTGCGGAAGGGTGAGGGGGCAATGATTGGTGAATGGATATATTGTGGAGCTTTTTTCCTTTTCGGGGGTTTAAATGAGTGTGGGGAGGGTTATATCTTAGCAAAAGATATTTCAGGAGGTTTTTCAAATGGAAACGTATTTGTTTATTGCGCTGATTTTTGTTTATTTCTTAACTGCGTTTATGCTGCCGAAGCAGGTACAGAAACGGATTTGGACAATTGCGTATATTTTGGCGTTTGTGATTACCGCAGTGGCGATTTTCTTTATCAAAATCTATGCCGGCGAAACACTGATGCGTGTGGGTGAGCTCAACTGGTATTATGTGCTTTATGTGTTTGGCTCTATCAGCATTATTTTGGGCGTTATCAACTTGTGGATGTATAAGCGCGGGCTGATTGATTTGTTTTCAGGCGATGGTGACGGTGATGATGATACGGTGGAGAAATAATACCGTCTTCTTGTGAGATTGCCACGGCAACAAGTTGCCTCGCAATGACTATAAAAAAAGAGATTGCCACGGCAACAAGTTGCCTCGCAATGACTATAAAAAAAAGAGATTGCCACGGCAACAAGTTGCCTCGCAATGACTATAAAAAAAAGAGATTGCCACGGCAACAAGTTGCCTCGCAATGACTATAAAAAAAAG
>CAJTWX010000005.1:14495-16322 GCA_910580155.1 uncultured Alphaproteobacteria bacterium
AAAAAAAAGAGATTGCCACGGCAACAAGTTGCCTCGCAATGACTATAAAAAAAAAGAGATTGCCACGGCAACAAGTTGCCTCGCAATGACTATAAAAAAAAGAGATTGCCACGGCAACAAGTTGCCTCGCAATGACTATAAAAAAAAAAGAGATTGCCACGGCTTGCAGGCAAGCCTCGCAATGACCAGAAGAGGGGGCGCCTTGCAATGACTATGAAAGAAGGAGATTGCCGTGGGGGGAACGCTCTGGCGGTGACTTGTAAAATATAAAAAAAAAGCTCCGGCCTTAATATGCGGGAGCTTTTTTATGGATAGTGTTATCATACTTAATATTGAAAAAAGTCAAAATTGCGGCGGATTGCGGCACGTGCTGTGGCGCGATGAGACCGGTTTTCAACTCTTTTCCAAACAAATCCGGCGATGACGCAGCCTAATGTTATTAAAAAAGCAAGCGTATTGTGCCAGAAATTCATAGAAGGGATTGATGTTTCCATAATTTTTGACATAAATATATTAAACTCGACAGGCTGTTTAGCAAAGCTTTTTTATTTTGTCAATACTTTTGGGCAAAAATTATTTAATTTTTTGAAACATTCTCTTCCAGCGAATCGATGATATCCAGCTTATCGGGTTATACCAGCGGATGGAATCATTGTGCGAATAGAACAAAAAGCGCGCTTTACCCTCTATATTTTCAAATGGAACCATTCCGACATCCTGTCTGGAATCATTGGAATTATCGCGGTTGTCCCCCATCATAAAATAATGTTCGGCCGGAACTTTGAACAGCGGGGTGTTATCTACCATAAAATCTTCATCGCTGTGTTCGAGTATCGGGTGTGTCTGGCCTTCGGGGAGAATTTCGGTGTATTGTGTAAAACGTTTGGGCAGAATGGTGTATTCGCTGATAATGTATTGGGTGGGAGCGGTGCGCTCCATCATTTTGCCGTTAATATATAACCGCCCTTGTTTGACCTGTACGGTATCACCGGGGAGGCCGATGATGCGTTTGATGTAGTCGGTTTTATTGTCTTTGGGAAATTTGAAGACGACGACATCGCCGCGTTTGGGCAGGTCTTGCCAGATTCGGCCGCTGAATGTCGGAAAACTGAACGGAAATGAATGGCGGGAATAGCCGTAGGTGTATTTGGAAACGAACAGGAAGTCGCCGACTTCAAGTGTGGGGTACATTGAGCCGGAGGGGATTTTGAACGGCTCGAACCAGAATGTCCGGATTAAAACAGCGATGGCGATGGCATAGATAACGGTTTTGATGGTTTCGCCTAGAGATTCTTCTTTGTTTGTGTCCTCAATTTTTTCCATAATCCCACCTTTTGAGTTAATTTAAACTTGTGCCAGAATACGACAATATTTATGAATTGCAAGCAAAAGTAACAAGAGGTGGCGGACTGGGGATTATTTGCCGGTTGGTTTTGGGTATGGGGTGGTTAAGAGGGGGGGAAGAAAGGATTTTGCCGATTGAGATTGCCACGGTGGCTGCGCCACGTGCAACAGTTTGGCTGCGGCGGACAGAGAGAATGCTCTTGGAGTGGGGAGATTGCCACGGCGACGATGTCGCCTCGCAATGACTCACGAAAAAAGGGGCGCTCATCGGCTGTTAGCCGACCGGCGTTCTTCCGTCCGCCTTTCGCTGGTAGTCGAACCCCGGCACCGGCGTTCGAATCCGCGGCCGCTTAGTTACAAAAAAAAGCACCCGCAAAGGGTGCTCTTTTGTAACTGGCGGAGACGCAGGGATTGACCTTCGGCCGCACGGGCGCTCATCGGCTGTTAGCCGACCGGCGTTCTTCCGTCCGCCTTTCGCTGGTA
>CAJTWX010000005.1:16422-24588 GCA_910580155.1 uncultured Alphaproteobacteria bacterium
AAAAAAAAGCACCCGCAAAGGGTGCTCTTTTGTAACTGGCGGAGACGCAGGGATTCGAACCCCGGGAGGACTTGCGCCCTCGTCTGATTTCAAGTCAGGTGCATTAAACCAGCTCTGCCACGTCTCCGTAACAGGGGAGAACATAATCAACAATTTTACAAACGTCAAGAACTTTTTTACAAATTTTCTAAACTTTTTTCGGAGTATGGCTGCTTAAAAAAAAAGCATACCTTTTTTGTAGTTATATCTTAAAATTGCAAACTCTTGAATTTACTTGATTTATTTTTATTGACAGTCATTACAAAAAAAGGTACAATGATTATAACAATGCAGGTGTTATTTATGGAGATGTGTTATGGCCAAAGGGATAAAAAAGCAGCTTTCGGATGATGCCAAGATTGCACGCGTTGAAACTTGGGCTTTGAAATTAGGTTTGGACCCTAAAGATACCAGTGCAGCATTAACTGAAAAATACGGACCGTATGCTTATAATATTATGGAAGCCGCAATGATGAAACCGGCAGTGACGGTTAAAAATGCGGGCGGACAGGCGCGTAGTTCCAAAGAGGCTGCACAATATTTTATTAAAAATCACGTTTCGGCTGAGGATATGGCCAAGACGTTTGGAACAGATGCCCAAACGATTGAGGCGGAGATTGCCGCTTATCGCGAGGCAAACCCAAAGGCTGAAGAAACCTCTGAACAAAAAGAAATGAGAGAACGCCAAGAGCAGTTTAACAGCCATTTTAATGATGAAATGAACCGTGCCGGAAATACTCAGGAGAAAGCTGTTGACCCGACAAAAGCAGACATCAGCCAGATGACGCTCGATGATTATGCAAAATATTGTCGGCCGGAGGACAAGCCTGCGGCTAACTATGACGAGCTGGTAGATAAAGCATATGAAGACTTTGGCAAGGGGGAAGGCGTGATTCCTTGTTTGTATCTGGATGCGAAGGGGTATCCGACGATGGGTAACGGGCATTTGGTGCTGCATCCGGATGTGCTGGACGACCCTAAAAGGCTGGCGGCTTATCGGGATATGTATGTTAATACCCCGCTGATCGGGGCTGGCGGAAAGCCTTTGAATGCGGAACAGAAAAGAGTGCAGTTTTCGCAAATTGAGCGGGCGATGAGAAACAACAGTTTCAAAACCAGCGGCGGCTGTCCGAATAAAGTTTTGATTCCTATGACGGGAAAATTAAATGAAGCAGGGATTAAGCATATCTTTAAGCAAGATTTTAAATATGCATATAATACGACTAAAAAGGTTGTGCCGAATTTGGATAAGATGCCGTTGCCGGTGCAGCTGGCGGCGTTGCATACTACTTTTGCATTCGGCAATGCCAACCGTTTGAAAAAGGTGGATGTCAATTCGCCGGCGGCAGTGATGGAACGTGTTGACGAGCTGCGAAATCGCAAAGGGACTTCTATCGGCGAGCTTAATACTATTAAATATGCAAACGACAGTATTAAAGTGGCGCAAGATAATTTCCGGATGGAGATGGAGCGCAGGGAGGTTCTTGATGCTGCTGTTGTTAAAATCGAAGAGATTGTCCCTATCAACGTGGCTTCTATAGCTAAAGCTCCGGTTTTTCCGGCACAAATGATTTTGCTGGAAAAGAAAAACGAACGCGTTTAGATGATTATTCTGCCGGATCGCGCAAGCGGATGACTATGCCGCCGTAGGTTTGCATAAAATCGTATTCAGCCTTTGTTATTTCTTTATTGAAGATATTGTCCCGCTCTTCTTTTAATACTTTGATTTGTGAGGCTAATCGGAGAGGGAGGCGGTCATTGTCGATTTCTTCGGACAGGAAAGCGATGGTTTCATCCAGCCGGATGATGCGGTCATATATATCATACATCTTAAACATTTTTTTGACCCGAATCAGAAAAGCTTGCGGTGCCCAGTTCATCTGGTTTAGGCGGTGTGCCAAAAGTTTCGGGCAGGCGGACGGAAACGGCTGGTTGACAAACTGTCTTAATTCGCGCCCTTCTTCAGGGAGATTGCGCAGTTCCTGTATGGTCAGGAGCATATGCATAAACTCGGTTTCGTCAAACTGGTCTGAGATGCGCGAGATGACAAACTGCGGGGCCTGAGGTTCGGCTATGCGTTTTTGGATGATGGCGTTACTGATGAGGAGATAAAGCAAAAGGCTTGCTCCGGCGGCATAAAGCAGGGGTTTTAAGAGTTTGCGTTTAAAGACGCGTCTGAATTTTTTCCATTTGCTGATTTTGCGCATTGTCTTTGTCCTTTCGTTTCCGGCGAGTGTAATGTATTTTATCTGAAAAGTAAAGTTTTTTTATGTACAACTTAATATTTTATATGTATATGCTTTTAGATTTGTTTTTATGGAGAAGTTTGATGGGCACGGCAGAACGGGTAGCTTTTTTTGAGGCGGAACTGGCAAAATTTGAATTTAGCGAACGAAAGTTTAATGTTAAGGCCTTTATTTTTTCGTCTTTTTATTTTTGGTATTTGGGAATGTCGGGGATGTTTGCCTTTTTTGCACTGTTGCCGATTATTCTGGCGCTGTTGTTTTTGTTTGTTATAAACGATATGGCGGCAGCCGTTGCCTGCGGTTTTGTGACAGCGCATTCGAAAAGCGTTTTCAGCGGGGGAATTCGTGATTGTTTTTATCGGGCTGTTGTTAAATGTTTTCGGATATACCGGTGCGGAATCGGCAAAAGTTTTGGATGAAAAGCAGGGCAAACAGATTGCGGCGCATACATTTGTTATTTACCGGCATACAAATGTTTATGCTGCGGTTTGCCGGAAAGAAGGGTATGAACTGCAGCAATATCCAAAAGAGTTTCGGGCTTCTTTCGGGACGGAGATTGATGAGCTTTTCCGGAAACTTGCGCCATATGGTATCAGTTTGGCGGAATTAGAACGCGATTTGGTAGACGAAGAAGCCGCACGGGCGATTGAAAAATCTGTTTATGACGAACTTTAAGCTTTCGGGCAGGCTGAGCGTTTGTTAAAAAAGAGGGCGGCGGATTACGCTGCTTTCTTTTTATGTTTGCAGGAGGGGAGTAAATCTAAAAAATTGCTTGCAAATTTTGGGAAATGTGGTATCAATTTGCTGATTTAAAATAAGAATCGGGCGGGAAAAGTGTTTTCTATCCGAAAGGTGCGTTGTAGCGTTTTGTGGATTGCCACGTCGCTACGCTCCTCGCAATGACTCACGAGAGGGAGGTTCCTCGCAATGACTCACGAGAGGGAGGTTCCTCGCAGTGATTTACGAGAGGGAGGTTCCTCGCAGTGATTTACGAGAGGGAGGTTCCTTGCAGTAGCAGGGCGAGATGAGCGGAACTTGAGGAAAAAAGCACAAAACCTGCTTTTTGTAACTTAAACAAATTTAAGGATATTTATAAATGTCAGATGTTAAAATGAAAATGATGGACGGTAACGAAGCGGCCGCTTCTGTTGCCCACCGCATGAACGAAGTCTGCGTTATTTACCCGATTACCCCGTCTTCTCCGATGGGCGAATGGGCGGATGCGTGGTCGGCTGCCAAGCAGAAAAACCTTTGGGGGGTTATTCCGTTTGTGCAGGAAATGCAGTCTGAAGCCGGTGCGGCCGGTGCGTGCCACGGTTCTTTGCAGGCAGGCGCTTTGACAACAACCTTTACGGCTTCGCAGGGGTTGCTGCTGATGATTCCGAATATGTATAAAATCGCCGGCGAGCTTTCACCGTTTGTGATGCACGTTGCGGCTCGTTCGCTTGCTTATCACGCGCTTTCCATTTATGGTGACCACTCCGACGTTATGGGCTGCAGACAGACAGGTTTTGCGATGCTTTGCTCAAACTCGGTGCAGGAAGCGGGCGATATGGCTGCGATTGCACAGACTTCTACACTGCGTTCACGCGTGCCGTTTATGCACTTCTTTGACGGTTTCCGCACATCACACGAAATCAAGAAAATCAAGTTAATTTCTGACGATGATTTGCGCGCTATGCTTGAGGGCGTTGATTATAAATTTAATGCCAAACACGCGTTGAAGCCGGAAGCTCCGGTTATTCGCGGTACCGCGCAGAACCCTGACGTGTTCTTCCAAGGCCGTGAAGCTCAGAACAAGTATTATGACGCTGTTGAAGGCATTGTTCAGGAAGAAATGGACAAGTTTGCGAAAATTACCGGTCGTCAGTATCACGTTGTTGACTATGTGGGTGCTCAAGATGCTGAGAACGTTATCGTTGTGATGGGTTCAGGTGCTGAGACGGTTGAAGAAGCGATTGAATATTTGAACGCTCACGGCGCTAAACTCGGCGTATTGAAAGTTCACCTCTATCGTCCGTTCCCTGCGAAAGCTTTGATTAAGGCTTTGCCTGCAACTGCAAAAGTTGTTTCTGTTCTTGACAGAACCAAAGAATCCGGCTCTTTGGGCGAACCGTTGTATTTGGATGTTGTGACAGCACTTTCTCAAGCATTTGCTAACGGTGAAATTAAAGCGCTGCCGAAAATTTATGGCGGTCGTTATGGCTTGTCTTCTAAAGAATTTACGCCGGCTATGGCGAAGGCTGTGTTTGACAATGCCGTATCTGCTAACCCGATTAACGGTTTCTCTGTCGGCATTACCGATGACGTGACCAACAAATCGCTTGCTTATGATGCAACGTTTGATGTTGAACCGGATGATGTTGTCCGCGCCGTATTCTTCGGTTTGGGTGCAGACGGTACGGTTGGCGCTAACAAGAACTCGATTAAGATTATTGCTGAAGATGCAGGCAAGTATGGTCAGGGCTATTTCGTTTACGACTCCCGCAAATCCGGTTCTATGACAACTTCTCACCTGAGATTTTCTGACAATGCTATTCGTTCGGCTTATCTCATCAACCAAGCGGACTTTGTGGCTTGCCACCAGTTCCAGTTTATGAACAAGGTTGATATTTTGCACATTGCGAAACCGGGGGCTACGTTCCTGTTGAACGCACCGTATCCGCACGACGAAGTTTGGAACCACCTGCCGAAAGAAGTTCAGGAACAGATTATTTCTAAAAAGCTGAAGTTCTACACGATTAACGCGATTGAAGTTGCTCGCGCAACCGGTATGGGCGCACGCATTAACACGATTATGCAAGCGTGCTTCTTTGCAATTTCAAACATTTTGCCGAAAGATGAGGCTATTGCCCAGATTAAGGCGGCGATTAAGAAAACTTACTCCAAGAAGGGTGACGCCATTGTTCAGAAGAACTATGCGGCTGTTGATGCTTCTTTGGAGCATATGTTTGAAGTTACTTATCCGGATCACGTTACCTCTACTTTCAGCCGTCTGGCTCCGGTTCCGGCGGATGCTCCTGAGTTTGTTCAGGGTCTGACCGCGAAGTTGATTGCTGACAAAGGTGACAGTGTTAAAACTTCCGAACTTCAGGAAGTTATTGATGGTACCTGGCCGACAGGAACTACCCAATATGAAAAGCGTTGCATTGCAACTGAAATTCCGGTTTGGGATCCTGAAACCTGTATTCAATGCGGCAAGTGTTCGATTGTTTGCCCGCACGGCGTTATCCGTATGAAAGTGGCGGACGAGGCTCAGTTGGCTTCTGCTCCGGCTACTTTGAAACGCGCTGACTATAAGGGTAAGGAATTTGCCGGCAAGAAATTTATCTTACAAATCTCGGCTGAAGACTGCACCGGCTGCGGCTTGTGCGTATCGGCTTGTCCGGCGAAGAATAAGGCTAATCCGGAACTGCACGCCATCAATATGGATCACATCGAAAATCATCTTGATGTTGAAAAGGCTAACTGGAAATTCTTTGAAACTCTTCCTTATGTTAAGCGTACGGAAGTAGCGAAGAATCTGCCGAAGACAACTCAGATGATTCGTCCGTTGTTTGAATTTTCGGGTGCTTGTGCCGGCTGTGGCGAAACACCGTATATCAAGTTGTTAACTCAATTATTTGGTGACCGTATGGTTGTTGCCAACGCAACGGGCTGCTCTTCCATTTACTCCGGCAACCTGCCGACGACTCCTTATTGCAAGGATGAAAAAGGTTTTGGTCCGGCTTGGGCAAACTCTTTGTTTGAAGACAATGCCGAGTTTGGTTTGGGTATGCGCGTTTCGGTTGACCAAGGTGAAGAAACAGCTAAATCTTTGCTGAACGAACTGAAAGGCCAGTTGGGCGAGATTGCTGACAAGATTTTGGCGAATCCGCAGTCTAATGACGCAGAGATTGATGCTCAGCGCGATAACGTTAAAGAATTGCGTGCGAAACTTGCAGGCATTTCCGGCGATGTTGCAGCTCACTTAAATGAAGTTGCTGATTACCTCATCAAGAAATCCGTTTGGATTATCGGTGGTGACGGTTGGGCTTATGATATCGGCTTTGGTGGTCTTGACCACGCTATTGCATCAGGCCGCAATGTAAACATTTTGGTTGTTGATACGGGCGTTTACTCTAACACCGGCGGTCAGCAGTCTAAGGCGACGCCGATGGGTGCATCCGCTAAGTTTGCAACTGCCGGTAAAGAACTGCCGAAGAAAGACTTGGCTATGATTGCTATGTCTTACGGCAATGTTTATGTGGCTCAGGTTGCGATGGGTGCGAACGATACGCAGGTTATCAAGGCGATGAACGAGGCTGAGGCTTTTGATGGTCCGTCTTTGATTATTGCATACTCGCACTGTATTAACCAAGGGTTGAATATGGCTGAAGGTCTGGCTCACCAGAAAGACGCTGTTGAAACCGGTTCTTGGCCGTTGTATCGTTATAATCCGGAAAACATCAAAGAAGGCAAAGCGCCGTTGATGCTTGACTCTAAAGCACCGACCAAACCTTTGGCTGACTATATGGCAAGCGAAACCCGTTTTCAGGTTGTCAACAAGATGAATCCGGAACGTTACTCCCAGCTTCTTGACAAAGCGCAAGAGGGTGTGAATGAGAAGAGGTCACTCCTCGAACACATGTCCCAATATAAATAAAGGGCAAAATTATTGTGATTGAGCTCGCGGATGGAAGCCTGTCTTCAGTCGGGTCACGTACCTCAATGTACGCTCCCCTCCTTCGCAGGACATCCGCGGCTCACTCGCAAAATTTTACTCCTTTATTGACATTGGTAGGGGGACTACCCTTGCAGCAGGTTAGAAATGACTTGCTGCTTTTTTTTTATTTGTGTCGTTTTTTTTGTGAGTCATTGCGAGGAGCGGAGTGACGTGGCAATTCATAAACCGGTGATGTGGTCACGCCTTATAAACGATAATACAAATCGATCCATTCAGGATTCATACTTTCAATTAACTCAATTTTGCGTTGTCTGTTTCCGGCTTTCAAAGTTTTTTCTCTGTTAATTGCCGTTCCGATATCATCAAAAATTTCATAATATCCTAGTTTATCGACATTGTATTTTTGTGTGAATCCTTTATTTAGTTTTATTTTATGCTCGTAAACACGTTTAACTAAATCTGTTGTAACACCAACGTAGAGCGTTCCGTTTTTTTGATTAAAAAGAATATATACGTAAGCGGTCATTCGGCTCTCCTTTTTGGTGTAGGGTATCTTATTGGGCAGAGAATGTCAACAGATTACTCTTGTTGGTTGAGATTGCCACGGCGATATGTGACTGACGTCACGCGCCTCGCAATGACTCGCGATGATAGAGACATTGCGAGGAGCGGAGTGACGTGGCAATCTTTGGAGAGTATGGTATAATGAAGCGTGCTGTCGCACCGGTTTGTGGATTGCCGCGGCGATATGTGACTGACGTCACGGCTCGCAATGACTCACGGTGATAGAGTCATTGCGAGGAGGCGCAGCCGACGTGGCAATCTTTGGAGAGTATGGTATAATGAAGCGTGCTGTCGCACCGGTTTGTGGATTGCTTCAGCTGCTGCCTTACGGCGCACTTCGCAATGACTATAGGAGGAGTTTGTGGATTGCCACGCTTGTGTGACTGATGTCACGGCTCGCAATGACTATAGGAGGAGTTTGTGGATTGCTTCGCTTGTGTGACTGCGTCACCTGTCTATGGATTGCCGCGCACTTGTGCCTTACGGCGGCGCTCGCAATGACTATAGGAGGAGTTTGTGGATTGCTTCGCTTGTGTGACTGACGTCACGGCTCGCAATGACTCACGGTGATAGAGTCATTGCGAGGAGGCGCAGCCGACGTGGCAATCTTTGGAGAGTATGGTATAATGAAGCGTGCTGTCGCACCGGTTT
>CAJTWX010000005.1:24688-40549 GCA_910580155.1 uncultured Alphaproteobacteria bacterium
GAGGAGTTTGTGGATTGCTTCGCTTGTGTGACTGACGTCACGGCTCGCAATGACTATAGGAGGAGTTTGTGGATTGCCGCGCTTGTGTGACTGACGTCACGGCTCGCAATGACGCGCGGGAAGAGGGAGATTGCCACGGGCTGATGCCCTCGCAATGACGCGTGTGGGGAAGGCTGGGGGATGAGTTATAATGTTTTTTTTCAGGCATAAAAAAACACCGGTATCCGCGGGGGATACGGGTGTTTTTTTGATTACTCGGGAATGTTAAGCGAGAGGACGTGGCCGTTTTGGTTAAACAGGTGGCAGGCTTGTTCGTTTTCAAACAGTGCGAGGTTGTTTTCGTATGCTATCAATCCGTAGCCGTTGCCAAGGTCTTTGCCTTTGTCGTTATAAAGCGTTTCTATGCCCTCGTAGCCCAAGAGGTAATAATTGCCGGCAATTTCGTAGTTCCAGACTTCGTCGGTGCACAGCAGGCCGTTTGGGCGGTAAAGCGCGCTTATCCGCTTGTTAACGAGCTGGATGAAACGTCCGTCCGGCAGGAAGACGGCCTCGCAGGTGCCGGTGCTTAAACGGTGTCCGTCCGGTGCGTAGATTTTGGCAGTCCGGCCGTAGACTTTATCCTCAAACATCAAGATAAACTTGCCGTTGGGAAATGTTTTATAGCCGCAGATGCCGGAAACCAGCGCTTCATCAGATTCGGTGTCATACAAACTGCCGAGGTGTTGAATGCGGGATGTTTCCGCGGAGGCATAGCGATAGCCAAGGAACAAACCGTCGCCTAAGATTGCGCTAATGTTGCGGAAAGGTTTTACATAGGTTTTGTCCGGCGAATAAACCTGCCAGTCTGCATATTCATAGTAGGTTTCGTTTGAACGCAGGGCATAGCCTTTGGGAAACACGGCGCAGCTCTTAAAGCCTGCGGCAATCAGATTATGCCTGCCGTCATAAAGATACTGCTTGTCATCTTTAACCACACGATACCAGCCGTTGGCATATATCTCGCAGCTGCTGAGGTCTTGCAACATCAGCTTGCCGTCTGGAGCATAGAGGTTCCAGATTTGCTGTATTTGCAGAAATGAAACTGCGAGAATGCTGTCTGCCCGCGGCGGCTCATACACGAAGCAGCTGTTGTCATTCAAAATGCGGACATCGGTCGCCTGAATGCTTTTTAGAAAGGTGCCGTCTGCTGCGAACAGGTGAAACTTGTTATCTGCCGTTTTGAGGGCAAAAGTGCCGTTTGCGCTGCCGCAAATTCCCGTAACTGCCGATTCTTTGAAATACGGCGCGTTTGTTAAAATATTCAACATAGTGATAAAAATTTGGTGATACAATAATTTATTATTAAGGGGCAATTTTGGCACGGGGTGTTTTTTTTGTCAAGAAAAAAAAGTGCGGCAGTATGAGTGGCTGCGCACTGGCTCGGGGAGGGGGCTGCCGGCGGCAGGTGCAACGATGTGGGCTGCGGTGTGGGGAGAGGGAGGGGCTTGCTGAGGGGGATTGCTTCGTCGCTAACGCTCCTCGCAATGACTCACGAGAAAAAGTGAGCCCTCGCAATGACGCGCGAGAAAAAGTGAGCCCTCGCAATGACGCGCGAAGAGGGGGGAGGAGAGCCTTATTTTGTGCTGTTTTGATATTTGCAGTGTTTTTGGACGAGTTGGCGGAGACGGTTGGCGTCTTTGGCATCTATCGCGTACAGGGGCAGCGAAAACGGGGTGAAGACATTATACCTGCAGAGCTTTTGCATAAAAGTCAGCGGATAGTTGGCATCGTCGCGCAGGTGCAACACGATAATCGAGCGGCGCGAGAGGGGGCTCGAATATTTTTCTTCCGCCAGTTTCACGTCTTTCCAGAACAGGGGGGCGTTATGATCGATTTTGATGGTTTTGGAATTAACCGTTGCCACACGCGGCGGGAATATCATTACCAGTACTGCGCCGCCCAACGCCAAGACTGTCAGCGCCATTGTGACACACAGGACAGCAAACAGCAGGCTGTCTTTTTCCAGACAACCGCAACGGAGCAAGGTGTTGGCGAGCATATAGACCAAAAAAGCAATGGCGCCGTATATGAGTGTTAAGAGCACGAGGGCTTTTTGGCTGTAATAAAAAACTTCTTCTTTTTCGGGGGCGAGGATTTGCTTAATCTGTGCTTTGATTTTGCCGGCGGCACGTTTGGCGGCCGTGGTTTTGGTCGGCTGTTTTTTAGCCTGTTTTTCGGCTTTTTTGACAGCTTTGGCGATGCGCTTGTTGACAGCTTTTTCGGTGCGGATTGCCTGTTTTTCGGCGGCTTTTTCAACCGTGTTCAAGGCAGTGTTGACGGTGTGTTCGACAAGCTTTTGCGGCGCGGCTTTAATTGAGGCGGCGGCACGTTTGGCAACGGTTTGTTTTTCAGATACGGTTTTTACCATTCTATGTGTCCTTTCGCTAAATTTATCGCAGGATAGCATAAGTAGGTTAATGTTGGGTTAATGAAAACAGTTCTAGGGGGGGGAGATTGCCACGGCGCGTTGCGCCTCGCAATGACTCACGAAAAAAAGGGGGCGCCTCGCAATGACTCGCGAAAAAGGGGAACGGGCAGAAAGTCGGGGAGAAGTGGGGAAAGGTGTTGACAGCGGCGGGGGCGGGGCTTATTTTGGGGCTATTAGTGTAACTTTTTAGGAGTATGAAAATGGTTTCGAACGCGGTAGCGGGGCTTATGGATGAGTATAAGCGTTTTAACGGCACGACAATGAATGAGCTTTTTGCGGCGGAGGCCGGCAGGGCAGAGAAATATACCCTTAACTTTGAGGGGATGACGTTTGACTATTCGAAAAACCGCTTTGATGACAAAGTTTTGGCGGCGTTGTTTGAACTGGCGCGTGAGCATAACCTCGAATCACGCATTGAAGATATGTTTTCGGGCAAAAAAATCAACATTACCGAAAACCGCGCGGTTTTGCATACGGCGCTGCGCAATTTCTCGGGTAAGCCGGTGACGGTAGACGGTGTGGACGTTATGCCGGAAATTCGTCGTGTATTGGCGAAGATGAAAGAATTTTCCGAAGCGGTACGCAACGGTTCATTTAAGGGGGCAACCGGCAAGAAGCTTAAAAACATTGTTAACATCGGCATTGGCGGGTCTGACCTCGGGCCGTATATGGTGACGCAGGCTCTCAAAAAATATTGGGCGGAAGATGTACAATGTTATTTCATCTCGAACATTGACGGGACGGCTTGTGCGGAAGTTTTGGGGCAGGTTGACCCAGAGGAAACTCTCTTTATCGTGGCGTCCAAGACTTTTACGACCATTGAAACGCTGACGAATGCACGCACTTGCCGCGAGTGGCTTGTGAAAGCTTTGGGCGAGGCGGCGGTTGCCAACCACTTTGTGGCGCTTTCCACCAACGCCAAGGCTGTGGCAGAGTTTGGCATTGATGTTAACAATATGTTTGAGTTTTGGGATTTTGTCGGCGGGCGGTATTCGTTGTGGTCTGCCATTGGTTTATCAATTGCGTTGGCAGTCGGCTATGACAATTTCGAGCAGCTCTTAAAAGGAGCGGAGGCGATGGACAAGCATTTCCGTACCGCGCCTTTGGAGCAAAATATTCCGGTGATTATGGCGCTTATCGGCATTTGGTATAACGATTATTACAATATTCACCGTTATGCGGTTATTCCTTATGACCAATATCTGAAATCGCTGCCGGCGTATTTGCAGCAGCTGGATATGGAGAGCAACGGCAAATCGGTGCGCTTGGATAACAAGAAGATTACTGACTATGCAACTGGTCCGGCGCTTTTCGGCGGGGCGGGAACGGATGTGCAGCACTCGTTCTTCCAGCTTTTGCACCAAGGAACGGAGCCGGTGCCGGTAGACTTTATTATTCCGGCAGTTTCGCATAATGAAATCGGCAAACATCACGAGATTTTGCTTGCGAACGTGTTAGCGCAGGCTGAGGCTTTGATGCGCGGCAAAACTGTGGAAGAGGCGGCTGCTGAACTACGCAATGCCGGCAAGGACGAGGTGACGGTTGAGAAACTCAAACTCAACAAGAGCTTTGACGGTAACAGGCCTTCGAATATGTTTATTCTTGACAAGCTGACACCGTTTGCACTCGGGATGATTATTGCGATGTATGAGCACAAGGTTTATACGCAGGGCGTTATCTGGGAGATTGATTCCTTTGACCAGTGGGGCGTGGAACTTGGTAAGCAGCTGGCTTTGAAAATTTTGCCGGAGCTTGAGGGCGGTGTTGCCGCTGCGCACGACGGGTCGACAAGGGCGTTGATTGAACGTGTGCGCAAAATAAGGGAAGCGTGCTGATTTGTGAACCAGTTTGCAGATGGTGCTTGTTTTAGGGGGAAACTTGCTTCCCCCTTTCTTTGTGGAAGGAGTGTAAATTGGGGATGAGAGAGGACTATGATTTCTTATAAACAGGGATTTTGCAGATTTTTATCAGGGTTTTGCCCGAGGATGTGTATTTTTTTTGGTAGATGAAGCGTTTTAAGCCGACGAGCAGACGGGCAATAGCGTAGGTTTTGTGCGGGGCAGGGGCAAGGTTATAGCCTTGCGTTATGGTGACGGCACCGAACAGGCGTTCGACGATATGGGCGAGCGTTCCCTCTTTTATTTTACCGTTGGTGAGGGTAAAGTCGTTGATGGTATACGTAAGAAAAGGTTTTAAAACCTCTGTGCGCGCCAGAAATATTGAACCGGCGGGGAAAGCGAAATTTTGCATTGGCGAAAAGCCCAGTTTTTGCAATTCGCGGTTAATTTGCGGCAGGTGTTTTTGATAAAATTTTGGTTCGCCGGTCAGGCAATAGCGGGCGGTGAGCATTCCAATTTGCGGGTTTTGTTCCATTACGGCGATATTGCGGCGGATTTGTTTGGCAGAGCCTAAGAGTGCATTCCAGAGAATTTTGCCCCACAATGTGTTATTCAGCCGGCGGTTGTTTAAGAGGGTATAATTCGGTGAGGTTTTGCCTTTGGTATGCAGTTTTAAGATGTAATCGTAATTATTAAGGTTAATGTGGTGCAGGGCGTCAATGAAGGGGCCGATGTCATAGCCGTTATTCGGGGTAGGGATGAAAGTTAAGGATGGATGGTTTTCTCCCTCTCCTAACCTTCCCCTCCAGGGGGGAGGAACGCAAAAAGAAAATTTTTCTTTGACAGACTGCTCCGGTTGGTTGTTGATGTTTGTTATGTATAAATCATAATCTATGTTGGCGGCATTAAGGTTTTGGAGGTGGCGGATGATTTCGGGGAGCTGGTCTTCATAATAGAGGTGGAGGATGACGGCGAGTTTCATTTAATTTCTCCACGAGAGGGCGTAGTTGGCGAGGTTTAGCAAGAAATTTGGACGGATGGGCAGAGGGGTGGCCGTGAGTATTTCGGGGGAGGCGATTTTGCCGTAGACGGCGGCGTTTAAGCAGCGTTTGACCAGATATTTGCCGCAGAGGTTGGAAAACTCCGGTTCGGGGGCAAAGTGCCGTTTTTGATTTTCTGCCGACAATATTTCCAGTACCTGCTGTACGGTTTTGAGCGTTTGCGGGTCTTTTATGCGGCAGCGTCCGGTGGCGGCATAATCATCAAAAGCTATTTGTTGCATTGGTGACAGGCGGATATAGTTATCTTTAAACCACATTGCGTGAAAAGATTTTTGTTCGGCGGAGATTTGCTGTTTGTGGGTTTTGGAGGTCATTTCGGGATGAAAACGGTATTTATACAGCGGTTCGGCAAGGTTTGCAAGTGTGCCGTGTTTGCCCATATCATAATAAAACTGGCGGTCGTTTAAGCTGATGTAGTTTTCGTTATAGCGGATATGATTAGCAATTGCCGTTTGGCGGCGAAACATTATGGTCGGGTGGTGGATGGGGGATTTAAACAACATCATTGCGCGGATTTTGGCGTCTGACAGCGGCGGGGTTACAGTTTTAAAACGGTTTATCTCGCCGAATTTTTTATATGCCGTGCCGATGAGGACTGTTTCGGGATGGGTGTGCAGATATGCGAACTGGCGTTTGAGGCGGGTGGGGAGCGCGATGTCATCGTGGTTCATCATTGCAATATACGGCGTATTCGCGCTCTCAAGCAGGCGGTTGTAGCTTTTGGCAATGCCTAAAGTTTTAGGATTTTCGAGATATACTATCCGCGGGTCGCGGTAGGTCTTGACGAGACGGAATAAAGATTTGTCTTCGGGGCTGTCATTCAGGATATGAAACGCAAAGTCGGCTTCCTGCTGCGAGAGGATACTTTCTATCGCTGCTTTGAGGTGGGCGGGGCGAGTGCGGTAAATCGGCATTATAACGGTGATTTCGGGCATTTTTTTACTCCGTTGTTGATGACAGCGTATAGATAATTAGTTTATGTGCGGTTTCAACCATCGGGGAGGAAAAATTTTGTTATATATAAAAGAGGGAGCTTAGTGCACCCCCTCCCGTTTTGCTATCGTTTGATAGTCAAGAAAATCCGGAATTTCCGAATAACAATAATAAGCTTTATTATCATTATTTTTGCCTTTCTTGTTGGAAAGGGGAAAACCTTGCATAAATATCTTGACAAATCAGATATTATATGCTATCTTCAACTCACGAAATGAGTAAAAGATTAGGTTTTACCCCTTTCAAGTTGAAGTAATTTGCCGGTGTTAGCGCACCGGCATAAATTTTATATAAAGTTTCGTTTTGATTGTTAAGTTTTTGTTTTGTTCTTTTTTGCTTTTGAAATAAATGATTTTAAAATAAAAATGGTGCCGTTTAGTGGACTTGAACCACCGACCCACGCATTACGAATGCGTTGCTCTACCAACTGAGCTAAAACGGCAACGACAATCCTTATAACAGGCGTTTTTTTTAATTGCAAGCGTTTTTTTGCGATGGGGATAAAAATCGCTGTGATTAAGGTGAGGACGGCGGTTGCATTCTTTTTCGCGGCGCGGTAGAGTTTTGGTAGTGAAACTTGAACTATGGGGAAATTTGCGATGATGACTGATGATTTGATTTATGCGCCGTTTTACGGGATTGTGCCGACAGCGGAAACCGCCGGAGAGGTGATTGCGCCGCCATATGATGTGCTGTCTTCTGCAGAGGCGAAGGTTAAGGCGGAAGGAAAACCGCTCAGCTTTTTGCATATCTCTAAAGCTGAAATCGATTTTGATGATGATGTTTCGCCTTATGAAGACAGGGTGTATGCTAAGGCGGCGGAGAACTTTAAGCGGCTTTTAGACGGCGGTGTTTTGAAAAAATCCGAACGTCCGTGTTTTTATGTTTATCAGATGAAAATGGGCAGTCATACGCAGACGGGGCTTGCCGTGGCGGCATCGGTGGCGGCGTATAACGAAGGACGTATCAAACGCCACGAACTGACCCGTGTTGCCAAAGAAAATGACCGCGTTAAGCAAATCCGCGCCGTAGGGGCTCAGACGGGGCCGGCGCTCTTAATCAATAAGAACCTGCCCGAAGTTAAGGCGTTTTTAGCCAAAGTGGTGGCAGAACGCAAGCCACTGTTTTCTGCCATTGGTGATAATGATGTGCGCCATACGCTGTGGGAAATTTCTGACCGTGGTGAATTGAGCTTTATTGCTACCGCATTTGCCGAGCAGGACGAAGCTTATATTGCAGACGGGCATCATCGTTCGGCTGCCGCTTCCCGACTGGCTGCGGAAAACGGCACGTCTAACTCCGAGCGTTTTCTTGCTGTGGCCTTTTTTGAAGACGAAATGCGCATTTGGGATTATAACCGCGTGGTGTTTGATTTGAACGGGTTATCCGAAGAGCAATTTATTGCGGCGGTAAAGTCTGCCGGTTTTGAGTTGATTAAGGCTGAGCGGCGTAAGCCTTCGCGCAAGGGGCAGTTTATGATGTATCTCAACAAAACGTGGTATGAGATGAACTACACCGGTCTGCCTTTAGGGGATGATCCTGTTTCGCGTCTTGATGTCAGTGTGTTGAGTGATAAGGTTCTGGCGGCAGTTCTCGGGATTACCGACCTGCGCAATGATGAGCGCATTGATTTTATCGGTGGTATTCGCGGGGCGGAGGAGATTGAGCGTGTGGTTGACCTTGCTTTGGGACGGGTTGGATTTATGGTTTATCCGACTGCGGTTGCCGAGCTTCTTGCCGTTGCGGATAAAAAAATGCTGATGCCGCCAAAGAGTACTTGGTTTGAGCCGAAGCTTGCCGATGGTGTCGTCGGAAAAATGTGAAATTTTGTGAACTGACTCGCAGATGGACGCCTCACTTCAGTCGGGTCGCGTAGGTTTACTACGCTCCCCTCCTTTGGGGGACATCTGCGGTCATTTCGCAAAATTTCACATTTTTCCACTACAACTACTCTAGTGTGATTTGCTTGCGGATGGTGCTCCTGTACGGGGGGACGCCTCACTTCAGTCGGGTCGGTGCGCGCCGCACCTGCAACGATGTGGCAGCGCCACGGGTAACAAAGGGGCTTGCTTGCAAAAATGTATCAGGAATGGATCGGTTGGCAATAAAAAATACCTCTCCTTATTAAGAGAGGTGTGTTTTACTTCTGTTTTTTATTTCTAATCCCACGGGAAGACAAGCCAAGCGTCAGCGTCTAACCCCGAACGGGCGCAGATATCCGGTTCTTTTTCGCAGCAGGTTTTCATTAAGAGCGTGCATATTCGAGCGGTCGGGAATTTTTTGCGGATGTATTCTACTGTGGAGCCGCTGTCGGCTAAATCATCTATAAAATAAACATCGCCGCCGTCAAACAGGCGGTCGGTCGAGATATCTTTAATTTCTTCTCTTTGACCGGCGTCATTATATGAAATCAGCTTCATTACGCGGACATCGCGGATGTTTAGTTTGTAGGCTACCAGCTGGGCGGGGATTAAGCCGCCACGGGAAACAGCCACAAGTGTTGCTTGTTCGAGGTCGGCACAGTCGGCGGCAATTTTTTCTGCCAAGATGTCACTCCAATGTTTTATTTCATCCCAGCTTAAGTGTGTTTTTTCCATTTTTATCGTCCTCTTTGAGTTATTTTTTGGGCATTATAATGAGGATTGTTTAACGGAGAATTAACAGGCTGCGGAGATTTGGGAAGATTTTATTGAAGGAAAGATAAAAGTAGACAAAAAACTGCTTGACAAAATGGGATACGGGTGATTATGCTTGAGGTGTTAAATTTTTAAGTCTATGGATGATATTATTTTATCCGAAGTGGGTGTTACCGAGTTTGTAACATACTTCAGCAAATTAAGCAGGCCGCAAAAGATTGCATTTGCGAAAGCACATTATGAAGAAATTTTGGCGCTTAAAAATGCCGATATTTTTGCGTATCTTTGTGGCGGAGGGTTCTTCAACTATCTTGCCGCTTTGTTTGAAACCGGCGATGAAGAACAAAAATGTGAGGCGTTTGTGCGTTTTTACGGAAAAGCCCGTGTCATTTGGCTGTGTCCGCCACGTAAAAGTCTGGAGAGTGTGGTTATTGCTGCGGCAAAGAAAATGGAGCTGATGCGTTTTTTACGCGAAGAGACCGAGTTCTTTCAGGGGTATAACAGAAACAGTATCTATTTGCGCCGGCTCGTGTATGAAAATGCGTCGCCGGAGTGTCTGGATTATTTGTTTTTCTGGGTTATCCGAAACAATGTTTCGGTTTCCAGAATATCCGGCTTGCAGCTGTTTGCGCGTGCGAGTGCGAATGTTATCCGCCGCTATATCTCAAAAATCGCGTTTTTTTCCGGCTCGTATTCGGGGATATGTTTTCAACATATCAAAGCGCTTTATGACCGTGAGGATTTGTCGCACGAGGTTAAGATGGAACTCATTTTTTCCACGGTTAATCATTTCCGTGTCAGCGAGCAGGTGATTACCCAAATGCGCAAGGCCGGTATGTTTAACGGCTGACATTACAAACCCCCGTTTCAAGAGAAATCTTGGAGCGGGGCTTTGTTTTATGTGAACGGGTGAATGAGAATGCGGTGTTTTGGATATTGACATTTACGAGGAGGGAGGATTATATTGTTTCTTATGAGTAATGAATTTCAAGTTGTCAGTCCGTTTGAACCTTCCGGTGACCAGCCGGAGGCCATCCGTCAATTGTGTGACGGGCTGAGGCGCGGAGAGCGCAATCAGGTGCTCCTTGGTGTGACCGGTTCGGGCAAGACATTTACGATGGCAAAAATCATTGAGGAGATGAAAAAGCCAACCTTGATTATGGCGCCCAATAAAATCCTTGCTGCGCAGCTTTATGCTGAGATGAAAGAGTTTTTTCCGCATAATCACGTTGAGTATTTTGTATCTTACTATGACTATTATCAGCCGGAAGCATACATTCCGAAAACCGACACCTACATCGAAAAAGACTCGGCGATTAACGAGCAGATTGACCGCATGCGCCACGGGGCGACACGCAATGTGCTTGAGGAAAAAGACGTGATTATCGTGGCGTCGGTATCGTGCATCTACGGTTTGGGGAGTATGGAATCGTATTCGGCGATGGCGTTTCACCTCAAAAAAGGCGATTGCGTGGAGCCGCAGGAAATTTATAAAAACCTTGCGGCGCTGCAATATGAGCGCAATCAGGCGAATTTTGTGCGTTCGACCTTTCGTGTTAAGGGGGATACGCTTGACATCTTTCCGGCGCACTATGAAGACAGGGGATGGCGCATATCTTTTTTTGGTGATGAGATTGAGAAAATCAGCGAATTTGATGTGTTAACCGGCAAAAAAACGGCGGATTTGGACGCGATTACCGTTTACCCTGCCAATCACTATGTGACGCCGCGGCCGGCACTTTCGCAGGCGATGGGGCGTATTCGGGAAGATTTGGCGCTGCGGCTTGCCGAATTTAGGGAAGAAAATAAACTTTTGGAGGCACAAAGGCTTGAGCAACGCACGAGGTTTGACCTCGAAATGCTTGAAACAACAGGACATTGTAAAGGGATTGAAAATTACTCGCGTTATCTGACCGGCAGAGCTCCGGGGGAACCACCGCCGACACTTTTTGAGTATTTTCCGAAAGACGCGCTGGTGTTTATTGACGAGAGCCATATTTCTGTGCCGCAAATCGGCGGGATGTATCGTGGTGACCGCAACCGCAAGAATACGCTTTCGGACTATGGTTTCCGTTTGCCTTCTTGCGTGGACAACCGTCCGCTGAAGTTTGAGGAGTGGGATAAATTTCGCGCGCCGACGATTTTTGTTTCTGCTACCCCGGGGGACTGGGAGATGGAGCAGAGCAAGGGTGTTTTTGCCGAGCAGGTTATCCGCCCGACAGGGCTGATGGATCCGATTTGTGTGGTGAAACCGGTGGAAACGCAGGTGGACGACCTGATGGAAGAATGCCGCCGCGTGATTGCCAAAGGGGAGAGGGCGCTTGTGACCACGCTTACCAAGAAAATGGCGGAAGACCTGACTGAATATCTGCACGAAAACGGGATTAAGGTGCGCTATTTGCACTCGGATATTGATACGATTGAGCGTATTGAGATTATCCGTGATTTGCGCCAAGGGGTGTTTGATGTGTTGGTCGGGATTAACCTGTTGCGTGAGGGGTTGGATATTCCGGAGTGTTCGCTGGTGGCTATTCTTGATGCGGATAAAGAGGGATTTTTGCGTTCGACACGTTCGCTTATTCAAACCATCGGGCGGGCGGCGCGCAACGCCGAGGGGCGTGTGGTGCTTTATGCTGACAAGATGACGGATTCGATTAAATTTGCGCTTTCGGAAACCGAGCGGCGGCGCAAAAAGCAGTTTGAATATAACCTTGAGCACGGTATTACGCCAAAGACGATTAAGAAAGCGATTTCGAACACGCTATTAACAATGACAGAAACCGATGAAGACGGCAGTCTGCCGGTGCCGATTGCTCGCGACAGGCTCGAGAACATCGAGAAAGAAATTAAGAAGCTCACCAAAGAGATGAAAGCCTTTGCGGCCGATTTGGAATTTGAAAAAGCGATGAAATGTCGCGATGAGATTAAGCGGCTTGAGAATATGAGGCTGCTGACCAGCGATTTTTGAGTGTGGTATAACCGTCGCATCAGATTTTCTCCCATAACAAATTATGCCTTGCAGTATATGTTGGCTTGATTATTTTTTCAAGCGGTTTTTAGCCCAACTATCAGGTGTTTCGCGTATAGTCCTAAAAGGGCGAACCAATAGAACGCGAGCCATACGCCGGTTTCCGCAAGGCGCAAGCGATGGGACGGATTATGTCCGATAATCTTGCGGCGGACGACGTCAAAGAGCAAATAGAGCAGCAGATAAAAATAATACCCGACCAAAAAATCTCCGGTATAAACACAATGCTCATTTTCCCATATCCACTGATAGTATGTACCGTTATGCCAAAGTGCCGTATCGCAGCGGGCACCTTGGGTGTTGGTGTCCATTCCGAGGTATCTGCGTCATAATGTTTACCTTGAAAATTACTCCATTTTGAGGCGGGTGTTTGCGATATTAGATAACTTTTTGTGAAGCGGGGGACTATTCCTCGTCGTCGAAGTTATCGTCTTCGTCGTCGAGCATATCGTCGTCGTAGTCCTCGTCTTCAAAATCATCCTCATACTCTTCGTCGTCGAGCATATCATCATCCGGATTGCCGCCCTCAAGCAGGAGTTGCTCGGCAATTTCGGATTTTTTGCGGCGGCCGCGACGCTTTTTCGCCGGTGCTTTTTTCGACAGGGCACTGATGACATAATTGCCAACGACTTTATATAAATCTACCAGATGGCCATTATACATATGGTCGCCGTCTTCTATCATTGCAAAGTCAACGTCTATATGGCGCTGGGAGTTCAGTCGCATTGCAAGTTCGGAAACAAGCTGTGGTTCGCCAATGTCGTCTTGTCCACCCTGAATGATTAAGCCCGAAGTGGGGCAGGGAGCGAGGAAGCTGAAGTCTTTTTCATTTGCAGGCGGGGATACAGCTACGAAATTGTTAATATCCGGACGGCGCATCAAGAGCTGCAACCCAATCCACGCGCCGAAAGAATAACCGGCAATCCAGCACTGGCGGGCGTCCGGATTGTTTGCCTGCAGCCAGTCTAACGCCATTGTCGCGTCTGATAATTCGCCGGGACCGTCTTCAAAAACGCCTTGCGACCGTCCGACTCCGCGAAAGTTAAAACGCAGAACCGAAAAACCCAAGTCTTTAAAGCAGCTGAACAAGGCATATGCCACTTTATTATTCATTGTGCCGCCGTATTGGGGGTGGGGGTGTAAAATGAGCGCAACCGGAGCATCCGGGCGTTTGGCTTTGTGATAGCGCCCTTCCAGTCTGCCGGCGTGTCCGTTAATGATTACTTCTACCATTGTATACTCTTTTTTTTAACTTGATTTCATCTGTCGTGCCGTTTATATTAGCCGAAGATGTTTAAATTTTTCCTAACACAAGAGGGGGTTATAACAGAAATGAATTCAAATTTCAAGCAAATTCTTGAAGAACTTGACACGGTGGTGGCAAAAGATCCGGCGACTTCGGGGAGATGGGAGGCTTTTTTATGCTCTTCGGGGTATCACGGGATTTTGTTTTACCGTTTGGCGCACCGTTTGTGGGTTAGGAACTGGCGGTTGCCGGCGCGGCTTGTTTCGCAGTTTGCACGGTTTTTGACCGGTGTGGAGATTCACCCAGGGGCGAAAATCGGCAAAAACTTTTTTATTGACCACGGAATGGGCGTGGTTATCGGCGAAACGGCGGAAATCGGTGATAATGTGATGATGTATCACGGGGTGACGCTTGGCGGGACGAATTCGTTTGAGGGTAATGGCGGCAAACGTCACCCGACGCTTGAGGACAATGTGATTGTGGGGGCGGGGGCGCTCATTTTAGGGCCGATTACGGTTGGGAAAAATGCTAAAGTCGGGGCAAATGCGACGGTGGTTAAGAATGTGGCGGCGAATACGACCGTGGTCGGAACGGCGGCACACAAGACCGAAAGCGCCAAGAGCTGTGCCTTTACGCCATATGGCATTAACGCCAAAGACGCTGACCCGTATGACAAGCGGATTGCCGAGCTTGAGAAAGAGATTAAAAGGCTGCGCGAGGAGCTGGGGCAGAAAGAGAAATAGAATTTGGATGGATTATTTTCCCCTCTCCTTTACATTCCCTCTTACCTCTCCCTTGAAGGGGGATGGGGAGGTGAAAAGGCTCTTGTTGGTTGAGATTGCCACGTCGCTAAAGCGCCTCGCAATGACTCACGAGAAGAAAGCATAAGCTTCTCGCAGTGACTCACGAGAAGAAAGCATAATAAGAAGACTGTGTTTTTGCAATGATGTGTGAAAAGAAAGATGATACATTAAAAAAGCCCTGCGTTTGCAGGGCTTTGATGTTGGCTCTTTAACTTATTTTGAAAAAGCGCCTTTGAGGTTGTTTAAGCTGTTTTTGGCGTCTTCAACGGCTTTTTCGCGTTCGGCCTTTTTTGCAGCGGCAGCGGCTTCGCGGTCAGCTTTGGCTTTTTCGGCTGCAGCTTTTTTATCTGCTAATTTTTTTTCCAACTCGGCTTTTTTATCAGCTGCAGCTTGTTCGCGGGCAGCTTTGCGTTCGGCAGCTGCTTTTTCACGGGCAGCTTTTGCCTCTGCTGCTTCGGCTTTTTTAGCTTCAATTGCGGCAGTGGTATTATTTGCGCCTTCAGCTACTTTGTTGGCAGCGCCGGCAAGGTCAAACGCGTTGGCATTAAATGCAAATAAAACGGCGAATAAGCCCAGATACAATTTTTTCATTAGAACCTCCAAAAAATTATTTTACGGGAGAAAGTATATATGTTCTAAAAAAATATTCAAGAGGGGCGGCGGATTTATCCCGTGGGATGTTGCGGGCAATAGGGCTATCTTTCAAAACTGCGGGTGGGTGCTGGCTGTGGATTCAGAATGGTAATTTTGTTTTTCAGCGCAGGGTTAATTTGGCTTTTTTGCATTTGCGCGGGAGAGGAGAAAACAATAGTTTCGGCAGAGTCGGTTTCGGTGTCTTTAAAGCTGACAGACTCGCATTGCGAAACATCGACAATTTGCGGGAGGTTTCGTGCATAATCAAGGTTGATTTGCGAGTTTTTGCCAAATGCAATTTTTTTACCGGTTTGGAAATGACTGTTGTATAAAGAGACAAAATGGCAGACGGAAAAATCCGTGTCGGCGGGGATGTTTCTAGAACTGCTGAGATGAAGCTTGCCATTTTCGGGGCATAACAGCGATTTAACCTGAATTAAATCACAGTCGATAAATGAGGCTTTGGGGCATTTTGAAACGTCAATTTTTTGAGGCAGATTTGTTACCCTTTCCAGTGAAACAAAAGATTTGGGACGGAAGATTATTTCTGACCCGTTTATTAAATTTGCATAGGTTATATTGACCCTGCTGAGAGCAGAGAAGTCTAAAATTTGCGGCAGGTTTTCGCAGCTGACAAATTCTGCTTTAGCACCTTCTTTGAATTTAATAGATTTGACTTTTGAGAAGTCATAGAAGAGAAAATGGAGATCATCGTTTGTGCAAATCAGGGCTATATCTTCAGGGTATTGAGAGAAGTCCGGATTCTCGTCTGCGGAGATAACCGCGGCGATTTGGTTTGATGCGGAGGCGTAGATGATGCCGTTTGTTGTGTCTTGCATCGGGTCGTGGGTGAGGATGGCGTTTAGCTCGTCTTCAAAGCCGTTGGCTACGGCGAGTTTTTTGCCAAGGAGGATGGTTTCTGCGGGTTGTTCGCGATGGTCGAAGGCGGAGAGGATGATATTTTTGTATTGAGCTTGTTGTTCTTTGGGTAGGTTGGCGATAATTTGGAGAGTGTCGTAGATGTTCTTTTTGTGGTTGGTTGATTCGAGGATTTGTTGGGCTGCTTCGGGGGTGAAGGGTTGTTCGCCGCGTTTATAGGGGCGGAGGGTATTTTCGAGACGGAGCGGGTTTTGCGGAGTGGTGATTTCGATGAACA
>CAJTWX010000006.1 GCA_910580155.1 uncultured Alphaproteobacteria bacterium
ATGGCAAAAGAGAAGTTTGAACGCAGTAAGCCACACTGCAACATTGGTACCATTGGCCACGTTGACCACGGTAAAACAACATTAACAGCAGCTATTACGAAAGTATTGGCAGAGAAGGGTGATGCTGAGTTTGTAGATTATGCAAACATTGATAAAGCACCTGAAGAGCGTGCGCGTGGTATTACCATTAATACCTCTCACGTTGAGTATGAAACAGAGAATCGTCACTATGCACACGTAGACTGCCCGGGTCACGCGGACTATGTTAAAAACATGATTACGGGTGCGGCACAGATGGACGGTGCGATTTTGGTTGTATCTTCTGCTGATGGTCCGATGCCTCAAACACGTGAACACATTTTGCTCGCACGTCAGGTTGGCGTTCCGGCGATTGTTGTTTATATGAACAAAGTTGACCAAGTTGATGATCCTGAGTTGTTGGAATTGGTTGAGATGGAAATCCGCGACCTGTTGAGTTCTTATGACTTCCCGGGTGATGAAATTCCGATCGTTAAAGGTTCTGCTTTGGCAGTATTGGAAAACGGCGATGCTAAAATCGGTCACGATTCCATTATTGAATTGATGAAAGCTGTAGACTCTTACATTCCGCAGCCGGATCGTCCGAAAGACTTGCCTTTCTTGATGCCGATTGAAGACGTGTTCTCGATTTCTGGCCGTGGTACGGTTGTTACTGGTCGTGTTGAGCGTGGTGTATTGCACGTTGGCGATGAAATCGAAATCGTTGGTATTAAACCGACACAGAAGACCACTTGTACCGGTATTGAAATGTTCCGCAAATTGTTGGACGAAGGCGAAGCCGGCGACAACATCGGTGTTCTTTTGCGTGGTACAAAGCGTGAAGAAGTAGAGCGCGGTCAAGTATTGGCAGCTCCTGGTTCTATCACTCCGCACACAAAATTCGTATGCGAATGCTACATTTTGACAAAAGAAGAAGGCGGCCGTCATACTCCGTTCTTCAACAACTATCGTCCGCAGTTCTATTTCCGTACGACAGACGTTACGGGTTCGATTGAACTGAAAGAAGGCACAGAGATGGTAATGCCTGGTGATAACATCACTATGACTGCAACATTGATTCACCCGATTGCGATGAATGAAGGTCTGCGTTTTGCTATCCGTGAAGGCGGACATACTGTTGGTGCTGGTGTAGTATCTAAAATCGTAGAGTAAAAACGGGAAAA
Organism: uncultured Alphaproteobacteria bacterium; assembly: GCA_910580155.1. Classification (GTDB taxonomy): domain Bacteria; phylum Pseudomonadota; class Alphaproteobacteria; order RF32; family CAG-239; genus CAG-267. The sequence continues at coordinate 1,203 of CAJTWX010000006.1, forward strand.
ATTATTGCGATTGAATTCGCGGGAGGAAGCCTCACGGCAGTCGGGTCACGTACCTTTATGTACGCTCCTCTCCTTTGGAGGGCTTCCGCGATTCACTCACAAAATTTTCCTCCGTTTTACGACAGAGATTGATAAGCGAGTCGGTTTGGCTCGCTTTTTTTGTTATATGTTGTGGTTTTGGGCAGGACATCCGGCGATAGCACCGTCTTTTACCGTGTTTTTTTTTACATAGATTGGTAAGCGAGTGGGTTAGACTTGCTTTTTCGAGGAGTAAAGCGACGTGGCAATCTTAAGAGAGTATGGACATATTGTTCTCTTTCTTGAGGGGGATTTGAAAAAGGTTTTTGCCGATTGAGATTGCCACGTCGCTACGCTCCTCGCAATGACTCACGAAAAGAGAGAACTCCTCGCAATGACTCACGAAAAGAGAGAACTCCTCGCAATGACTTGGGAAAAGAGTGGGGCAATGATTTGGGAAAAGAGTGGGGCAATGATTTGGGAAAAGAGTGGGGCTCCTCGTATTGCCTCAGGAAAAAAGAAGGGGGGGAGGGACGCTAAAAGAAAGTTCTTTTTTTTCCAAGAAGGAGGGAGTGTGCGTTACAGAATTCCTCTCCCCCTTGGAGGGAGAGGACAGGTGAGGGGGAAAATACTATCAAAATTAACTTGACTTTAACTCCACTTTCTCTATACTTCTCTTGTCGGTAGAGATACCGTCAGGGCTGTAGAAGGCTCTCATAGATTTATTCCTTGATAATAAGTCAGGGAGCTTATGGTTATATGTTGAAGACCATAAGAGTCATATCTATGTGATTTTCTACCTCCCTGGCGCTAGGATTATCCGGCGCCAGTTTTGTTTTAACTATTAAAATAATGGAGTATGAAATTATGAGTAATCAACAATCTAAAAAATCTGATATGCATATCGGAAGCTATGTATACCGGACACTTAATCAAAAAATATCTGGTTTGCTGCGTGCGGAAAGGTTGAAACGCGGGCTAGGCTATGACGATATCGTGCGTGATTTGGGGTTGCACGGACAGCGTGTGCGGGATTTTGAACATACAGTTGATGGTGTGAACTGGTATGTGGCGGGGCGGTTATTGAAATACTATCACAAACGCATTGTGATAACGCTTGAGGACTTGGACGAAGATGGGCGAAACTTGGTGCTTGCGCGGATGAAAGACAAGCCCGCGGGGTATGATTTGGATGTGATTGATGATTAAAAATAAGCCCGCCATTGACAGACGGCGGGCTTTTTCGTGTTTATTTCAAAATCCGTTTTTCTTTAATATCTGCGTTACAATAGGTTTTGAGCAGTTGCTCGTATGTGTCCAGTGCGGCGGCAAGTTCGGGTTCGGGGCAGAAGGCATAGATGACCGTTAATATTTCGTGGGCGGTTTCGGTGACGCTGGTGCGCAGGCTGTCGGAACACGGGTTGCCGAATGCACCTTGTTCATCAAACAGGGCAGGGAGAAAACCGACGTTAACGCTGTTTTTACCGATACCCTCATAGTGCGTTTCCGCGGGGGCGTGGCGGAGTGTTATGTGTCCGTTTACCTTGCTTAAATCATACGAGCCGGCGGAAAATCCGGTTTGGACGGAAAATAAATTGCCGGTGTCTACGACATTATTGGCTTTATACAGCCCTAAGCCTTTGACAATACGGCGCAGCAGAGCTTCGGCGGAATTGCGATATTCGCTCGGGGCTTTGCCGCAGGTTTTATATGCAATGCGGGTATTGGCAATTTGTGTAAGTTTGGCGATATCTTCCAGCTTATAACGGGTTTGCGTGTCGGCAACGGCGGCGGCGATGGTGTTGTCCAACTCGGGCGTTTGGTTTGTGACGTTTGCCGTGTAGCGTAAAATGCCTAGTGATGTTTGCGGGTAGAGGGCGGCAAGTTCGGGGGAGAGGGTGATATCGGTTATCATTTTGTGGTTTGTCCTTTCGCGATATAGTGTCTAAATGTTTTGCCTGATTTGCGGGAAATTGTCAAGCTGAAATGCGTATGGGCGGGGAGGGTAAAAAAAATCTTGCACCATACCTAAAAGTATGTTATAATTAAGAAAAACATATTGGAGGATAGCGTGATGAATCTTAAAACAGAACGAGCCATCAACGAAGCCGTTGTTAAAACCAATGCTTCAAAATGGAATCAGACCAAAAAATGGGGAAGAAAAGCGCTATTTGCGACTGTTTCCACAATTAGTATGGCTGTTGGGATGTTAGGCACAACACAACAGATGTACGCACAAAATCCGCAGGTTATTGAGGTTTCCGTTAATGATCTGGATGCTTATCTTAACGGCGGGCGAAACTCTGGTGCACAGGTTAAGCAACAGCAGTATGCGCAGGTTTATGCTAACCGTGATGCGTATAGGCAGTCGCGTCAGCAGGGCGTTGTTGTTAATGGGGAATATGCATACGAAAACGGCAATGAATATGTTTGGAGTTATGAATTTAACGATAACCTTGGCCGCACCTTAAATGACAGGGCTATTTTGGGGATATATGAAAACTGCAATGGCGATAACGATTATATTATGCTGACTGCGCCGATGGATCGTTATGGTAGAGTTATTCCGGATGGAAGAATTACAGCAGTACATCACACCTATGAATATTTGCGAGATGCCAAACAACAAGGGCATAGCGGTTTTCGCAAATCCCGCAATCATAATGGCGGATATTATAACGGGCGCCCTCAACGCGGACATCGCCGCGGGCGTGTTTCAGACGCTGTGCGTACGGTTGAGAACATTATTGATTTTGTGCAATATGTCGGCAGATAAACGCTGGTTGTGTCGGGGTAAATTAAAGGCTGCAATCTACCGCAGCCTTTTTGCTATTCAAACACGACTTCAATATTTTTTGTTGCCAGAATGACGTAGCCTTCCACATCGTGCACTCCCTCGCGGCGCAAAACGTGTTCTTCTTGTTTTAATACCTCAAAACCGCAATATTTCAGCAGCCGGTGAATATAGGCCAGCGAATGTGCAAAGCGACCTGAAGAGGAAAGGTAATAGTCGTTTTGATTATAAATGTTTTTCGAAATTGAAAAACAAAGCAGACCGCCGAATTTGATTTTTCCGGCTATTTCGCGGAACAGCGGTTTCAAATCCCCCATATAAGTCAGCACGTCACCGGCGGTTACGGCGTGATAAACATCTGTGCTTGCGTCGAGGAAACTCATAATGTCGTCGGCATAAAGCATTTTGTAAATATCTTTTTTTCCGGCTTCGGCGAGCATTTTTTCGGAGATGTCAACGCCGTAAAATTCTTCATTCGGGAAATAGGTTTTGATCGCTTCACCGCATAAGCCGGTGCCGCAGCCCAAATCTAAAATCCGTCGTTTTTTAAACAGTTTGGTTTTGAGCGTGTCTTTCAATAATTCGGCGATATATTGCGGAACTTGGTAGTCCAGCTCGGTTAATATCTCGTCAAATGAACCGGCGAATCCGTCAAACAGCTTTTTTACATATGTTAAATCGGTGGCGGTAACATTCTGTTCGTGGCGAATTGCGCTGCAGATATAGCGAACAATCGGGTTATCGGCAAACATTTCTTCCCAGCGGGCGAGATAGTGTTCTATCAGTTCTTTTTGGCCCGAATCTTCGGCTTCATAGAGCATATAACCGAAGTTGATGTGGTCGTCGGCGCTGACTTTATTGCCTTTTAAAACGATTGCTTTCCACGCATACACAAGGCTTTGTTTCCAGTTGCCGGCTTTTTGGTACAGTGCGGCGACGGAATTGCATAGCCAGTCGGAGTTGGGTTCGATTTCCGAAGCTTTTTTCAAGCAGCCGGCGGCCTCTTCGGTTTTCATCAGCTCTGCATAGCAGTTGCCGGCGACGATATACGGGTCAGCGTGGGTCGGGCGCTTGGATATAGCCATCTGCGCAAACTCTATGGCGCGCAAATATTGCCCGAGGTTATAGGCGGTGTTGGCAATGTTGACGATTGCGTTATAAGAGTTTGGGTTCAGGGTATACATTTTTTCATAATAAACGAGCGCTTGTTCAAAATCTCCGCGTGCATAGCAGACGTTGCCCAAGTTCATCAGTGCCGAGAAATTATCTTCTTTGATGGCTAAAGCCATTTCGGCAAATTGTTTGGACTGTTCATAATTTTTGAGTTCATAATATATGGTCGAGAGGTTTATAATCAAGGTTAAAGACTGCGGATTAACCTCGTATGCTTTTTTATATAACCCGAGAGCGACCTTTTTATCTCCGATTCTGTCGTAACAATTGGCGGCCGATATGAGGTAATTTTCGTCTTCGGGATGCGTCATTGCGAGCTGCACATAGAGCTTAGCTGCTTTTTCATATTCGCCGTTTTTTAAAAAATCTAACGCGTTTTGTTTAATTTCTTCCACTTAACACACCTATAAAACCGTTGTTGAGCCTTGTTTTGATTATATTATACGATAAAAAAGTAAATGTCGCGTTATTTTATCGCAAAAAAAATAAAAAAAACTATTGACTGTTAAAAAAATATAGTCTAAACATTTTCTCACCGATGGGGGTATGGCGGAACTGGTAGACGCGCTAGACTCAAAATCTTGTTTCCTCAGGAAGTGTCAGTTCAAGTCTGACTACCCCTACCAATGATGAAGGCTCTGCAGATTGCAGAGCTTTTTTTGTTTGCGGCATTGCAGCAGACGGGGAGGGCAGCCCCTTGTTTTACCGGCGGGAGATGACGATTGGAGGAATTCAGGCGCGGGTGTTGAATTTTCGGCTCAGGATAGCTTCGCGGCTGGTCTGATAGGTCGATTTGCCGGAAAAGACTTTTCCGTTGCCATAGCTCTTGCCTAAACGGCGGTAGCTGCCTACGGTTACCTGTTCGTACTCAACTTTTTCGGCTTCGCGCTTTTCTTCGCTGATAAGCGAATTGTAGTATTTCATCCCTGCCTGACCGATGTATTCCATATGTTCAAGGAAAATAGTTCCCATTCCTATTTTGCCGCGAAAAACCGATGAGAAGTTGTCATACGATTTGCGGCCGCGCTTGGGAAGCTGCTGGTTAAATACGTTTTTCAGACGGTTAAGGTGGGAGAGATTATTAAAATCCGGAATTTCGCCGCGCGGAAAAGCGGTTGCCAGAGCGGTGCGGCATTCCTTAAAACATTTTTGCAGCACTTCCCGTGTGGTGGCGTTTTTCAAAATTTCTTTGTCAGGGTGCGTTTTATCAAATTTTGTTACAGCTTTGCAAGCGTCTAAAAAACTTTCGTTTTCGGTCATTGCCTTAAAAACAATCATTTCTCTGCAGTCTTTTAATTCCAGTGTTGCCATTGTTATGTCCTTTCTGAAATTTTGAATATAAAAACAGCATATCATATTTTAAGCGCTTGCGCAAGCATAAAAACGCTGCCTGAAGTGATAAAATGAACTATGATGTGGATTTTCCACAGCCATTGCTTGAAAACAAGCAATATGCGTTTATTATAAGATAAATTATTTTAGGAGGCTTGAATGGCAGCGTTATCGCGTTTTTCCCGTATTTTGAGTATCGTTTTTGGGGTGGTGTTATTTGCAATTCCGGCAGTTTGTCTGGATGATTTGATGATGGATATGGGGCTTGATGACGAAGATGGCGGTATTGTTGCAGAGGAAGCCCCGTTTCAAGCGCTGCCGGCACCGACGGCTGCCCCGAAAGTGACACCACCGCCGGCTCCCAAAAAAAATATTCGTCCGAAGAAGAATATTGCTGCCGGTATTGATTTGCTGACGCGTATCAAGCGCGGGATGGATTTTAATACCGAAGAAATTGAAGAATGGGCGATGGACGGAAATGACCTCAACCAATGTATGGAAAATGGCAGAACGTTGCTGTTGTATCTGGCCGAACTGCATAATGACACTGAAGCCATAAGTTTTTTAATCAACAGCGGGGCAGATATGCAAACTCATTGCAATCCGCGTTATGAAGTGTTGTTTGTGGCGGTTAAAGCTAATCCTTCCGTGTCGGTTATTGAAACGCTGATTAACAATAATGCCAATATTGTGGCGACGGATGAAGATGGTAATACCGCGCTTATCTTGACGGCAGCGTATAATGCTAATCCGCAGATTATTGACGCGCTGTTGGAATATGGTTTGAAGGTTGACAGCAAAAACCATTTTGGTTTTGATGCGCTGACGATGGCGGTTTATAATAACAGGCGTATCCCGATGATTCAGAATTTGCTTGATAACGGTGCTGATATTAACACGCGCGATAATGAAGGGCGTACGCCGTTGATGGCTGCGGCTGTTTTGGGCAATGATATGCTGATGCAATATCTGATTAAGCAGGGGGCGGACTATAATGCGGTTGACAAACGCGGTATATCGGTTTTGGATTATTATAATAAGCGCGTTTATCAGGAAACACTTCCGTTTGAGCAAAATCCATATGCCTCTCCGGCAGAGAAACTTAATCTTGCCTATAAATTTGTGGCGGATAACCACCTTAAATACAATAATGCTTTAAGACAGAGTTTGTATCAGGAAAATGTTGAGGAGGCGCTTGCAGATGCACTTAAAAACTATGCGGATGTGGATATTTTGGATGCAAACGGTTGTACGACGCTTTTAAACGCGGTTATGCAAAACAAGAGCGCAGCGGCGATTGAAAAATTGATTAACGGCAAGGCGAATGTGAACGCTTCGTGCCAAAATGGCAAAACGGCTCTGATGTTTGCCGCGGGGCTTGCCGACAGTGCCGTGCCCCTGACCGAACAGATTGAGAAAATCCGTCTGCTTGCCGACAAAGGCGCTAATCCGAATGCCAAAGACGAAAACGGCAATACGGCGTTGATGTATGCGGCGGTAAACAGTGCGGCGTCGGGGATTATTCAGGCGCTTGTTAACGCAGGTGCCAATGTTAACGCGGTAAACAATGCCGGCGAAACGGCGCTGATGGCAGCCCTTAAACAGCAGGCGAACGAAAAAACGATTCAGGCTCTTTTGGAAAACAAAGCCGATCCGAATATTGCCGATAACAGCAGCTTAACGCCGTTGTGGCAGGTGATTACTGTCCACGGGGGGCCGATGGTGGCGGATATGCTGCTCCGTTATGGGGCTGATACGGAAAGTGCGAATGCGGCGGGCGAATTGCCGTTATGGTATGTTTTGACCAAAAGCGGTAATGAAGAAATGATGATCCGGCTTGCTAAAGCAGCGAAAAACACAAACAGTTTGAATAATGAGGCGGATACGCCGCTGTTGTTTGCACTTAAACATAATTATCCGGCGGAGGTTATTCAGGCATTGCTGGAAAACGGGGCAGACCCGAAAATCCGCGGCAGGGACGGGATGGATGCATTTGAGGTTTTAAAAAGCAACCAATACTTTGGCGAGGCGATGAAAAAACGCACGCGCGAACACGTTTTGGGAGAATGGGACTAGCTTTCTGCAATACACATTTGCAATATTTCGGCAGCAAGCATTGCGCCCATTGCAGCGGGAACCATCGGCAGCGAGCCGAGGATGTTGTTGCCGTCAGCGTCTTTGCAGATTTTGACCGGCTCGGCGGAATAAACGCAGCGGACTTTGGAAAGCGCACAACCTTCTTTGCGTAGCATATCGCGCAGTTTTTTGGCAAGGGCGCAACCGGCGGTTTTATCAAGCGTTGCCGTATGCAGAAGTTCAGGCTTGGTTTTGAGCGCCGCACCCATTGCCGACACGGCTTTGATGTTGTTATCAGCCAAAAACTTAATCAGCGCCACCTTTGCCGGCACATCGTCTATTGCGTCAATCACAAAATCGGGTTTGGCGGTTAAGATAAAATCAAGGGTGTCGGCGGTGATTTTCATATCTACAGCCATCACTTCTGCCTCGGGGTTGATTGACTGTACACGTTCTTTCGCCACATCGCATTTTTTGCGCCCGATAGTTTCGGTGACGGCTAAAATCTGCCGGTTGACATTGCTTTCTTCAAATGTGTCAAAATCTACTGTCCAAATCTTGCCGAACCCTAGGCGTGCGACCATCTCGAGTGCATAGCCGCCGACTGCGCCGCAACCAATGACCATCACCGAAGCTTGGCAGACTTTTGCTGCTTTTTCTTTTCCTAAAAGCGCTGTTGTGCGCTGTAACCGCTTGTTTAACATTTTAAAAAGTCCTTTGCGTTTTGGATTAAAAGTTCCTCCATTTCCGCCGCCGGCAGCCCGCAGATAGCGGCAAGCTTGGCTATATTTTCCTGTACGGTTTGATTATATGTTTCTTCCCGTAGCTGATAAGGGGCGTCGGTTTCAAACAATATCTTTTCTTTCGGCATTTCGGCAAACATTGCGGCGGCTTTTTCCTGCTTTAGGAAATGTGCGCCCAGTCCGAAGTAACCGCTTGTTTTATTGATAAATTTTATCAGTTCGCGATTCTTCACAAAACCGTGATGAACGAATTTTACCTTTTTTAGTGCGTTTTCAAACTGCATCAGCGCCGGAAAGGCTCGGGCGGCGTGGATAATTACCGGACGGGAAAATTCTTGCGCCAGCTTCAGTTGGGCGGCAAATAATTGTGCTTGTCCTTCACCTGAAGGCTCTTTTAGGCCGTCAACGCCAATCTCGCCGATGAGGGCGTTCGGATGGCTATGCAGGTAATCTTTCAATTCATCTATATCCGCCCCCTCGCGCCAATGCCACGGGTGAATGCCGAATGCGGGCACAATTTTATCGGGATATGTCTTTGCCAACGCTGCGATTTTGGCAAAATCTGATGTTGTCGCCGATACGGTTACCAGCCGCATTGCTGCGGGATTTTCCAAAACCGGTGGTGCAAAATCTGCTTTAAAATCTTGCAAATGGATGTGCGTGTCAATAAACTGCATAAAAAAGTTTAACCTCAACTGTCTGGACAATGAAATTATGCCTATATATACCACCCCTGTTCTAAATATCAACTTAAAAAAACTCGTTGACAACTATGGCTTATTGAAAGAACTTTCTGCTCCTGCTGTTGCGGCGGCGGTGGTGAAGGACGATGCCTACGGTTTGGGGGCGGCTAAGGTTGTGAAAGCTCTGTATGCTGCCGGCTGCAGGCATTATTTTGTTGCACACGCTTCTGAGGGAGAGCAAATCCGTCCGTTTGTGCCCGAAGCTCATATTTTTGTGCTGCAAGGCGTGGGTGAAGATTCGCTTACGGCGGTTAAAAATGCGCGGCTGACGCCGGTTATCTGCTCGCCGGAGATGTTGAGTTTTTGGCAGAGCTGCGGTGATAAGGCAATCCGCCCCGCCATTCAGATTGAAACCGGCTTAAACCGTCTGGGCTTTACCGAATACGACTTAGAGCAATTGACTGCCGAAGAGTTAAACGGTTTTTCATATGTTCTCTCGCACCTTTCGTGTGCGGATGAGGCGGCGCACTTTATGAATATGCATCAGCTGGAAAATTTTCGCCGTTTGAAAACTCGCTTTTTTGCCGATACGCCCGCAACGCTTTCTGCCTCAGACGGTGTGTTTTTAGGCGATGAATTCCATTTTGATATGACCCGTTTGGGCGCTGCAATGTATGGTATTAACACCGCGCCGTATCGTCCGAACCAGATGCAAAATATTTTGGAGTTGAAAGCGCCGGTGTTGCAGGTGAAACCATTGCCGAAAGGAGAGTTTGTGGGATATTCCGCCACTTTCCGCGCCCCCAAGGATATGAAAATCGCAATTGTTTCCATCGGCTACGGCGACGGCCTGCCCCGCTCGCTCTCCAGCCGCGGCAATGTGGTGTTTTACGAGCACGGCAAGCCGCATTTCTGCCCGATTTTGGGGCGCGTGTCAATGGATAACATTATCTGCGATGTCACTGCGCTTGAAAACGTACAAACCGGCGATTTCGGCTATCTGATAAACGATGACTACACGGTGGACGACATTGCCCGTGATGCCGGCACAATCGCCTACGAGCTGATTTCAAATCTGGGTAAGAATCAGAGGTTTATTAAAAGCTATATCAGCTGAAAATTAACTTGACTTTAACCCTGCGTTCTTTATACTCCTGTTTGTCAGCAGAGATGCTGTCAGGGCTGTCGTAGGCTCTCAATACATTTTATCCTTGATAATAAGTCAGGGAGCTTATGGCTATATATTGAAGGCTATAAGAGTCATTTGTATTGTGATTTACGAACTCCCTGGCGCTGGATTATCCGGCGCCAATGTTTTTTAATTTAATAAAACAAGGAGTTTATAAAATGGAAACATCACTAAAAAATGTTAATCGTGGCAGAGATTTAAAGCTTTGGATGAGACAGACGCTGGGAACACTCCTCTCTGAAGAGCGTAAAAAGCAAAACCTGCAAATTGATGAACTTGCCGCAATGCTAAAATTGGAAAGAAAGCATATCGAACACATTGAATATGCTCAATGCGGCCTAAAATGGCACACCTATTGCCGCCTGTTGCGTCTATACCGAAAAAATATCCAAATCAGCTTAGTAGAGATAAAAAAGGAATAATAACTCCCATCCCTGCGAGTCATTGCAAGGAGGCAACAGCCGACGCGGCAATCTCCCTCTTTTTAGTAGTCATTGCGAAGTGCGCCGTAAGGCAGCTACTGAAGCAATCCACAAACCGGTGCGATAGCACACATTAGTAAACCATACTCTCGTGAGATTGCCACGGCTTGCGGTGCAAGCCTCGCAATGACTCGCGAAAAAAAAGGGGGCGAATGACTCGCGGGATATATACCGACTACCCTCTCTTAATCAACTCCTCTGCAATCTTAAACACCTGTGAGGAATAGTGCGCGCCTTTAATCAGCAGGGTGTCGTTGTTTTGCAATATCTCGTTTAGCAGCGTTTCTACGCCCTCAATTGACGGGAAGTAATATTGCGTTACATTTTCCGGCAGTTGGGAGAGCATATCTTTTGTTTCTTCGCATACGCCGATAACGATGTCAATACCGTTTGCCGCCAGAGCCTGCCCGACCTCGGTGTGTGCTTGTTTTGAATAATCGCCGAGTTCAGCCATTTTGCCCAAAAGGGCGATTTTTCTGCCGGCGGTTTGCATTTCTCCAAGTGCCTTAATCGCGAGTTTCATAGCGTCTGGCTGTCCCGAATAGCTGTCGTCAATCAGGGTTACTTTCCGCCCGTTTAAGTTCAGCAGGTGCTTTTTGCCGCGCCCCTCAAGCGCGCCGAAGCTATTTATCGCTGCTATGGCTTTATCAAGCGGCAGGCCTAAAACCTCAACCACTTTCAGCACTGCCCACGCATTGTAGTAATAATGCTCCGCCTCATCCTGTAGGTGCAATTTTGCCGCGGTATGGTTTTCTTTGCCGTAGCCATACACCGCGCCCGCATATTTTTCTGCCTCTTGCCGCAAAATCTCCGCATATGCCGTGTCTTCATTATAAATGGCGATACCGCCTGTTTTCAGTCCCGAAAAAATCTCCGCTTTGGCGCGGGCGATGTTTTCAAGGCTTTTTAAAAACTCAATGTGCATCGGGTAAACGTTTGTGACAAGTGCTACGTCTGGTTCGGCAAGCGAAGTCAGATATTCTATCTCGCCCAAAGCGGACATTCCCATTTCAATCACCGCGTATTTCGCGTTCATATCCAAATCCAACAGCGAGCGCGGCACACCGATATGATTATTAAAATTGCCGCTTGTTGCATAGGTTGGCGCATAGGCGGAAAGGGTGGTTTTCAGCTCTTCTTTAGTCGTGGTTTTGCCGGAACTGCCGGTTAGGGCAATTAGTGTTCCTTTATATTGCCGGCGGTTATGCTGTGCGAGTTTGCCCAGGGCTTTGAGTGTGTCCGGAACTATGATAACACGCTTTTCGTCTGCTCCCGTGACCGGATGTTCGGAAACCACTAACGGCACGCCTTTTTTCAGCACGTCTAAAATAAAATCGTGCCCGTCAAACTTTTCGCCTTTGAGGGCAATGAACAGCGTGTGTTCGTCTGCCTTGCGGCTGTCGGTTGAAATTTCTCTGATTTCCGCCGCGGCAGGTTTGCCTGCGTAGCCTAATATTTCTGCAATTTTTGCTGCACTTAATGCTATCATTATCGTTCTTCCTTAAAGCAATTAAACTTTTGCGCCATTATCGCTGACAAAAGTTAATTTGCGGTTAGGGAGGAGGATATTTTTATCTTGATTTTTATAACTTTTTGTCTTATCTTGTCTGTTAGAACAACTAAGGAGCAAACAGATGAAATGCCCGTTTTGCGGCAAAAGCAACACGCAGGTTAAAGATTCCCGCGATACGATTGATGAAACGGCCATCCGCCGCCGGCGCGAGTGTCCGGACTGCGGTGGCAGGTTTACGACATACGAACACGTTCAGCTGCAGGATTTGACTGTTATCAAGAAAAACGGCGAGCGTGTTCTGTTTGACCGCGACAAGCTGCTGCGTTCGATAAGCCTTGCCGTGAGCAAATGCGGCATCTCAAGTTTTGAGGTTGAGCGTCTGGTCGAGGAAATTCGCCGCGAGCTTGAAAATGCCGGCATTGCCGAAATCAGCTCCAAGAGCATCGGCGAAAAGGTGATGGATAAACTGATGGCTATCAATAAGGTTGCCTACATCCGTTTTGCCTCGGTGTATAAAGACTTCAAGGAAGCTAAAGACTTTGAAGAATTTGTCAGCAAAATCAAATCTTAAAACGTGATATTTATGAAGGATATTTAGAGAAATGGCAAAATACGTTTCTGAAAAAATACGAAAAAAATCCGGCGCGCGGCTGGCTGCCGTTCAGGCTTGCTATATGGCAGCCTTTTCGGGCTTAAGCGTTGACGAAGTAATTGAAGATTTCTTAAAAGGCGAAGTCGGCCGGTATGCTATTGAAGAAGACGGAATGGCAAACGAGGAAATGGTTGAGCTTGAAGAAATGGACAAGCCTTATTTTGAAAAACTTGTTCGCGGCGTTCAGGCCAAGAAAGAAGATTTGGAAAATGCGCTGCGTTCTTATCTTAAAGACGGGGCGGCATATGACCATATGAATGCGACGATGCAGGCGCTTTTGTTGTGTGCGGTGTATGAACTGGGGTTCACGACTGATGTGGATGCGAAAGTGCTCATTCAGGAATATGTGGATCTGGCGTATGCGTTTTTTATGAAAAACGAGCCGAAGATGATTAACGCGCTTCTTGACCAGATTGCTAAAAACGCAAGGATTTAAATACGATGGCGATATTAAAGCTCTACACTTATCCTGACAATATTTTAAGCCAGAAGTGCGAAAAAGTGGCGGAAGTGAACGATGACATCCGCAAACTTTTGGACGATATGCTTGAAACGATGTATGCGGACAAAGGCGTGGGGCTGGCTGCGCCGCAAATCGGGCTTGCCAAGCGCATTATTGTGGTGGATGACAAAGTGACCGAAGACGGTGTGCGCGGGCCGCATCCGCTTTATATGGTTAATCCGGAGATTATTAAACGGTCGGAAGAAAAGTTTTGGTTTAATGAGGGATGTTTGTCTGTTCCGGGGCAGTGTGCTGAGGTGGAGCGGCACTATGCAGTGACGATTAAATATCTTGATTATAATGGTAATGAGCAGATATTAGAGGCGGAGGATTATCTGGCGGTTATTCTCCAGCACGAAACCGACCATCTGGACGGTATTTTGTATATAGATCGTATCAGCCGGCTAAAACGCAATATGATACTTAAAAAATTAAAGAAACAAAGTGAGGGGTAGCTCTGTTTTTGTTCTTGCCGCGTTTGTGTGGACGGGATGAGAGGATAAAAAAAGAAGGCGGAAGGCCTTCTTTTTTTATTACTTGAGATAGAGATGTCCTTAATTTACCAAAACTTCACGGCAGGTTTTGCGGCAGGTGCGCGTGGTGGTTGTCGTTGTTGTTGTGGTGGTTATGGACGGAACAACGGTGGCACACGGGTCACAGCACGGGGTGTAGACAACCGGAACAACCGGTACGTCATAAACCTGATACCTTATGGTTTCGGTCATCATTGCCGTTTCGGGGCAGCATTCGCGTGTTTGTGAGGTGCACGCACATTCGCAATCGCCTTCTACGCACGGAACAGCCTGCAAATATACCTCGCGGGTACAGCCGCTTAACAAAATCGCCAATGCTAATATCAGACTCGGTTTTTTTAACATCTTTGAGCTCCTTATTCAGGTTACGTTTCTTTTAAAATACAACGTTTTTAAGCAAAAGTCAATGTTTTTGAGTTGACTATTTTTTTTAAAGCTGTATATTCCTAGTTAGTAAGATATAATTGTATTGTTTAATTTTTGTATAATTTTTTTGTTATGGCGAAAAAAATAATTACGCTTATTGAGCGCAATGCCGCTGATGAGCTGAAGGCTTACTTCGAAAATATGCCGGCTGAACGCCCGCTTGATTGTCACGAGGAGTTAGTGCTTTTGGAGCATTTTCTTCCAGAGGCCGTTAAGAGCTATATCAACCGTTTCCGCTTGAGCGAGAAGGCTGAAATCGTTTTTATCGGCAAAGCCCCGCGCGATATGCGACAAATGTACATCAACTATTACGGCCTTTCGGAGGCTGCACAGAAGTTTGTTGTGGACAATAATCTTAAAGAAGTTGCGGCAGATTTTATCAATCTGCGCCGGTTTTGGGATGATGAATATGTGCTGCGCAATGCATCGGATAGTATTCTCCGCCCCTATGTGGCGCAGAATGTGCTTGAAGGCGATGAACTGGTGTTATTGCTCTTGGAACGTTCGAATTCTACCCTGTTTCAGGGGTATGCCTCCAAAGGGCGCTATATCAGCGAAGCTGTGGTGCGCGAGGTGATTGCTTCACGCAATGTTAAGGCGTTTTCGGCGCTGATGTACCGTTTTTATAACCGGTTTAAGCAGAAGGCGCGCAAAGCCGATGACTTTGACAAGGTGATGAAAGGCCTTAGCGAATATGCTCTTTCCGAGGAGCTGCAGGTGGAGGTGCTGCGTTCGTTTAACCGCGGGTTTGTCGAGATTTTGCTCAAGACCTGTCCGTTGGCGCCGGCAGCGCAGGATGTGCTGTTTATGCATAATTTTGATGCACAGTGGCTGAAACTTCACATTTCCATTCTTTATGGTGTTGGCGGTTACCGTTTTACGCCCGAGAATGAGCCGAAGCTCTTTAAGCTGTTGTCAAGCAAAAACCTTGATGATTGCCTGACGACCTTTAAGCTGCGTGATGATGTGGCGTTTGTACGGATTGCCTCTTCGGCGGCGGTTAGTAAGTATGTTAAGGATTTCTGGCTCTCGGATGATGCGCAAGTGGCGCTTATGCGGCGCGGCGATGCGAAACTCGCCAAGGAGCTTATTTCCCGTTATTCGCCTGAGCACGGCCTCTGCTGGCAAGCGGAAGTCGAACTTGCGAAACTCTATTCGGCAGAGGTGATTATGGCATATATTTCGTTTCACTCAATCTGTTTTGACGCGCAGGATGTTCTCCGTGCCCGCAAGATGGAGGAGGTGATGGCGAGCTATTTTAGCCACCACCCGTATTAAACCGTGTAATTTTGTGAACTAGTTCGTGGATGGAAGCCTGTCCCTAAATGCTCACGTACCTCAATGTACGCTGCGCTTTAGGGCAGGACATCCACGACTATTTCGCAAAATTCCGCGGTTTAATTTTTTTTTGTTTTTTTATGAGTCATTGCGAGGAGCGGAGTGACGTGGCAATCTTTGGAGAATATGGGGAGGCATTGTGTGCTGGCGCACCGGTTTATGGATTGCTTCGGTTATTGCCTTATGGCTTACCTCGCAATGACGCGCGGAGGAGGGGTCAGGAGAGGAAGGATTTGATGCGGGGGGAGAAGATGATGTCATCTTCGGTGAGGGCGTTTTTGATGTACATATCGGCTTTTTGGCGGGTGCGCGACAAGGCGACATAGAGCTGTCCGTGAGCAAAGGCGCCGCGGTCGATATCCACTATTACGCGGTCGAGGGTTTTGCCCTGCGCTTTATGGATAGTCAGTGCGTAGCCCAGCTGTAGCGGGTATTGGATGAATGAGCCGGTTTCTTTTTCGGTCACATCGCCGGTTACTTCATTGACATCGTAGGCAAACGATTTCCATTCTTCGCGACGGACGGTGATGAATTTGTTATCTTGCAGGCAACGGACGACAATATATCTGTCTTCCAGTTTTTCGACGATGCCCGATGTGCCGTTGATGTAGTCGGGGTAATTGTTTTTGTTAAACACCACAAGCGCGCCCTCTTTTAAGGTCAGGGTTTTCGGGGACGGGGTATCTTGCATCTTTTCAAAACTGCCTGCTAGTTGGGCATCATAGGTTTTTTCTTCTTTTTGGATGGCCGCGAGCTTGCGGCGGTTGATGTTTTCGGCAACCTGACGATATGGCGTGATGGTGATGGCGGTGGCGGCAAAGTCTGCAGGGTAGGTTTCGGCGCGGTTGAAATAGGCGATTGTTTCGGGCAGGTTTTCGTCTTTGCGGAGGTTTTGCAGATATTTTAAGAGTTCGGTGTCGCTTTGGCGGTAAACCTCAGTTAGTTCGATTTTTTCAAATCCGCCTTTTTGATAAGCTTTCGAGTCGAAAAAGTAGGGTTCGCAGGTGCCGTATTCCTGTTTGAATGCGGGTTGGGCTTCGTATTTGATTATTGGCGGGAGCTGGCAGAGGTCGCCAATCAGGATGATTTGCAGGCCGCCGAAAAGTGCTAAATTGCCGCGAGCCTGACAGCATAGGGCCTCAATGGCGTCCAAAATGTCCGGCCGCACCATTGACACCTCATCGATGATGAGGATATCGGTTTTTTTTAAGATAGATTTAAGTTTGCGGCGGCGCGAGGAGAGTATTTCGCGCATTATCAGAAAGTCGCCCAGCGGCAGGGTGAACATCGAGTGGATGGTTGCGCCCTCGATATTTAAGGCAGCAATGGCGGTGGGGGCAACAAGGCGGATGCGCTTTTTGGAGTGTTTTTTTAAGTATTTGATAAAGGTGGATTTGCCGGTGCCGGCTTGCCCTTGGATGAAGATGTTGGTGTGCGTATGCTCGATTTTATCAAACAATTTACGTTGCGTGAGGTTTAAGTTGTCAAGGTCTTTGACGGCTTTGGAGAGGGATTTGAGGGCGTTTATTTCGGTTGGTTCGGTCATTTTTTTGCGGTTTGTTGTTCTTGTTTCGTTCCAGTGTAGCCGGAAGAGAGAAAAGAGTCAAGGGGAATTTGTGTGCCGGCGCACCGGTTTGTGGATTGCCACGGCGATGTGCCTTACGGCGCGCCTCGCAATGACTATAAAGATTGGGGTGGATTGCCACGGCGATGTGCCTTACGGCGTGTCTCGCAATGACTCGGGGGAGGGATTAGCGGTGGAAGAGTTTTTCGAGCGTGGGGAGGTCGAGTTTGATGTAGGTCGGGCGGCCGTGGTTGCATTGGGCGCAGTGTGGCGTTTGTTCCATCTCGCGCAGCAGGCGGTTCATTTCGGCAATGTTTAAGCGCCGTCCGGCACGCACCGAGCCGTGACACGCCATTGTGGCGGCGATGTGGTTAAGCTTGTCTTCCACAACGTTGGTTGCGCCCCATTCTGCCATTTCATCGGCAAGGTCGGTGACAAGTTTTTTCAAATTTGCGTCTTTTAAAAGCGCCGGAACTTCACGCACTACGACACCTGCGCCAAACTCTTCAAGCACCAGTCCTAAAGCTTTCAAACTTTCAAATTCGCCCAAGAGGGCAGCTTTTTGTGTCAGGCTCAAGTCTACCACTTCGGGCAGGAGCATTAACTGCGAGGGGAGTTTTGCGCCCTCGTTCATCGCTGCCTTAATACGCTCAAGCACAATGCGTTCGTGGGCGGCGTGTTGGTCTATTAAAATCAGCGCGTCTTCGGTTTGCGAGAGGATGTATGTGTCGTGAAACTGGGCTTTGGCGACACCCAGAGGGCCGGCGGCGGCGATATCTTCTTCGGCAGGCGTTTCGGTGCGTACCGAGAGAGTGTTTTCAAGCTCGGGGAGCATTTGACCGCGTGGGGAAGAGGCGGGGCGAGATTGGTATGAGTGGGGGAATTGTGGATTCACCCCTTCCTGTCCTCCCCCCTCAAGGGGGAGGGTCGCTGGGGTTGGTGTTCTCTCAAGGGGGAGAGATGTATAAGGGGAGGTGGAATGCGCTTGGAGGTTGAGATTGTCACGGCTTGCGTTGCAAGCCTCGCAATGACTCGGGGAAAATGCGGAGTCTTCGCGGAGGAAATGCGGGGAGGGGGAAGACGAGGTTTTGTCGGTGAGGTCGCCAAGGTTCAGGATGTTGGCGGCGCGGTTATCGCCAATCAGGAGGGTGCGCCGGACAGCACCGACTATCAGCGACCGGACGCCCTGTTGGTCAAAAAAGCGCACTTCCGCTTTTGCCGGATGGACGTTAACATCCACATACATCGGTTCAACTTCCAGAAACAGCACGCACGCCGGATAACGCGAGTTTTCAAGCACGCCCGCATATGCTCCTTTTAATGCGCCCAGCAGCAGCTTATCGCGTACCGGACGGTTATTGACAAATAAATATTGCGAGAGGGAATTTGCCTTATTATATGTCGGCAGGCTGATAAGCCCGCTGAGTTTTACACCGTCTTTAATGCCGCTTACCTCAAGCGAATTTTCGGAAAACTCTGCGCCCATTACCTCTGCGGCGCGGCGCAAACGAATGTCAAAAAAATCGGCATTTGCGGCCACAAGTGAGAGCTTGCGCTTGCCCTCGGCATAAAGGGTGAACGAAACGTGCGGATTTGCAAGGGCGATGCGGTTAATGATGTCTACACAGGCGCCGGTTTCCGCACTGTCTGCTTTGAGGAATTTGAGGCGGGCAGGGGTGGCATAAAATAAATCGCGTACTTCGATGCGGGTGCCGCAGGTTCCGGCACAGGGGCGGATGGCTGATTTTTCTCCACCCTCGATATTTATTTCCCAACCGTTTTCATCGTTTTCGCGTCGGGTTTGGATTTTCATTTTGGCAACAGAGGCAATTGAGGGCAGAGCCTCGCCGCGAAACCCCAGAAAGTGCACGTTAAACAAGTCATCGGTGGGTAATTTGGACGTTGCGTGCCGTTCGACGGCGAGCGCTAAATCTTCTGCCGACATTCCTTTGCCGTTATCTTCAATTACCAAAAGCGATTTGCCGCCGTTCATTAAGGTTATGTCGATACGGTCGGCGCCGGCGTCCAATGCGTTTTCGACCAGTTCTTTTACGGCCGAGGCCGGGCGTTCAATGACTTCGCCGGCGGCAATTTGGTTAATCAGGTTATCTGGCAAAACGCGGATTGTCATACTTTTTTCCTCTATATTGTTTTCGGGAATTTTAGAAGTATGTGCCGGCTGTGTCAAGTTCAAAGGTTATTTTTTCATATTTCGGTAAAGGGCGCGGTATTCGGCTTTTAAATCTTTTTCGCTCATACGGTAGACTTTGAGGTAATAACCGAGCACAACGACTGTTGCACCGCCGACCCACGCGAGAGGCGAGGCATAGTAAATTCCTTTGTAGCCGATTTTAGAGGCAAGATAAATGGCCGCATACGAACGGATGCCCAGCTCGATAAAACCCGAAATGACCGGATAAAACGGCTTGCCCATACTTTGCAGCGTGTTTTTGAAAATGAAAATCACGCCCAAGAAGAAATAAAACATTATGCTGATGGCGAGATATGACATTCCGACCGTTACGGCTGCAGGATTCGGATTTTCAAGAAAGCTGCCGATGAGCCTGCGCCCGAAGAAAAAGACGATTGCGCTCATTGCCACGCTGATAACAAACGATACGGCTGTACACTGGCGCACGGCGGCGCGGATACGGCTGATTTTGCCGGCACCGTAGTTTTGGGCGGCAAAAGTTGCCATTGCCAGACCTATTGCCATCAGGGGCTGGGTGGCCAGTTGTTCGATGCGCAAAGAAATCGTCAGTCCGACAATTACTGTTTCGCCAAACGAGTTGCTGACGGCCTGAATGACCATAATGCTTAAGGACAATACCGAAAATTGGATAGACATCGGGATGGCAATGCGCAGGTGTTCGCGCATAAAGGCCGGACTGTAGTGCCAGTCTTCTTTTTTCAGCCGCAGAATCGGGTAGTATTTGCGGATGTACCATATGCAGCACGCTACAGATACGGCGATGGCAATGAGTGTTCCCAGTGCCGAGCCGATGACGCCGAGTTTGGCATATTTTATCAGCACATAATTAAACAATATGTTGAGCACTGTTGACAAAATGAGGAAGAAAAGCGGCGTTCTGCTGTCTCCTAGCGCACGGATAAAGCCCGACAAAAGGTTAAATGCCACAATCAGAACCATTGCTGCGCTTAAAATCAGGATGAAATGATACGAATCGGTAAAGATGCTTTGCGGAACGTTTAAAATATGCATCAATGGTTTTAAAATTATTATCAGCAGGATAGTCAGCCCGATACTTAAAATAAGGCTTGCACGAATCGAATGGGTGACTGAGCGGCGGACGCCGTCATTATCGCCCGCGCCAAATCTTTGCGCCGTTACGGCCGTCAGCCCGCCCGTAAAACTGAACGCGATAATCAGAAACATAAAATATATCGGTGCCGAGGCGCCGACTGCTGCGAGCGCATTTTCACCCAACAGCCTGCCGACAATAAAAATATCCGCAAGCTGATAGAGCTGTTGGAAGACATTGCCTAAAAGGATGGGCAGTGAGAAGAGCAATATTAATTTGAGGGCGGTGCCCGTGGTCATATCTTTAATCATAATGGGGGACAATATATGCAGGCGTGGTAAGGGTGTCAAGGAAAATCTGATGTATGTTTTATTCTCTTTCTTATTCTTTTCGCCGGAGAGAAAAGCAGTGTGCCGCGCATTGGTTTGCGGATTGCGGCGGCTGCCCGCCTTGCAATGACTTGCGCGGGGAGAGTGGCTATAAGAGGGGGGCGGCGGTGCGGGTTAATGTTTTTTGAGTATGGGATATTGCCATTCCGTAGTTGGTGACTTTGATGTTTTGGCTGGTGCATTGCTCTAATCTGCGGCGGATTTCGGCGCGGTTTAAAACGCAGCCACCACAATGGATAACGAGTGCATAGGGGCTTAAGTCTGCGGGGAAGTCGTGACCGGCGGTAAATTCAAAGGCCAGCTCTTTGCCGGTGTGCTTTTTTATCAGGTTCGGGATTTTGACCCTGCCGATGTCATCACAGGTCATTCGGTGCGAGCAGCCCTCGGCTATCAGCACTTTGTCGCCGTCTTTCAGCTCGTCTATGGCCTGAGCGCCCGCGAGCATCCGGTTGAAATCGCCTTTATTTTTAGCAAGCAGCATTGAAAAGGTGGTGAGCGGGATGTTTGCCGGCGTGAGGGCGGCAACAGCTTTTATGGCCTGCGAATCGGTAATCACCAGAGCGGGCGGGGTTTTGAGTGCGTTTAAGGCGGCGGGGAGTTCTTCTGTTTGTACTGTGAGGGCAATCGCGTGCGAATCGAGCACTTCGCGCAGTGTCTGCGTTTGCGGCATAATCAGCCGTCCGGCAGGTGCGGCATTGTCTATCGGCGTGACGAGAAGGACGGTGTCGCCTGCGTGTATCAGCCCTTTTAAGAGCGGTGAGGGAGCGGCGGCGGGTGTTAGCAGTTCTGCCATCCGCTTTTTGAGCGTTTCGATGCCGTAGCCGGTTTTGGCGGAAACGGTGACACCGCTGTAACGTTCCATTATCTGTTTATTATAGCCCTCAGGCTCGCTCATATCGGCATAGTTAAACACGGGGATAAACGGGAGTTCTTTTTGCTCGAACTCTTTAAGGCGTTTTTCAAGCGACGGCGTTACGCCGTCTTTGCCGATGACGACAAGCACCAAATCTGCGCGGCTTAAAATCTTTTCAGACGCCTGAACACGGAGCGCGCCCAGCTCGCCTTCGTCGTCTAAGCCGGCGGTGTCATAAAAGCTTATCGGGCCGGCGGGAATAAGCTCGTAGGTTTTGACTACGGCGTCGGTGGTGGTTCCTTTGGTTTCGGACACGATGGATACTTCTTGTCCGGTGATGCGGTTTAAGAGTGTCGATTTGCCGGCGTTACGATTACCGATGATGGCGACGGCGGCGCGGAGGCCGGTGTGAGGCATTATTTTAGTCATTTGCGGGGGTCCTTTCTGTTTTTAGGGGCTCAAATGTGGCGAGTGCTGTCGGCCAGTCAATGTTATTTAGACTATGGGGGAGTTTTAAGCCGTCGGGGTGGCGCGCAGTGAACAGAATGTTCAGCGGAGCATATAAACTGTTATATACTTTCAGCCACGGAAGGGCGGCGCGGGCGGTGTTGACGGCGGGAATGACGATGACTTCGGCGGCGTCTTCGGGCAAGCGTTTCAGCGCGATGGAATTAACCGGCGTGAGGGGGGACCAGTTAGCCGTGACGGTAACGAGAATCGGTTTTTGCGTTTGTCGGAACCGCGAGATGATTTCAGCCGGCAGCGGTGCGGAGGCTGGCTCCGGCGCTTTGGGGAAAAACGTGAAGGCGGCGGCAAGCAGGGCGATACATAATATGATATAAGCAGCAAGGCGTTGGACTTTATAAAACAGTTGTTGTTGGCGGGAGGGGCTTCGTGTGTGTTTTATGGTTTCGGCTATTGCCTCGGGGTATATGCGCCAGAAGAAATATGTGAGCGCAAAGAGGGCGGCGGCAAGCCAAGCGGCAGGTTCGCCACGATGAACGCCGATGAGAGAAAGAACGCCAAAAATATATAACAGGTTATATATAATATTCAGCCGTTGCATTGCAGGGAGGAAGTAGGGAGCATTCGGGCGGAAGAAGAAGGCGGCGAGCGGAAGAATCTGCATTCCGAGCCAGACAAGGGCTAAGATTTTCAAGGTGGCGGATGCGGGGGCGGCGAATGCGGTGCTGAAAACCGGTGCGGACAGAGGCATCGGAAAGCCAGTAAGCAGCAGAATGGCAAACAGCCCGATTAAAAAGCCGCGGCGGAGTTTGCCCCTCAGGGGGCGGAAGAGTGCGAAGTCCATTTGTCCGGTACATTCGGTGAGCATTGAAACGGCAACTAAGCCGGCTATGGTGGTCAGGGCGGCGTTTTCGTACATTAAACTCCAATATTTGCCGTGAAAGAGCGCGGCTAAAAGGGTAAGCCCGAGGGCTGTTCCCAAGCTGTAGCGGAAGAGAATGCGGCGGCTGTCAGGGCGTGTCCACATCAGGTTTATGAGGCGGATGAAGAGGTAGAAGATTGCGGGGCAGAGGGGGATGATAAGCCCGAAGAGCAGAGGGAGCGAGGGGGGGATGGATGGTTGGTTTTCACCCTCTCCTTTACCTCCCCCCTCAAGGGGGACGAGATTTAAAGAGCGAGTCTCCGCGGGGTGAGAAATGCTTTGGATGGTGCTTATTGTGGGGGTGATGGTGGTGCGGAGGTTTTCGGCGTTATCGAAGCTTGCGGTGACGGCAAGCGGTACGGCAGCGGGAAAGGGAATGGATGGTTGGTTTTCACCCTCTCCCTTACCTCCCCCTTGAGGAGGGAGGAGATTTAAAGAGCGCGCCTCCGCGGGGAGGGGGTAAGTGGCGGTGATTTCATTGGAGGAAATCGTGTAACGCGGGTTGATGTAGTTGGTGCCGTGGGCATCTTCGGCAATTACGGCGATGTTGCTGAACGTTTTGCCGGTTTTAAATGTTAGTGTCAGCTCTTGCCGTTCGGGGTTGTATATGGCGCCGGTCAGTGCGGCGTGGGCGCTTTTTTCGGGCGGCAGGTGTGTAAAGCCCTGTGTGACGTAGTTATTATAAATCGACAGTTCTTCATCCAAAGAGGGGGGTAAGGTCAGTTCGTGTGCGTCGGCTATTGCTTGGCAGCCGCCGTCTTTATGGCACATTTCAAAGCCGAATGTTCCTTTGATTTTCATCGGCTTTTCAACATCGGCGCGCGTGAATTCAATCGGGTAGCGGACAGTGCCGGTCAGAATCCGCTTGGCGATGCCATCTTTGACAACGCCGTTTGCCTCGGGCAGGAAAAGCTGATATTCCTTAATGTTCAGGCTGTTGTCTTTATCTTCGCTTAAGATAAACTGCGGGCGGGCGCGCGGGTTTAGAAAGTCGGCGGTGATGTAGTAATCTTGGGGGATGTTCAGCTGGATGACACCGCGAATCGTTTCTTTTTCGCCAGGGGCGGAAACGGCCAGCAATATGCGTGAGGCAACGCCGTGTTCGTTAATGACCGAGACTTCATCGCTGCCGTCTGTTTGCCGCGGGAGTTTTTGTATGGCGCGGACAAAGGAGGGGATGTCAAACTTTAAGAGTGCTAACGTGATTTCATCCAGGTTGGCGGTTCTTCCGGCGTAGTTTTTATCTCGCCGGCGGACGGGTTCGCCCAGTTCTCCCATATCGTATTCAACATATTTATAAGGCTGGTAGCCGACTTGATATTGTCCGGCGGGCGTTTGTTTGCGGGTGTCCGGATAGGCGGAGGCGTATTCGCCGTCGCCGGCAACAACCGGTGCGTCGGCGGGAATAATGCCCGAGGCTTTGACTTTTTGCTCCAGCGTGGTGACAACATAATCGTAGCGGCGTTTGAAGCTCACGAACAGTTTGATAAATTTGCCCAGCGACTCCAGCTTTTCGGGGTTGGTGTTGGGGTAAAAGCGCTGCAGGGCGGGGGTGATGTCTGTGTTTATCTTGTCTTCGGGGTAGAGCTTGTCTATAACAAACGGGATGGCGATGAAGGTGATGAGGTCGGTTGTGAATTTTTTGAAAAGGCGGCGTTGGGGGCGTGGTGCCGGCAATGAACGGCCGGATGCGGATGAATCCTCCCTGTTTATGCTTTCTGTTTGCGCAAGAGCCTGAGGTTCTGCCGCAACAAAAACGGGGTTGAAAACTGCGATGAGCCACCCTATATATAGTATGAAATAAAATACAAACTTTTTCATAATTTTTACGTTGATTTAATAAAAAATTGCGTATATCAATATATATATTATACTTTATGCTGAATGGCAACAGACTTTTTACGGAAAGACACAGGTTACGATGACGAAAAGAAAAAATAAGACTTGCACAAAAAAAGAAATGGCGGGGCCGATGAAACGCCGTCATCAGAAATGTGCGGCGAAAGATTTTTTTGAGGATGAGGAAGGCTTTGACGAAGAATTCGAATTAGCGGATTATGACGATGATTTTGACGATGATGAGGAACTCTCGGATATTGATACGGCTGTTTTGCGCGAAGTGATTGAAACGGCAACGCGCCAGCGCCGCAAACGCCGTCAAAAAAAGGTACTGGATCCGCTCTCGTTGGTTGGGAAATGTTTGGTGCATATCGGCGAAACCAACAACGAACTTTATCGGCAGTCGGTTATTTATATTACCGAAAGCTCCAAAGAGCTGGTGCGCGGGGTGATGATTAACAAGCTGCTTTTGGGCACGGCAACGCTTGAGTGCAAGGTTAAAGGCGAAGAAACCGTTTTGAAAAATGTGTATGAAGACCTGTATCAGGGCGGGCCTGAAAGTCCGGCAAACGGCGTGGTGATTTTTCCCACGGACGAAGACACGGCGGGCGACCCGTTTGCGGATATTCTGGGGGATATTTCCATTTCCAGTTCTTTTGGCGTGTTACAGGAGATTTTGGACGGTGACGGCCCTTCGAAAAAAATTATAGCGATGGGGCATTGTGTTTGGCACCGCGGCGAGCTTGAGTGGGAGATTTTTAATAATCAATGGCTTATTGTTCCTAGCAGTCCGAAGCTGATGTTTGATACCAAATTTGAAGACCGGTGGGAGCTTGCCAAACAAGAGAGCGGGGTGTATCAGGGGGCATTTATTCCTCAAATCGGCCTTGCTTAAGATGAACTGGGGCATTTTGTGATTGGGCTTATTGTTATTTGGTGGCGTCGGTTGGCGTCACTTTTTTTATGAGGTATTGCGAGGAGTGCAAGCCGCACAGGCAACGCGTGACGAAGCAATCTGTGGAGAGCAGGGGGGCGCTTGGAGGATGAGATTGCCGCGTCGGACTGCGTCCTCCTCGCAATGACTATCTGGAGGAATTATTTTTTTACTTGATTTTAATAATCGTTAGTTTATGTTTATTTTTGTAGGTACGAAAAAGGTATCTATTAAGGCTTGAAATCCTTATTACGAGACGTATTGTAGAAACGTTATTCTACGCCTTCAGTTATCGCTGGATGGCGACGAATAAGCTATGCAAATAAGTCGCGACGCTTCTCGGCGGATTTCAACTCCAGCGGCTTTTTTTATTTTCATTAACCTTATTTTAACCAATATTTCTATATTCTAAATATGGAATGACAGATTGCGTTCTGGGGTTTGAAATCCTCTTCGAGATGTCTATATATGTTTCTGTATATAGATATTGGACGTGAACTGCCTTTTGGTCTTGGACTGGAAGGTGGTAAAATAAGCCTACGTGGTGAATATACCCACTGTGCTCGAACAGATTTCAACTTCCAGTCACCTTTTTGGTGGCTTTTCTTTTGTTTATTTTAGGAAGGAAGCTTGAGATGAAAATTCAGCTATTAGTTATCAGTATATTAACCACTGCAGTTTGTTTTTCTGTACACGCTCGTGACTATTACGGTTATGAGCGGGTGGGGCGTGATGATGCCGAATATGTTTATATAAATGGTGACCGTTACGCCCGCGTTCCACAAAAGGAAGTGGTGGAGGTTCAGCCGCGGTATCAAGTCGTTAATTATAATGAGGGGTGGGTTTCTGAGCCAAGGTATCAGCGCCAAAGCTATCAACAACCGCGATATTATGAAGTGTCTAAACGCTCTTCTTTTGATGTTCGTCCTTATATCGGGCTTGATGCGGGGATGTCTTCAATGAAAATCAATGATAAAGACGATAAATACGGGCTTAAAGATTTGGATATGAAGATGGGGGATATTTTTGATACGAAACATACGAACTTTTCTGGTGTTCTCGGTGTAAAAATTAACCCGTATCTGGCGGTTGAGTTGTTTTATCAAAAAGCGCTTGAGAGTGAAAAAACTATCTTTAGCGGGAATAATGAAATAGCCAAGGGGTCGATTAAAGACACGCTTTCGTATAAGGCGCTCGGGGTGGATGTGATTGGGCATAAGCCGTTAAACGATGTGTTGGATATATTGTTTGGCGTGGGGCTGGCGCAATATAGTTTTGACGGCAAGGTTTCCCGACGGGTTTATAACTATACAACTGATAATTTGTATAAACTTGATGTGACGGATGATGAAGACGTGATGGCGGTTCGTCTGGGGCTTGGGCTGCAGTATTATCTGACAGACCATATTGCTTTGCAGGCAATGGGGCGGTATATTCATATGTTTGACGACGATATTGTGAAACATATGATTGAGATGTCTTTAGGCGTGCGATATTTGTTTTAAGAACGGGCAGGTTTAGGCTTAAGTAGTCATTGCGAGCGAATGTAATGAGCGCGGCAATTTTTGGAGAGTATGGTATGCCTTTGCCGAATGAGATTGCCGCGTCGGACTGCGTCCTCCTCGCAATGACTATAAAGAGAGAAAGCCCTCGTAATGACCAGAGGAAAGGGGGAGTTTGTTGTTTATTCGCCGGTGGCTGTTTGGTGTCGTTTCATCCGCAGGTAGCGGCGGGTGATTTTGAGGGCGTTTTCATAACTGGTGGCGATGGCGATATTATGCCAAGTCAGGTTGTTTTGCAAAAACGCTTCGTGGAGCATTCGCCGCGGCTGTTTTTTGACGTTTGAAAGGATAATCTTTGTGTCGTACTTTTTCATTACCCGCTGGATGAAGCCGACCAGCGCGTTGGCGCCGCTGATATCGACCATTGGCACATAGCCCATACGGATGATGATGATTTTCGGTTCGGTTTTGAGATTTTGCAAAAAGCGCGTGACATCCAGCGCATCACCGAAAAATAACGGGCCGGAAAAACGCATTGACACGACGCCTTGCTCGTGCAGCACCTGCGAAAGGTCGCGTCCGCCGCCTTTGTATTCGAGGGCTTTTTCGTCGGTTTCAATTTCGATTTCTTTGCTCATCCGGTGCATAAAGATAATGCTTGAAAGGATGAAGCCTACGGAAATGCCGGTGTTTAAGTCTACCAAAACTGTGAGCAGCAGAGTGACAACGAGAGTTAAGGCATCACCGCGTGCGCCTTTTAAGAGATAATACATTTTGGTTAAGTTCAGCATATTCCAGCCGACCAAAATCAGCACTGCTGAAAGGCAGGCAAGCGGGATAAATTTGGCAGCGCCGGCCAAGAGCAGCATAAACAAAAGCAATATCACCGATTGCATAATGCCTGACATTGGCGAATATGCGTGCGATTTGTAATTGGTGGCGGTGCGGGCAATGGCGCCGGTGGCCGGAACACCGGTAAACAGCATACTTGCGAGGTTGGCAATGCCCTCGGCAATCAGCTCGGCGTTTGAATTATGATTATCACCGCTCATACCGTCCACAACCGTGGCGCTTAATAATGACTCTACGCCGGCGAGGAACGCAACCGTTAAGCCGCTCGGGAAAACGCGGAGCATCAGGTTTAAGTCAAACTCCGGCAGGTGCGGCATTGGTAAAAAGTGTGGAATTGCGCCGAATTTGGAGCCGATGGTATCCGGGGCTGATGAGAAGATGGCGAATATGGCAACCAACAGTGTGGCGCCGACCACAGCAACCAGATAGGCCGGCAGGTTCGGGCGCTTTTTCTGCACATAAAAAATGGCGCCGAATGAAAAGGCGGCAATAAATACCGAGGCAAAGCTGAATGTGCCGAGGTTTTCCATATATGCAGCCCATTTGGGGAGAAACTCTGAGGGGACGCTTTCCATCCTTAAGCCGAAGAGGTCTTTTATCTGGGTGGAAATCAGCAAAATGCCGATACCGGCGGTAAAACCGGTGACAACCGGATAGGGGATATATTTGATGTAGGTACCGAGCTTTAAAAATCCGGCAAGGATGAGAATGACGCCGGCAATCAGCATTGTCATTGTCAGGCCTTCGGCGCCGTAATTTTTCATCACATTAAAGATAACGACGACAAACGCGCCGGTTGGCCCGCCGATTTGGAACTTTGACCCGCCCAAGAGTGCAATGAAGAATCCGGCAACAATTGCGGTGTATAATCCTTGCGCCGGTGTAACGCCGGAGGCGATGGCCAAGGCCATTGCCAGAGGAATCGACACGACGGCAACGGTCATTCCGGCAAGGGTGTCGCGTTTGAACTTGTTTACATCATAGCCACGACGCAAAATTTCGACCAGTTTCGGACAAAAGTTTTTTAAATACCAGCAGGTTAGTTCGTTTAGCTTACTCTTTAATGTTGCGAGCATTTTCGTTTCCTCTTTCTTACAAATAACAAAACTTACCCTCGGCAGACGGGGGATTTTTGACTTAGACAAAGGAGGTTGATATATCAACTAAATTTAAATATCAAGCATTATTTCGGGCGGGGTATATCTACATTCTACACACCGTTGTACTGTTTTTTTAGTGAAGTTTAAGGAGACCTCACAATATGAATACATCCGGTTCTTCATATCTGATATAGTCTTTAGCATATAAAATTTTAAGATACAAACAAAAAATATATACAGGGATATTTTATATTTTGCGCTGAATTTTCTGCAGGAAAAGCGGATTTTTTTGCTTGCGTTTTTCGGGAGCGGGGGTATAGTGTCCGGTAGTTTTATTTGAGAGTGTTGAGATGAGTAAAATTATTATCCTGATGATGGATTCATTTGGTATCGGCGGGGCAAAAGACGCAGCGGCGTTTGACGATTTGGGCGCGAATACGTTTTTGCATATTGCCGAAAAGTATGACGGGCTTTGCCTGCCGAACCTTGAGGCGCTGGGGCTTAAAAAAGCCGGTCAGCTTGCTTGCGGGGCAGAGGCGCCGCTGAAAGCCGGTACGGCACTGCTGAAACTTCGCGGCGGATACGGCTGTATGGAAGAAATCAGCGCCGGCAAAGATACGATTTCCGGACATTGGGAGATGGCAGGCGTGCCGGTCAGGCACGATTTCGGGCATTTTCCGCTTGAGTACCCGAGTTTTCCTGCAGATTTGGTAGCGCGGACTTGCAACCGTGCGGGGATTGGGGGTATTTTGGGCAACAAAGCGGCGTCCGGCACCGTGATTATTCAGGAGCTGGGCGAAGAACACATCGCAACCGGAAAGCCGATTTTTTATACTTCGGCAGACAGTAACCTGCAGATTGCCGCACACGAGGAAAAGTTTGGCTTGGAGCGGCTGTATGCCTTGTGCGAGATTGCGTTTGAAGAGGTGAAACCCTATAACATCGGGCGGGTGATTGCGCGACCGTTTACGGGCGAAAGAGCCGGCGAATTTGTGCGCACGCCAAACCGGCGTGACTATGCGGTTTCGCCGTTTGCGCCGACAGTGCTGGACAAGGCTAAGGCAGCGAGACTGGAGGTGGTTGCCATTGGTAAAATCAGCGATATTTATGCCGGCTCGGGCGTGACGAAAAAGGTGAAGGCAAGCGGGCTTGAAGAACTTTGGGACGCGACCCTTGCGGAGATTAAGGCGCTTGAGGGGAGCGGGATTGTGTTTACAAACTTTGTCAACTTTGATATGGACTGGGGGCACAGGCGCGATGTGACGGGATATGCCGAGGGGCTGATGTATTTTGACAAGCGGCTGGCGGAGATTGAGAGCGTTTTGGCTGAGGATGATATTGTGTTTATTACTGCAGACCACGGCTGCGACCCGACATATAAAGGAACAGACCATACGCGTGAGTGTGTGCCGGTGTTGATGTTTGGCAAAAAGACGGTTGAGCATTCGCTCGGGCGGCGCAAGACATATGCGGACATTGCCGAAACGATAGCCAAGAGCTTCGGACTGGAAGGGTTTGGCATCGGTGAGGTATTGTGATGCGGGAACTGTTGTTGCCATATTATAACGAGCGGCGGAAAAAGTATGTGGATACGCTGATTATTCACGCGGCGGCGCAGACGACGGTTAGCGATTTGGTCAGTGTGTTGGTTAAGCGCGAGCTTTCGGCGCATTATGTTATCGGGATGGACGGCGAAGTGGTGCGGCTGGTGCCAGATGAGTTTCGCGCGTGGCACGCGGGTGCCGGAGAATGGAACGGCGAAAAGCAGGATATTAACAGCAACTCCATCGGTATTGAACTCTGCAACGGGCTGTTTGGCGAGATGGAATATCCGGAAAAGCAGGTGGCTGCGTTGACAGATTTGTGTCTGCATTTGATTGATAAGCATAATTTTGCGCCGACACAGATTATCGGGCATTCGGATATGGCGCCGACCCGAAAGATTGACCCCGGTTCGAAACTGCCGTGGGAGAAGCTTGCCCGACACGGCGTGGGCGTGTGGTATGATATGGCAGATGCGAAAAAGGCACGCACGGCGGATACGGCTAAACTTCTTGCTTCTATTGGTTACGGGTTGGAAAATCCTGAGGCTGCGGAATGGGCGTTTTGCCGGCATTTTAACTCTGATTTGTATTATGCGCTCGGGGGGAAGAAAGGTGCGAATTGCGGTGCGGTCGGGAGTGTGCGCCCGCGGGATAATGTTGAATTTGTGCGTACCGTGCAGGCGGTGGCGGTGCGGTTTGCCAAGGAGCGCAGCGAAAGGCGGGCGGAAATGCTGCCGGAAATAGTATGCGGCGGAAGATAACCAAACTTTTGCGAAAAATAAAAATCCGGCTTATCAAAAGCCGGATTTTTGATTGCGGGGTATATCGATTATTTGCACGCGGCGAGCAGATTATCAAGTGCTTGCTCAAAGCCCTGAACCGGCAGCTCGTTTGTGAGGTGCTGATAATCCGGATGACGGTATTTTACTTCAATCACGCCTTTTTCAAGGTTTTTCGGTGAAACAATCAGGCGAACCGGTGCGCCCAAGAGATCTGCATCGGCAAATTTCTCGCCGGCGCGGATGTCACGGTTATCCAAAATCACCTCAATGCCCTTTTGGGTCAGATAATCGTGGATTTTTTGACCGAGCTTGTCACTTTCGCCAGTCTTGTCTGCCATTGTGACGATGTGGACTTTATATGGTGCGATTTCCATATTCCAAATCGGGCCGTTGTCATCGGCGCTTTCTTCAATAACCGAAGCCATTGCACGGCCGACGCCGATGCCGTAGCAGCCCATAATCGGGTTTTTCTTGGTGCCGTCTTGTGCGGTGTATTCGAGATGCATTGATTTGGAATATTTATCGCCCAGCTGGAAGATGTTGCCGATTTCGATGCCGCGGTGCTCGTCTAACGGTTTGCCGCAGACAGGGCAGATTTTGCTTTCACCCATTGTTTCACGGTTGGCACGGAAGCCGCAGGGGCAGACGTAAACCGTGTCTTCGCCGATTTCGTGCAGCAGCATAAACTCGTGCGAGATACTGCCGCCCATATCGCCGTTATCTGACTTTACATCAACAACGTTTTTCATCCCGATACGTTTGAAAATGCGGTAATAAGCCTGCAGGCACTCGGCGTAAAACTTTTCCAAATCTTCTTGTGTGAGGTGGAACGAGTAGGCGTCTTTCATCCGGAATTCGCGGGTGCGCACAAGGCCTGCACGGGAGCGTAACTCGTCACGAAACTTGGTTTGAATCTGATATACCATAAACGGCATTTGCTTATAGCTGTCCATCACGCTTTTGACAAAATCTACCACTACTTCTTCGTGAGTCGGGTTTAAGACATAATCGGCGCCGCTTCTGCCTTTGAATTTGGCGAGTACGTCGACTTTGTCATATCTGCCACTCTCTTTCCAGAGGTCTGCGCCTGAGACGACCGGCATCAAGATTTCCTGTCCGCCAATGGCGTCCATTTCTTCGCGGATAATTCTCTCAATATTGCGGCAGACTTTGTAGCCTAACGGCGAGAGCGTGTAGCCGCCCTGAAAAGTCTGGTGAATGTAGCCGCCTTTAACGCAGAGCTTGTGCCCTTTGGTGGAGGCGTCGGCAACCGTGCCGAATTTTCTTTTAACGCATAAGTTCGATATAAGCATTATATTCTCCATAAATAAACAGCAATTTTCCCTTTACGCTATACTATTTTATTTTAAAACACAAGGCTAAAATGCGCTTAAGCGCAGGTTTTGGGCTGGGGAAAAAAGAAAATAACGATTGCAGCGGGAAAAAAATGTTTATATATTCGGGCATTATAGAAGAATTTTTGTGATGATAAGGAGCAAAACGTGTTTATCGGGTTGACGGTGGCGGCGGTGGCTGCTTTTTTGGACCAAGTGTCTAAAATGCTGGTGTTCGGATATTTGGCGGAGGTTGATTCCGTGGTGCAGGTGACGTCGTTTTTTAACCTTGTGCCGGCGTGGAATACGGGTGTCAGCTTTTCAATGTTTAATAACCTCGGAGGAGCGGGGGTTTATATCTTGTCGGCTTTTTCGCTGTTGGTGGCGGGTTTTCTCGTTTATTGGCTCGCGCGTGAAAAAGACCGCCTGATGCAGGTTGCTTTGGGGCTGGTTATCGGCGGGGCGGTCGGTAATGTGATTGACAGGCTGCGTATCGGGGCGGTGTTTGACTTTTTGGACTTTCATCTTTCCGGCTATCACTGGCCGGCGTTTAACCTGGCGGACAGTTTTATTTGCATCGGGGCAGCGCTGATTATTTGTAACGGGCTTCTCTTTAATTGCGAAAATGTTGCCGCTGTTTCAAACAAAGGATTTAAGAAATGAAAAAAATGTTTATATTATTGGCGGCAGTGTTGTTTTTCTCTGCCTGCGGGATGACGAAAGAAGACCTCGGAATGGCGCGTTCCAAACCCGACGAGAGCCAAGTGAGCAGCAGGAAGGCTTTGGTTGTTCCGCCGGATTACGGTGTTCGTCCATAGTCTTTGGGGGCGTGCTAAATCACGGTCATATCGCCAAATCTCCTCCCTTATGTACCGGTGTTGTACACCGCAGTTGGGGATTTGGCGATAGCACCGCAATTTATCCCACCCAAGGCTACGCAGGGCTTTGCCCTGCTTTTGGTTTTATTAGTGGAAGGTTTTTATGAAACAATTTTTTCTGATTATGCTCTGTTCGATATGGGCGGTTGGAGCGGTTGCGAAAGTGGCGGAGATTGAAACGTTTACGCTCGAGAACGGGCTTGAGGTGGCGGTAATTGAAAACCACAAGGCGCCGGTG
The DNA here is from genome assembly GCA_910580155.1 of uncultured Alphaproteobacteria bacterium. Lineage (GTDB taxonomy): Bacteria > Pseudomonadota > Alphaproteobacteria > RF32 > CAG-239 > CAG-267. The sequence continues at coordinate 35,116 of CAJTWX010000006.1, forward strand.
GTGTTGCAGATGCTTTATTATAAGACCGGTTCGGCGAATGACCCGAAAGGAAAGGGCGGAATTGCGCATTTGTTGGAGCACCTGATGTTTCGTGGTACAACACAGGTCGCAGACAAGGAGTTTAACCGCCTGACGGATTTATACGGGGCGGAAAATAACGCGTATACGACTTATAATGAAACCGGATATTATGAATTTGCCGATGTTTCCAAGCTGGAGCTGATGATGGCGCTTGAGGCGGATCGGATGGCGAATCTGCACATCAGCGAAGAGGCGTTTGCGGCTGAGCGCAATATTGTGCTTGAGGAGCGGATGCAGCGGTTTGAGAGCAATCCGGTGCCGCTGTTTTATGAAACCGTCTTGAAGCTTTTGTGGCAGGATAATCCGTTGGGTAACCCTGTTTCCGGTAGTCCGGCGGAGATTAAGGCGCTGGTGTCTGACGATGCGCGGGCGTTTTACCGTAAGTGGTATCGGCCGGATAATGCGCTTTTGGTTTTAAGCGGCGATATCAGCCTGAAAGAGGCGAAAGTGCTTGCAAAAAAATATTACGGCGGGCTTGAAGCCGATGCGCCCTTGGAACAGCCGGTTTATGCGGCGGGGCGGGCGGCGGAAACTTTTGTTTCGATGAAACTTAAAGGCGTGGAGCAGCCGCGGTATGTATCGGCTGTGCGTTTGGATGCGGGCGTGCTGACGAAAAAGGATGTGTTAGCTTTGAGCCTTTTGGCGGAATATCTGGCGGGGGATGACACGTCGTTTCTTTATGACAAGCTGGTGTATCAGGACAAAGTGTTGCTTGCGGTGGCGTATAATGTGGCATATGATGAGAAAGCGGGAGGAGCGGCGGTTTTGTATGCGACTCCGGCAGACGGGCGGTTTGGCGTGGAGAAACTGACCGGAATCCTGAAACAGGAAACAGAGGCGGGCGTTTGGGCGCTGACGGCGGAAAAGCTTGAACAAATTAAAAACCAATCGTTAAGCGATGTGATTTATCTGCAGGAGAATCCCGAGAGTGCGGCGCGGTTTGCCGGCGGGCTGCTGCTTTTGGGGTATACACCTGGGGAGGTAGAAAACTATGATGCGGCTCTGAAGGCGGTGACGCTGGATGATGTGCGGGCGGCGTGGCAAAAAGTGTTGTCTTCGCAAACGAGGGTAAATGCGTATTTGGAGCAGGGCGAATGAAAAAGGTGATTTGGAGTGCGGCGGTTATTTTGGCTGCTTTGGCCGGTTGGGCCGTGTGGCACGGGCAGCAGTTTAATGCCGAGCGGATTTTGGCGCAGTCAAAACTGAGCGGGCGGGCGTTTCAGGGAAAGGTACAGGACGTTTCGGCGCTTGATGGCACGGTATCGGCGTATTTGATGGAAGAACACAGCGTGCCGATGGCGGCGGTGGCGTTCGGGTTTGATAAGGCGGGCAGGGCATACGAGCCAAAAGAGGGCGTGGCACTGATGGTCGAGAGCGTGCTTTTGGACGGGGCAGGGGCATATTCGCGCCCAGCTTTGCGAGAACTGATGAAAGAAAAGGGGATTAAGCTTGTGGCGTCTGCCGGCGTTGACCGTTTTACTTTTACATTTGTTTTTATTAAAGAGTTTGAAAAAGAGGCTTTGGAAGTGTTGCGCGCGGTGTTGTATGCGCCGCAGCTGGCAGAAGAGGATTTGGCGCTTGCACGGCAACAGCTGGCGATGTTAAAAAAGCGGCAGGCGGAAAAGCCGCAATATCACTTGGGCGAGTTAGTCAAGCGCGAATTTTACGGTGCTCACCCGTATGGGAAGCCGGAGATTCCCGATGATGCCGTTTTGCAAAAGGTGACGGCGGCAGATATCCGCGCATATCTGAAGGGGTTTATGGCGCGTGATGTGCTGAGTATCGGAATTGCCGGCGATATGGATAAGGCAGAAACGGAGGCTTTTCTTGCGCAGGCGTTTGCGGGGCTGGCGGTTAATAGTGCTGCTGCCGATTTGCCGGCGTTTAATCCTGATTTTACTGCAGAAAAAGCCGTGACTGGTTTACCGCATTCGGCGCAGAGCTATGTCGTTTTGGCGGGAGCGGGCGTAAAACGGCTGGATAATGATTTTTACCCACTTTATATTGCCGATTATATCCTTGGCGGGTCGGGGCTGGCGTCGCGCCTTAATCAGGCAGTGCGTGAAAAGGAAGGGTTAACCTACGGGATTTACAGCGGATTTTCTAATTCGGATGCGGTGGATTTGTGGCAGGTGTATTTTTCGGCAACGCCCGAAAAAGCAGATAAGGCAATGGAGATTGCAGCCAAAGTGTATGCGGATTTTTATGAAAACGGGGTGACAGCCGAGGAATTGGCACAGGCCAAAAACGGGCTTTTAAACGCATTTAACCTCAGGTTTGCGAGTTTGCTGAATATTGCGTTAATGTTAGAACAGATGCAGGAACAGCGGCTCGGGCGCGATTTTTTGGAAACGCGGCAGAGTAAAGTGGCGGCAGTAACGCTTGAGGCGGTTAATGAGGCTGTTCGCCGGCGGATGCCCAAGGCGCTTAATGCCAAAGGTGGTGTGCGGGCATTTGCGGCTATGCCTGATTTACCCGAGGGAATTTAACTTTAGGAATTGTTTTTCTGTTTTTTGTTTCTCCCCTTAAGGGGAGAATTTGCTGTATGTGTGCGGGAATAATCTTCGAAGACGATTAGAAATTATAAAAGTGGTCGAGGCGTTTGACAACTGTTCAATCGGAACATCCGCTCTTATTTGGTGAAATCCTTATTCAGAGCCCACCTCGACCATAAGTACAAGGTTACAGTTCGAACACGGTGCGCAGAAACTCTAACCGGCTCAAGTTTTTCGCAACGTCTATAACTCTAGATGTGTATATTCTACACACCGTTGTTGGTGAAGTTGTCAAGGCCCCACAAATATGAATACTTCCGGTTTTCCATATTCGAGATAGTTTCTAACATATAAAATTTTAAGATGCAACAGGAATTTTTTTATTTCAAAGATACGGTGGAAGGTGGGGCGGAAAATAATTTAAAAAAGTGCTTGACTCTGGGGAGAAGATGGTTTAAAAGCGGAGTCAACTTGAACGGATGCGGGCGTTGCTCTGCGGATGTTCTTGCTGTCCAAGACCGTAGGCGGTTCTTTTAAGACTTTGACGGCATTATGATTTGCCTGACGGGTTGAGCCTTAATTCCCTACGCAGACGGAGGTATAAAATTTAATTTTGATTTTTTCTCCCTTCGGACAGATTTGGTGCTGCTTTGGCGGCGCTCTATAGGTTATAGAGTGTTTATAAGGCAGATAATGGTAACGGTTTTGTGCATTATTGAAAAATATAGTACAAAACTTAACAATTCTTGGAGACAAGTAGTGAATCGTGAAGAAAAAACTGAACTCCTGAACCTTGTGAACGGTTTGGTTTCCGGTGCGGAATCTGTGGTTGTATCTCACTATAGAGGTTTGACCGTGGCAGAAATTTCCGAGCTTAGAAACAAAGCGCGCGAACTTGGCGCAGAGCTCAGAGTTACAAAAAACCGCATTACTCGTCTTGCCCTTAAAGGCACAAACTTTGAAGATTTGACAGACCTGTTTGCAGGCCCGACAATTATGGCTTATTCAAATGACCCGATTTCAGCTTGCAAGCTGTGCGTTGAATTTGCTAAAGCTAACGAGAAGTTTGTTGTTGTTGGCGGCGGTTTGTCTTCGGGCAAACTTTCTATGGCTGAGATTGAAAGACTGGCGACCATTCCGTCTATGGACGAACTGCGTGCCAAACTTATCGGCCTTCTGCAAGCTCCGGGCGCAGCTTTGGCTCGCGTTACAAAAGCTTACAGCGAGAAAGAAGCTGCTTAATTTTAAGGGAGTGTTGCCGGCGGTTCGGAGCTTTGGAGATAAAGTTTTGCGACAGTCGGCGGCTCTTTGGCAAGATGACGGCTGGTGGGATGAACGGTTAATTGATTGTTAGTCTTATCAGGCGGTTAAATTAAAAAATTGAATAAAAAGTTTAAATTTATTGGAGAAAAAAAATGGCCGATTTAGCCAAATTAGTTGAAGAATTATCAGCGTTGACAGTTATGGAAGCTGCTGACCTGTCTAAAATGTTAGAAGAAAAATGGGGCGTTTCCGCAGCTGCTGCTGTTGCTGCTCCTGCTGCTGGCGGCGCTGCTGCTGCAGCTGAAGAAAAGACCGAATTTGACGTTGTTCTCGTTGAAGCCGGTGCAAACAAAATTAACGTTATTAAAGAAATCCGCGGTATCACATCTTTGGGCTTGAAAGAAGCTAAAGATTTGGTTGACGGTGCTCCGAAGACTGTTAAAGAAGGCGCTCCGAAGGCTGAAGCTGAAGAAATCAAGGCTAAGCTTGAAGCTGCTGGCGCTAAAGTTGAACTGAAGTAAAAATGCGAAATTGTTGTGATTGAGCTCCCAAATGGAAGCCAGTCGTCGGTCGGGTTACGTACTTCTATGTACGTTACCCTTCCTAGCAGGACATTTGGGGGTAATCACAACAATTTTATCGCTTTTTAATGGCGGGGCGAAAGCTCCGTTTTTTTATGGGAAAGCCAATTGGCAGGTTCAATGTCCGCTCGCGCTCTTGGGGGGGAGATTGCCACGGCTTGCAGGCAAGCCTCGCAATGACTCGCGAAAAGAGAG
>CAJTWX010000007.1 GCA_910580155.1 uncultured Alphaproteobacteria bacterium
TGATACAGCCAAATTCCCGAGATACGGCTGCTTGTCAGGGCAAAACCGTGAAGATTTGAAACACGGGGCGCGCACCGAGCAGGATATAAACAAGCGTAATCCGTCTGATTTTGTGTTGTGGTTTACATCCTCAAAGTTTGAAAACCAGATTCTGCAATGGGACAGCCCGTGGGGCAGGGGATATCCGGGGTGGCATATCGAGTGTTCGGCAATGTCGACCAAATATTTGGGCGAGAGAATCGATATTCACTGCGGGGGCATCGACCACATTCCGGTTCACCACGAAAACGAAATCGCGCAAAGCGAGGCAAAGCTCGGGCACGAATGGGTGAACTATTGGGTGCATATGGAGTTTTTGAATAACAAGTCTGGCAAAATGAGCAAGTCCAAAGGTGGTTTTTTAACGCTGGACACATTGGTTGAGAAAGGTTATTTGCCGGTTCATTATAAATATTTCTGCTTAACATCGCATTATCGCAGTTCGGCGATTTTCTCCGATGAGGCAATGGATGGTGCGAAAAAAGCCTACGACAATCTGGCAGACTATGTGGCAGAGTTTAAAGCTTCTGCTGCACCGCTGACCGCTGTTGAACAAGGCGAGCTGGAAAGCTTAAAAACCGAATTCAATAATTATCTGTTTGATGACCTTAAGACCCCGCTGGCATTATCGTATATGTGGGGTGTGGCAAAAGATAATAAAAAGTCTGCAGCGCTGCGTCTGGCGTTTTTGATGCACGTTGACGGCGTGTTGGGCTTGTTTCTGAAAGATGTTGAGGCGAAAAAGCCGGAGGCGGTGGAAGTAACGCCGGAAATTGCTGCTCTGTTAGAACAGCGTGCAGAGGCAAGAGCTGCCAAAGACTGGGCGAAGTCTGATGAAATCCGTGATAAACTGGCGGCGTTGGGTGTTGGCGTTAAAGACCTGCCGAATAAACAAATCGAATTGATTAAGCTCTAAGGAGGGCAAAATGGCTGAAGAAACCGAAGATTTGAAAAATTTAAGCTTTGAAGATGCATTGGCGAAGCTTGAAAATATTGTCCGTGAGTTGGAAAGCGGCCGCATAAAGTTGGATGATGCGGTAAGTGCTTATGAAAAGGCCGTGGCATTAAAAAAACTCTGTCAGGAAAAGCTTGCGGCGGCGGCTTTGAAGGTGGAGAAAATCGAAATTGCCAAAGACGGCTCGCTTTCTACCGCTCCGCTGGATAATGTTGAGGCGTAAGGCTTCTAAGGACTACGAAATGACCGAAATCGAGCAAATTTTAAGCACTTATTCGCAAAAGTTTAATGCCGGCTTGGAACAGTATTTTCCGGTGTCTGATGCGCCGGAACATCGGGCGATGGAGGCGATGCGCTATAGCCTGCTGAATGGCGGCAAGCGGTTGCGTCCGTTTTTGCTGCACGAAACGGCGGCGTTGTTCGGCGTGGGGTACGAAAAGGCGTTTCCCATTGCAGCCTCTCTTGAGATGCTGCACACTTATTCGCTGATACACGATGATTTGCCGGCAATGGATAATGACGATATGCGCCGTGGCAAGCCTACCTGCCATAAGGCTTATGATGAGGCAACGGCGATTTTGGCCGGTGACGGGCTGTTGACTTATGCGTTTGAGATTTTGAACACGGCGGATGTGTCCGATTCGCAAAAGGTGGAACTGACTTTGCTTTTGGCGCGCAATGCCGGCGCCCAAAACGGGATGATTGCGGGGCAGGTGTTGGATTTATATACCGATTCACATCAGGATTTTGCTAATCCTGAAGCGGTGATAAAACATACCGAAGAGTTGAAAACAGGCTGTTTGCTGCGTTATCCGTGCGAGGCGGGGGCTGTTCTCGGCAATGCGACGACGGAAGAAAAAGAATCGCTTATCCGTTTTTCGCGCAATCTCGGTATCGCCTTTCAAATTACTGATGACATTTTGGATGTTGAAGGAGATGAAAAGCTGGTCGGTAAAACCTTAAAGAAAGACAAAGCTCAGCATAAGCTTAATTTTGTGAGTATATACGGGGTTGAAAAAGCCCGTAAAATCGCCGAAAATCTTATTGTCGAGGCTGAAAATCTGCTGGCGCCTTTCGGAGAAAAGGCTGATAAGCTCATAATGTTGTCAAGATATTTTTTAGCAAGAAATCACTAAAAATGTGACATTTTTGTTACGAAAGTGCTTGCGTAATAGACAAAATTCTGATATACTCCGATTATAAAATGAAAATTATTATAAGAGGAGGCTATTATGGGCACGGAAGAAAAAAAGTTGGACGGCAAAGCATTTGTTGTAGAGCTGGATAAATGCAAAACTCCAAAAGATATATTTACGCTGCTTGACCGGACGATGAAACGTGAGGTTTTGAAAGTCCGGATGTCTAATATCGACAAGCTTAATGAAAAAAACGTGGATTTGATTTTGGCTTTTCACGGTGCAAATGCAAAACTACAGGCTAAAACCGGTGTAAAAGGAATTAAAATCAGCCATCAGGATTGCGTTAATATGGCTGTTCATCACTATAACTCATTGACGCACCGCGGGTATAAAGGGTTTAAAATTGAACTTAACAAGTATCAAGCGCAAAAAACTAAAAACCAGTCTATTGAAATTGCGATAGACAACAACGAATTTTACAAACAGGTGGCGGCAAAAAGAGCGCGTGCCTAAACACATTTCACAAGGAAACAAACTTCTCTCATCATTACACTCCTGAAAAAACATCCTGCAGCCTCCTGCGGGGTGTTTTTTTGTATAATTCAGTTTATTGAAATTGAGGCTGCGGGCAAATTTTTGCTTGCAAAAGACTGCAGATTCTGGTATTCTGTCTGATAAGGAGATGAACAAATGGCAGAAACGGATAATTCGCACATCAAACTGGGGCAACGTGTGGCAAAGAGCGCGGAACATCCGCTCGGGTGGCAGTATGTTTCTGCTCTGCCTGAAGACAAGGCCTGTATTGTGGCGCTTCCCGGTTCGAGTGCTGATAATTCGCGCAAGGCTAACGGTTTTGCCAAAATGATACAGGAAACGCTCGAAGATAAGTCTGTACCGGTTTATTCAGTGGAGTATGGCTACGGCGACCGCATTTTCCGTGTTGACCGCGAGGCTATTCTTGCCCATTACGGACAGGAAGACAAAGCCGGAAAATTTATCAAATATGTTAAAGAAGAAGACAAAACCTATATTCCGCAATATATCCGCGAGCTTTATGCGGCTGTTATTGCGCCACGTCTCAGGGATGACAATAATAACCGTACGTCTGTCCGGCAGGCAGCCCAGCGTTTAAATCAGCTTGTTTTTGCCAACCACTGCCAAGGTTCTACTGTTTCGTTTCAGCTCGAGCGCCTGATGCTGGAAGATATGAAAAAGCTCGGTTATCCGGAAAAGACCGGTGAATATCTCTTAAAGCAAATCCATAATATCAGCGTGGCACCGGTAACGCCTTATGGGGTGAGCAAAACGTCGGTATATAAATTTGTGTCGCTTGACGATAATGTGGCGATGAGTGTCCGGACGCCGCAGATACAACATATTTTGCGCCGCAAGCGCGAACATCAGCGTTTTTTAGAGGGAATTCACGGCAATGAAACCGAGCGCCGCGCCGGCAACAAGCCTTTTACAATGCAGTTTACGATGTTTTGCCCTTCAGGTAACGAGACGGTGTTTGCGGTTAGTAATATGTATCCGAAAGATGTTCAGCAAAATCCGGATTATGAAGATATTGAGCACACTTTTGCGCCATATTCGGACCAAGAAGATGAAGACCGCACAAAGCAGGGCGATGTGATGAGCAAGATGTTTCGGGCGCTGTTAAACAAATTAGCCAGTCACGCCAAGCAAAATGAGAGTGAATTTACCGAACTGCCGAATTTAAGTGCGGATAAAAATCTTGCCGGATTTTTTAAGCAGGCTAAAAACAACCGCTATAATTTCATTACGGCGGAAACAGCGCTTTTGCGGGCGCGCCGTCACAGAAATAAGTAAACATTCGGGGGGGACACACTTGACAAGTCTGCTTTTCAGGCTATACTGTAGCTGTTTCAAAGAGATATAAAGGATAGAAAATGCAAAAAATCACATTTCAGGGGGCATTAGGCGCTTATTCGCACATTGCCTGCCAAGAGTTGTTTCCTGCGAGCGAATATATTGCGTCTGATACGTTTGAACAAGCGATGGAGCTTGTGGACAGGGGGGAGGCGGATTTTGCGGTTATTCCGGTTGAAAACTCTAATGCCGGACGTGTGTCGGACGTGCATTTTCTTTTGCCGCAGACGGATTTAACCATTGTCGGTGAACATTTTTTGCGTGTGGAACATCAGCTTTTGGCGCTGCCGGAGGCAGAATTGGAAGATATTGAAGCGGCGGCGTCGCATCCGCAGGCATTGGCACAGTGTTCGGCTTTTTTGAAAAAACATCAAATCAAAGCGCTTTCGAGAATCGATACGGCCAAGTCGTGCGAGCGTATTGTCGAGATGCAGGATAAGACACGCGCGGCGATTGCATCTAAGCTTGCGGCGGAGATTTATGGGCTGAAGATTTTGGCTGCAAATATTGAAAATGACGGCAATAATACGACCCGTTTTTTAGTGATGAGCAAAAATAAATCTATGCCCAAAGATGACGGTGCAAAGTTTGTGACCTCGCTGGTGTTTAAGGTTAAGAATATTCCGGCGGCGTTGTATAAAGCCCTTGGTGGTTTTGCTACCAACGGCGTAAATATTACCAAGATTGAAAGCTATGTTATCGGCGGTAACTTTATCTCTGCGCAGTTTTATGTTGAGATTGAGGCGCATCCCGAATCTCCGGCATTTAAACTGGCGTTTGAGGAATTAAAGTTTTATTCTGACAGTATCCATTTTTTGGGGACTTATAAAGCTCATCCGCGGCGATATTTGTAAGATTGGTATTTTATATATCCTTCCCATACCTCTCCCTTGAGGGGAGATAAGGAATGCTATCGCATAGATGTGGATTGTTTCGGTTACAGCTGGACGGCGCGCCTCGTAATGACTAGAGTGGGGGCGCTTCTTCCATATTTTGGTAAACTATTTCTCTTGCATCTTAAAATTTTATATGCTAAAGACTATATAGACACGGGGAACCGGATTGTACTCGTGTTATAAAGGGGTTTGGTCACCTCTTTGAATTTACTACGCGCGGCGTGGAGAATATACGCCGTTACATAGACGACTTGAAAAAGCTTGAGCCGGTTAGAGTTTCTACACGCCGTTTTAAAACTCTCCCCAACAGACTGTTTATGGTTCGGGGTGCCCTTGAATAAAGGCTTTGCCAAATACTAGGGAACGTTTCGCGTAGTACGTTTTGACCAACACCCCGGCCACCTTTATAGGGCGGTCGTTTTTGTTTGATGGCGGGCTTGCAACCTATTTCACAGTAGACGATAGAGGGATATATCGTCGCCAAAAAAACAAATTCGATTCACCTGAAAAAGGTACAGATTAGTTGTTTCTTATCCCCTAATCGTTGCGTGTTATAAAGGTGGCCACCTCTTATTTTGCCGGACATTCCCCTCCTGTGCCATTATGCCATATACCACAACCAAAGTCGCAGAAAACGCATATTCACATAGAAAAGCGGCTATAAAACGTTGTTTCCGTTACTGGTTTGCCATATATCATTCGTGTTTCTTAAACAACACAGAGGAGAAATAAAATGTCTGATTGTATTGATGACTTGCAAAGCCAAATTGATGAATTAAAGGGTAACAGCTCTAGCCGTGGAAGAAAATCTTCTTCTGGTTCAAGCTCAAGCCGCGGACGTTCTTCTAATTCTTCAAGCTCTTCTTCCGGTTCAGAACGTAAAGCCGGCAGAAAATCTGGCTCCAGAAGCTCATCTTCTTCAAACTAATTAAAGAAGGAGGAGGAAATCCCTTTCGCAAGCTGCGGAAGGGATTTTTTTAGAGTTGTTTTGTATAAAAAAAAAGACGCCTAAACGGACGTCTTTTTTAGTTGGAGACTGGTTTTCTCCCCGCTCTGTTGTGTTTGGAGGCGGTTTAGTCTTCCATAGAATCTTCGGTTTCCTCGTCACCGATGAGTTCGGAGGTCAGATGCCCTGCATCTGCACGGATTTTGCGTTCGATTTCATCCGCAAGTGCCGGATTGTCACGCAGAACCTGCTTGGCATTTTCGCGTCCTTGTCCGAGTTTTTCGCCGTTATAGGAGAACCAAGCGCCGGCTTTCTCAACAATGCCTGCTTTCACGCCGAGGTCAATCAGCTCACCGACTTTGGAAATGCCCTCACCGTACATAATGTCAAAATCAATCGTTTTGAATGGCGGCGCAACTTTGTTTTTCACAATCTTCACGCGCGTTTGCGAGCCGATAACATCGTCCTTGTCTTTAATTGCGCCCACGCGGCGGATATCCATACGGATAGAGGCATAAAACTTCAGCGCGTTACCGCCGGTTGTGGTTTCGGGGTTACCGAACATTACGCCGATTTTCATACGGATTTGGTTAATGAAGATAATAAGGGTGTTGGAACGGGAAACCGTGGAGGTCAGTTTGCGCAAGGCCTGACTCATTAAGCGTGCCTGCAAGCCCATATGCGAATCGCCCATTTCACCCTCAAGCTCTGCCTTCGGAACCAGCGCCGCAACCGAGTCAACTACGAGAACGTCAATCGCTCCCGAGCGTACGAGCGTGTCGGCAATCTCCAGCGCCTGTTCGCCTGCGTCTGGTTGAGAAATCAGGAGGTTGTTAATATCCACGCCGATTTTTTTGGCATATGACGGGTCAAGAGCGTGTTCGGCATCAATGAAAGCACAGGTTCCGCCTTTTTTCTGCGCCTGTGCGATAACACTTAAGGCCAAGGTTGTTTTACCCGAGCTTTCCGGTCCGTAAATCTCGACAATGCGCCCTTTCGGAAGCCCGCCGATGCCGAGTGCGATGTCTGTTCCCAAAGAACCGGTGGAAATTGCCTCAATATCAATTTTCGTATCTTGCCCATAACGCATAATCGAGCCTTTGCCGAATGCTCTTTCAATCTGGCTTAACGCCGCGTCCAGTGCCTTATCTTTTTCCATTCTGTACCCCTTAAAAAAGTCCTGTAATTAAATTCTGCGCTCATTGTGTTCTCTTTTTGTTCGAATTGCAAGCATTTTTTTCATTTTTTGAAAACTTTTTTTAAATACTTTGTCAAATCAAAGGGATAATTGCTAAAATCTTGTTTCGAAAGTCTTTGCCGGATGTGTGGGAACAAAACATTCCCACATCCTGAAAATAATTGTTTACAAATAACATCAATTCGTATAAAAAAGCAAGTTAGTAAGTATCGTAAAACATACTATAAACAATTTAATGAGGTAAATATATGACTGCTGAACTGCTTATGGCCGGTAAAAAAGGCCTGATTATGGGTCTTGCGAATGACAAGTCCATTGCTTGGGGAATTGCTCAGGCGTTAGATGCGCAAGGCGCGCAAATCGCTATCTCTTATCAAAACGAAGCACTTGAGAAAAGAGTTGTGCCGTTGGCTGAAAAGCTTTCTTTTGAGCCGACTTTGATTAAGTGTGACGTGACCGATTCGGCGTCTGTTGAAGAATGCTTTAAGCAGCTTGGCGAAAAATGGGGTAAGATTGACTTTGTGGTTCACGCGATTGCTTTCTCGGACAAAGACCAGCTGAAAGGCCGCACGATTGACACAACGCTTGAGAACTTTACCAACACGATGCATATTTCCTGCTATTCGTTCTTGGAAGCTTGCCGCTGTGCTTCTCCGTATATGAATGAAAACGGCTCTATTGTTACGTTAACATATCTCGGTTCCGAGCGCGTTTTGCCGAACTATAACATTATGGGTGTGGCAAAGGCTGCGTTGGAGGCTTCCGTACGCTATGCTGCGGCTGATATGGGAATGCAGAACGTTCGTGTTAATGCGATTTCTGCCGGCCCGATTAAAACTTTGGCTGCTTCCGGCATTGGCGATTTCCGTAAGATTTTGCGTTGGAATGAATTGAACGCGCCGTTGCAGGCAAACGTTACCCAAGAGCAGGTTGGTCGTGCGGCATTGGCGCTGCTTTCTCCGCTTGGCGAGGCCATCACCGGTGAAGTATTGCACGTTGATAATGGCTATAACACGATTGCGATGGTTAATATCCATAATACTAAAGAATCTTCTGAAGTTTTGGCAGATTTCTAATCTCCGATGGACTAACGAAACGAAAGCCCTCTGTGAAGAGGGCTTTTTTCTAGTCATCAATCAAAGCCAAATGATACCCCTCCGGTTTGTCTTTCATCCGCGCAAAAACCAAATTCCGCCCGTCTTCATCCAAGTCCTCAAGCGTTAAAACAATCCGTTTGTGGTAATATTTCAACAACCGTCCTGCCACATACCAATTTATAACATTGTTGCTATGCTCCTCGCAATGACTATTTAAACGCGAGTCATTGCGAGGAACGGAGTGACGTGGCAATCTCAATCGGCAGAACTCTTTATTATCCCCCTCTCTCTTGAAAGGAGAGGGGGATGAACAAAATATCTATTTAAACGCGATGTGCGGGTTTGCGCTAATCAAGTGCAATCTTGCCTTCGCAGCCGGAGCGCTCAACCGTATTTTCAAGCTTAAATTTTAAGTCTTGGCTTTTACCGGCTTCAACTGTAAAACGCCATTCGCGGATGTTGCCGTCGCCGGCTTCGCTTTTAAACGATTCATCAAGTATTTTTGCTTTGTCGGGCAGCAGTTGTTTCAAAACAATATCAATTGCTTCGTTGCTCTTATTTGTTACGTCATACACCACATCGTAATTATAGGTGTAGATTGTGCGGCAGCCGCCATTGTTTAGAATCGTCTGTTTGGGGGCGCCGATTTCTTTAATCTCGGTTACTTTGCCGTTTGCATATACATCAAAAAATTTGCCGAGTTTGACGGTAATTTTCTGCCCGGCAGCTTTATTATCTATCGTGTTTTCGCCCACAAACTGCAGCGCGCCGCTCTTATCGGTGTCATAAAAGCTGATTTTACCTTGCGGCAGCGGTAGCCCTAAGCCGTCTTCTTTGTTATTGGCAAAGTTATAAACCACCGTTGGGTGAACGTCTTTATAAAAACTCTTTGAGGTGCCGAAATGCAGACCCGAGTTAATCTCGCCGCGTTTTTTATATTTCACTGCCGGAGCCTCAATGAAAGATACTTGCTTAATCTGTCCGTCTTTGAGTGTGGTTTTTTGCGGAATTTTATATACATAATAGCCGTTCAGGCTTTCGGGAGCATCCATTACGGCTCCGTCCATAGCTGCTTCAGCCATTGTGCCGCGTGCCATTGTGTTCATCATTGATGCTTTAAACATCATTCGCGGCTGTATGGTATTGATGACATTTACATCGCCGGCAATCAGATTTACGGCAACATCATTATAATCGCTGCCCGATGTGTTATTTAACGACACACGCCCCAAGATGGAAAGTGTTTTATCGTCATTTACTTTTGCTATATAGTTTGCCTGCCACGAAAAGCCGCTAGCAAGGTATGCGAGGTTAAGGTCTTTTTCGCCTGCTGCTACAGCCTCGACTTTGGCACGCAGCACTGGCTCGCTGTTTAGACCGGACGGCACTTCGTCAAACACCACGCGCCCGTTGAAATTACTCTCAATCCCGTAGTCAAATTTGAGCACAGGCGTCATTCCGTCTACTGCCAAGAGGGTTGCTTTTTCAAAGATGTTTGCGCCGGTTTCGGGATTTTGCCGCACGGTTTTGACCTCTTTGCCGATGTTGGCTGAAAGCATTGTCATATAGTTAATACCGGCGTAATCGTAGTTTTGTTCCAAAACCTTAATGCCGTCGCCGTAAATAAACGCCGACTCGGGGCGCATTTGCTTGGCTGCTTCGTCAAACACAATCTCGTTAACACCGGCTTTAAGGTCTGCCTTTTGCATTTTTTTAATCAGCGCCAAATCTTGGTTATAGATTGTCAGTTCGGTTTCTGCGGCTTGTGCGTTTAATGCTAATGCAGATACGGCCATACTCAGAATAACTCGGGATAATTTCATCACTTTCTCCTATAAAAAAATTATGCCAAACATATAGCAAAAGTTTTAGCTGATGTCAACCATTAAGCGCTGTTAACATCTGTTCGGAAAGTTCTTTTAAGCGTTCTATCCGTTTTTGAAACAGGGCTAATGTGTTGGGCTTAAACAAGCTGAACTGGTAAAAAAGTTTTTTTTCGGTGGCAATCCAGAGATATAGCGTTTTATCGGCAGTTGCAAGTTGTGCTTTTTCAGCGTTGAACATACGCATAAACGCTGCAGTTGTATTGTCTGCGCCAGATTGTTTCAGTCGCTCGGCCAGCCCGCCGGTCAGGTGGGGAGTGCCGTTTTTAAGGGTAATTCCGCCTTTTTGGTTGTCTGTGCCTGCCGTGTCGGCAAATGCCAGAACCACGCCTTCAAACGCTGTTTGATTTAACGGGATATATTTGGCGGAAAGCACCGAGTAAAACCAGTCTTCCTCAAGCCAATACCCGCGCCCGCGCATCACATTGCGGCACTCGCGCACCTGATATTTGGGGCTGATATCCTGCACAAGCAGGGCGTTTTCGCATAAACCCCGCCCGACATCAAACATTACTTCGCCGAAGAGTTCTTCCCCTTTTGCCAATATCAGTCCTTCGCCGCGTGCCTGCAGCCCTTCCTGTAATGCTTTAAACATAATGTATGCCATCATTGCTGCCAGCAGGCATAATAAAATCTGCAAAAGCCGGTCGCCGGCATAAACTATGGCTGCTGCCATTGCGGCTACGGTTAACACCATCACCACAGCTGCCTGCGCGAGATAGCGGTTACGCCAATATTCCAAAATTTTTGCTTCTTTTACAAGCCTTGCCGCCATCAATATTTCCTTTCTTTTTGTCTTAAACTTTACCTAAATTTAAGAAAATAAAGTTAAAATAAGCTAAAAATTTATACTTGCACCACACGTTTTTTTATGGTACAATGCGCTTAATATATAGCCCTTTTTGACTTAAGGAGAAGACCAATGGCTGAAGAAAACAAAACAATCGACGAAAAATTTCTTTCTGAACCTTTTGAAAAATTAAGCCAACTTCCCAGAAAAAAAGAAGAAATTTCGGATGTAAATGTAGAAGAGGCCGAAAAGCTTTTTGCTGACATTATTGAAAGTGTTAAAAAAGGGGATACGATAACAATTGCCGAATATAACCTCTTAAGCAGCATTCATAAACTTTATGACTTTAACACTTTTTTGAATAAGCTGGATGATGATAAAAAATTAGCGATTGCAAGCGAATTAAAGACTGTGGCTGACCGCAAAGTTATATATAACTTTACGAGGCCGATAAACACAACCAGCATTCAAGACCGAAAAAAAGAAATAAAGAAACGAATAGCCGTTTTGAACGATGCATTGGCGAGTTCAGACGGAAATTTCACGGCAGACCAAGTTAAACAACTTCAAAGCGCAATTTCTGGCTTTAGCGCATTTACAGTTAAGGAAAAAGACCCTAAAACTAAGGAAGAAACGGAAAAAACTTATAAAATTCCTGTTCAGACATATTTTGCCGATTTTAAACCGGCAAAAGGCAAAAAACTTTCTCCGGCTTTTACAATGCTGTATAATCAGGCTTATCCGGATACAGAGCCGGAGCCGGCCGATATTTTTGCAAGTCGGTTAGAAAGTGTGGGCGAAGAACTTGCTGCTCAAAATACTACTGATGAGCAAGAACAGGAAACTGTTGTTTCAGAAGCTCAAACTGAAAATCAGACTGATGAGCCGCAGACAGAAGAGCAAGACGAGCAGCAGGAAGTTCAGGACGAGCAGGAACCTCAGCCGCAGGCGGAGGAAGAATCGGAAATTACCGTTACGGAGGAAGAAATCGAATCTTACCTTGCGGAACTAACTGCTTCTGAAAATGAAGATAATTATCTGAAAAGCATTGATCCGAAAATCAGTATGGAAAATATTGAGATGGTAATGAGCCTTCAGGAGATGTCGGATAAAGCCGCTGCTATTATGAACCCTGACGATATGCTTGTTGCGTTTAATTACTATGCAACATCCAACGATGACAACGCCTCACAAAAATTGCAAGAGCTGAAAGAAGTTATTGCTTATAACCTGACGGAGAATTGCGATAAAGGGGCTATTACGCCGGATAATGCGTATGTTTATGCCTTGCTGGCCGATAAAATAAAAGAAGCAGATGCCGAGGCGTATAAAGCTGCAAAAACTAAAATTGCTACGGCACTTAAAACATATGATGATGAACATTTTGGTACTCTGGATGATAAAGAATTAAGCGTAAACTACGGCGCTGTTATGCAAGGCCTTGAAGAGCTGGATGCAAACGCTGTCGGCGGCTTGCTTAAGGGCTATAGTTTTACAGATGACAAGGGCGAAGGGCTTGAAGATAAAAACCGTGCGGTGTTAAATCCGGCTCGCCTTGTTTCCGGCAAAGGCAATAAGCTTTCGGATACACATAAGCGCATTATTGAAACTGCCCGCCTGATGGTTGCTGAAGAGTTGGCAAAAGACGGGTTGCCGAAAGAAAAGAAAGGTGCAGACGGTCAGGTTATAACTGTTGAACAGCAACTGCTTGAGAAAATGGATGAGAAAATCAAGATTATTCTCGCGCCAAAACCTACTGCAGAAATAGAAAATGCGGCGAAGCTTTTAGCAAGTAAGGTAAGTTCAGATGAAAATTCTTCCGAATACAAAAACGCCGTAAAACTTAACATCACATTATTGATGGATGGAAATCAGGACGCGCTTAAAGCTGCCGTTGATGCAATTGCAGAACTTGATGGAAAAGGCGGAGATGAGGCTGCCAAAAAGGAAATCAAGGACAGATTAACACAGAGTTTGCAGCAGGGTAAAACATTCAATGAAACAGAAATGGGTGCCCGTTTTGCAGCGTATACGACCGAGCTTGAGCAGTTTAAAAAACGGATTAACCAAAAAGCTGATTTTAAGGATGGTTCTTTATATAAAAGGGTTACTCCGCTTTTGCAGCAATTGGATGAAAAGCTGACCGAGCGGTATCAGGAAAAATATACTACTCCGAAGAAATTTTTGCAGACATACGGCAAAATGGCTGTAAACTCTGCTAAAAGTGCCGGTTTATTTACGGCTGCAAGTTTTATCCCCGGAGCTGTTCCGGCGTTAATTGCCCGTAATACATACCGGCAGATAAAAAGTATGAAAAAGGAATTGCAGAATCCTGATTTTACGAAAACTCAAAAAGCGCTGATGTGGACTGCGGTTGTGGCAACCACGGCGTTAACTGCCGCATCGTTTATCCCCGGTGTGGGAGGTGTTAGTGCTATTGCGGTCAAAACTGTTGCCACTACAACAACAATGCTGCTGCCAAATTATTTCAAAAAGAAAAATCTCCAAAAACAGAAGAAGCATTTGGCGGATCATCGGGCAAATTTAGGCTCCGACGGCAAACCGACGCAAGCAGCTTTAGAAGCACACGCCCAAAAGGTTGAGAAACTTAAAAGCCGCATTGCAGACATTAAAGAACTGGCTGAAAACGGTGGTATCGGGCAAGCCTTTAATAATATGCTGGGACGCAATAAACGCAAGCTTAACAAACTTATGAAAGAAATGGAAGTGTTGGAAAAGGATAAGCCTTTGTCTATGGTTGAAATCATCGCCAAAGAAAAAGCTATTTCCCTTCAACAAAAGAAGAATAAGCGCGAAATGTTGCAAAAAGGAGCGGGCGTAGCAATCGGTATGGTTATCGGGCAAACGGCGAATGCAGCTGTTCACGATGCCTTTACGTCTGATAATGCGCCGTCGGTAACATCCGAGAATACAAATAATGCGCCATCGGCAACATCCGAGAATACAGATGCCGCGAAGCCGATACAGTTGTCTGAAAATGAAACGGCACAGTCTCTTAATATGTTTGACCAACATAATCCGTTTTCTGCCGAATTTAAGCTTAACAGTTTCGGGTTCGGACTTGATGGCGATAGTAATGCGGAAACTCAGGAGGTTAAGCCGCCGTACCTTAATGCCGAGGCGCAAGCGGCAGCGGAGGCTGAAATGCAAGCCGGAACGCCGGATGATTTGCACGGCGCAAAAGCTCCTGAAAGCGAGCTGACAGACGAGCAAAAAGCTCAAAACCTTGCTGCTGCGGAAGAAAAAGGCAGCGGGCATATCGGTAAGTCTGATATGGAAAGTATGCAAAAAGATTTGGATAGTAAAGACGGGGCTAAATTAGGTTATACATCTGAAGAAAAAGCCGCGCTGATGAAATCTTTGGCTGAAGGTTTTGGAACGGATTCATACGAAGCAATGCACGCTGCTATGGCCGAACCGCGAATTCTGGCTGCTCAGATGGGTATAACCACAGATGTGGACGCTTATGCACAAGCGGCGGGCATACCTGAAGGAGATTATTCTAAAGCTGTCTTAAACTACTTGGCAGAACATCCGGAGCTTGCAAACAACGAAGGGTTCAAAGCCTATGTTGCCGAGCACTTTGACGCGCAAGACCGCTTCCATAGCAACAATTATACCGTACACACGGAAACGCATCATCAGTCAGCATCTCAGCAGCCGGCTTCTCAGGAAACATTGCGTGAAACCAAAATTACCTACACACGGGTAGACCACCTCCCCGGTGAGCGTCCGACCGATTTTCGTCACGAGCCTGTTCAGGGGCATCACGAACCGCAACAGACTGTATATGAACCGGTTATTCCGCCGCACGGCATTGCTGTTAACGGGGCAATGGCTTATGTGAACGGGCAGGAATATCACCAGAGTATGGAATTTTCCAATAAACTCGGGTACACCTTAAACGACAGGGCAATTCTCGGTGTTTATCAAAATAATCATAATCCGGATGACTTTGTGATGATAACTGCTCCGCTTGACCATCACGGACACCCGATTCCGGATGGCAGACTAACGGCAACACACCATACATACGAATATCTGCGTGATGCGCAAGAGCAAGCCCATACCGGATACGAGCGGCAGTCTTATAAAATGCAACCGCTTCACGGGGGGAGCTATGGTTACGGTTATGGTACACGCGTTTGTTATGGTAACGGAGGTATCTCGCAAACTGACATAACATATGCTAAAGTCAGCACATCCGCACATATTCTGGGCGATATGGCTTATGTAACCGGCGGCGTACTAGATGCCATCGGTGAAAACGGCAAAACGGCATATAAAGTCGGAACCGTAGCTCACGGTGCGGGAGCTGTGACTTCCGGTATCGGCGATCTTCATCGCATTTGGTCAAACCGCGGTGGAAATAGCGGAAACTAGTAATTTACAAAAGGCTGCAGGGAATGCAGCCTTTTTTTTGTGTTTATCTGGGGGAGTTTTATTCTTCTTCCAAAAGGTGAGAGATGACGTTTTCAATGTAATCAGTGTTTTGTTTGGGTTTGGGAAAAGGTGTTTGGGATTTTTTATCGGGCGTTGCTGCCGGTTTTGCCGGCGGGCAGGTCAGTTTACTGATGTCTGTAGCGAAAGCCTGTGCCAAAATATCCTGCGCGGACATTCCCGAAGCGACCATTTGCGCGGCGGTTTGTTCGGCAACGGTGCGGACGAGTGTCTTTCTGAACTCTAAATCTAAAGCTTCTTCTTTGCGTAGTTCTTTGCGGTTAAACTGCTCGCGCATTTTGCGCTCGAATCGGGAAAACTCATCAGCCGGGTGTCCTCCGCGTTTGTAGTCCGGCAGGGTTTGCAGATGGTTTTTCACATCCATAAGCGTGCGGATACCGTTGTGTCCGTAACCGCGGTATATCAGCCAGTCGGTCACAAGCTCTTCAGTGATGGCTTGGTTGACAATATCTGCCGGAAAGTTTTTGAAGCTGATGATAGTGTGTCCGTCCGAGCTTTTATGTGTCAGGATGTTGTTTTCAAAAAACGTGCGGTTCCAGTTATAGGGGCACGACGGGTCTATCAGCCGGTATGAAATCAATATTCCCGTCAGTGCCAGTTTCATTTCCTTGAGAGCGTGAAAGCCTAAAACCAGCGGGTTATGACGCACTTCGGGGCAATGGATGCTTTGTTGGCAGCAAAACAGGTGCAGACGGTAGAGTTGTTTTTGCACCTCAGGCGAGAGCTCGGGGGAAAACTCCATCGGCTGGTTAATTGCTTTGTTGATAAAGTCGCTTAGCAGCATATGCTTTTTGCGGCGGATGGGGGCAGGGAGTTTGTTTTCTTCCTCGTTTGCGATAATAACTTCGGTTTTTAATCCATCCCACAATGCCGGCGCGAAATTGCGATCGGTTTCTTGCATCTTTTCAAGCAGGATAATTTCTGGTATTATCAGGTCTGTTCCCATTTTTACAATTATACTCCGAATGATTGACTGGCAAAAACTATATCACTTTTTGGAAGGGCTGTCAATACTAAATACGGTGATAGGGATGATGGTTGATAATGGTCTCGGCACGGTAAATCTGCTCGGCTAAAACGGCGCGCATCAAGATATGCGGCAGGGTCAGCTTGCCGAAAGACAACAGCAAGTCTGCTTTTTGCCGCGTTTCTTCTAAGTGTCCGTCTGCACCGCCGATGAGAAAACAGATTTCAGACGTTCCGGCGGTCATCCAGCTTTCTATAATGTTGGCAAGTTCGGGGCTGGTCATATTTTTGCCACGTTCATCAAGCACCACGACTTTAGCTTGTGGGGCAATGCAGCTTTGTAAAAACTTAGCTTCGTCTTCTTGGGTGCTGTTATCTTTTTCTTTGATATGCAGTGTCCACTTCAGCCGCTCCTGATAGCGTTTGATAATCTCGCCTTCGGGGGAGGCTGGTTTGCATTTACCGATAACGCCTAAGGTGATTTTCATCTTATTGCTCCTTATTGCTCCGGTGAGATGAGTTTGCGCGCGGCAGCTTTGCCGGAGGCAAGAGCTTGCACGACGGTGCCGGTTTCGCCTGTCATATCGCCGGCAAGGATAAAGCCTGCGGGGATGTTTTCTTTCGGGAAATATGAGCCGAGCGCCTGAATGACGAGGTCGTAGCCCTCAAGCGTGCATTCTGTTCCCTCGCAGCGTATGGCTTTGCCCTCGGGGGTGATTTCGTTGGTGACCGCTGCAAGGCAGCAAGCGTTGCCGGTTTTGTTGATTTCGGTGATAGAGGTTAGGGCGCGGACGGTAATGCCTTTTTCATCAAGCTCTTTTTGGTCACGCGCCATAATGCGCATATCTTCGCGGCGGCGGCGGACAAACATTTCGACTTCGGCATTTTGAGAGGCTGCGGTTAAGGCGCAATCAAGCGCAACTTCCCCCCCGCCGCAAACACATATTTTGGGATGTATGTAGTTTTCAGGGTTAGACAGATAGTCTTTATATGAGATGCAGTGTTCTTCGCCTTTGATGCCGAGAGAGTGGGGAAGAGGTTCGCCCATTGCAAGGATGATGCCGTCATAGCGGGTTTTGAGGCTGTCAAAATCGGTGATTGCGCTGTTTAGATGCACAGTGACGCGGTTATTTTCTGTTAAGCGGGCGATTTCGGTATCCAACACGCTTTTGGGCAGACGGTATTCGGGGATGAGCCTTACCGCACCGCCGAGAGTTTTGCTTTTTTCGTATAAATCCACCAGCCAGCCGTGGGTAATCAGCTCAAAAACTGCTCCTAGTCCGGCAGGGCCACTGCCGATGACTGCAGCTTTTTTGCCGTTTGGTTCGGGCAGGATTAGCTCAGGCAAACCGCCTTTTTTCATCATCTCCGCCTGCATACAGGGGATTTCTATCGCACTGTCTATGCGATTGCGGATGCAGGCTTTTTGGCAAAACATATCCGGACAGACAAGCCCGCAGGTTTGAGGCAACGGATTTTTAGCGGCAATCAGCGCCGCGGCCTCTTTGTATCCGCCGGTTTTGGCTGCTGCAATAAAATCGTGCGGGGAAACGCCGAGCGGGCAGGCTTTGGCGCAAGGCATTACTTTACACCCCAAACAGCGCGTTAATTCCTGTTTGATTTTTTCAATATCCATTTTAAACTCCGTTCATAAATTTATGTCAGTATAACACAGTCTGATGTTTCGGCAAGTACTATCAGGCGGGGCAGTGGATATTTTTTTGAGAAAATTGTTGACTCTATAAATCTGTGATGGTATAAGTGTCGTTACAAAATTACAATTATGTCACACCTTTAATTTTATGGTTATGTTAGAAAAAGTAAAAAAACTCTTCGGCTTTGGCAAAGTTAGTGCCCCAGCCCTCATTCGTGACATCATCAAAGGTCACGAATCTCAGGATGTATTATTTGCTCCCGAGAATGCACACGTGTTACAGGCTTTTGTTGAGTACGGGCACGAGTTTTCGCCCCGCCACTGCGTTACTTTCCTTAAGACGGCAGACCGTGCGCTGGTGAAAACCTATCTTGAAACAGGGTTTGAACTCAGTGATGCAGCCAAGTACGCCGTGCTTGACCGCAAGGATGATGAGCTTTCGCAAGTGATGATAGATTCCGGCAGCTGGGCGCCGTTCCCTTTTGGAGGGGTTGTTCGTCCGGATTCCACGCATCACGAGCTTGAGATGGAGACAACAGCGGCAGCAGAACACGGTAGTGTTGTTCCCGCCTGACGAGTACGCTTTTTATAGTAGGAAATCATTTAGATTTCCTGCTATTTTTTTTGTGTGCAGTTCGTGCAAAAACTGAAAAAAAGGTTTACATTGGCCAAACGCTGTGATAAAATATCAGTATATTGTTAAGGAGAGATTTTGAGTACCAAGAGCAAGAAATTGAGGTTTATATCCTTGTTTTGGGACTATGCGAGCGCATTGTCTTTGATTGCGCTTTTGGTATTGTTATGGCACTTGGGGAAAGGGCCGGTTAAAATCAACTTTTTGCGCCCGTATATTGTGCAGGCGCTCACTAATGAAACTTCGTCGTACGATTTGTCGGTCGGATCGGTTAATCTGGAACTGGCGCATTCGGTGCAACCGGTTGAAATTATTGCAAAGGATGTGCATTTTACTGATAAAAACGGCAACTATGTGGCGGTGGCGCCGCGCTTGTCACTGTCTTTTTCGGCACGGGCACTCTTAAAAGGCTTATTGGCGCCGAGTGCCATTGAGGTTGAGAAACCCGAAATCCATATTCGTGCCGCATACGGCGTAAAAAGCACAGACGAGGAGGGTACGGATAAGCTCTCAAAGGAAATTAACCTGAAGAAACTTGAGTTTTATTTTGAGCAGTTTGAGGACTTTATGGAGCGCTTTAACTCGCCGGAGAAACTTTATCTTGAAAGTTTTATTAACAGCATCAAAATCAGCGATGCCACGCTCGTGATGGACGAGGTGGAGATGGGGCGGCAATTTACGTTTAAAAATATGGCGTTTGCTTTTGAACGCGGTATTACTGATATTTCCATTAACGCGGACAGTGCTGTGATGTTTGAAAATCGGACTTCCGGTTTTGATATGGCGCTCAATTACCGGCTTTTAAATGACGAAGTGCGCTATACGCTCAATTTTTCGGATTTGGTGATTACTGATTTGTATGATTTGCTGGTTCCGGAAAAAGAGGCTGTACGTGCGGTGGATATTCCGGTTAACGGGCAGTTTTCGGCATTGATTGATTTTGGCAACGTGCTTAAAGACAAAGAGCATTTTGCGGAAAATCTTGGTCATAATATCAAAGATGTGGCGTTTGCGATTGAGGGCGGCAAAGGGAAAATCGGTTTTGGCGACAGTGAGGATTTTGACTATAACGTTTCTTCGTTTAATCTGGACGGGCGATTGCACGGTGGCTTAGACAAGGTTAATATTGAAAATGCGGTATTTGATTTTGATGGCAAGCAGGCGAAACTTAGCTTGTCGGCAGAAGGTTTTAAAGATTATTTCCTTAAAGGCAATCAGGAAAATTTTAAGGTTAACTTTACAGCCAAACTCGGTGAAGTGCAAATGGACGAGCTGTCGCTGTTGTGGCCGAAATATCTGGGTGAAAAGGCTTGGGCCTGGTGCAAAGAAAGCCTATATGGCGGCGCTATCTCAAACGGCGTGTTTTCGTTTGACTTCGGATGGGATAAAAAAGCCAAGAGTTTCGGGCTGTTGAAACTGGCGGGTAAGGCAGATGTGGCAGATGCGAATTTGCATTATCTGGAAGGAATGCCGGTTATTCGCAATGTGTATGGAACGGCGTCTTTTGAGCAGGATAAAATCGGGATTAAGGTTGATAAGGGTGTTTCGGACGGGGTTATATTAACCGGCGGCAATGTGCTTTTGTATGACCTTAATAAAGACGATAATTTTATTTCTATTGATATGGCGGGGAACTCGACCATTACCGATGCGCTTAAACTTATTGACCACGAGCCGCTCGGCTTTACCAAAGAAATGGGGGTCGATCCGGAGCAGGTGGCTGGCGATGTGGATATTAACCTTAAACTTGATTTTGAATTAAAATCAGACTTGAAACCCGAAGAAATCAAAGTAGAGGTTTTGGGCAGCCTTAAGCAGGTGGAATATCTGGCGATGCCCGAAGGGGAAACGTTTGTTGCCGATGCACTGGAATTGAAAGTGACAGAACAGGGGTTTGAACTCTCAGGCGTGGCAAAATATCAGGATATTCCTTTAACGTTGGCGCTTAAGGAGAACTTTAGCGAAAAAACGCATAAGAGCCGTATTATTGCCGATGTGCAAATTAACGATGAGATTTTGAAAAAGCTTAAAGTGGACAGTGAAATTTTGCGGGCGCCGTATTTTACCGGCAAGTCGAATGTGCGCGCCGTGCTGACCTTTTTGAATAATGGCGAGATTGAGCTTGCCGTGGACGGGTCGCTCAAAGATACGGCGATGGACTATGCCTTTTTGGGGTTTGTGAAAGAAAAGGGCGTGCCGTGTCGGGCGAAGGCGACAATGATTATAGCCAAGGATAAAATTAAGGAAGTGACTGACTTTTCGCTTTTGAAGGCTCAGTTTTCGGCTAAGGGCAGAGTGTTGATGGACGGCGACGGGCAGATTAAGACGATTGATATTGCCGAGATTAAGGCGCCGAAAGCGTTTGCCAAGGCAAAAGTTGATTTTAATTATAAGCCGAAGTTAAGCCTTAAGGTGACGGTGTCGGGCGATGCGTATGATTTGACGGAATTTTTTGACGCACAGAAAAAAACGGCGGTTACCGAGAAAAAGGCTAAAAAGAAAAAAAGCTTAAAAGACCCGCTTGAAGATGTGATGGATACAGATATTGTGGTGGGGGTAAACAAGCTGTGGACGAATAATCAGGTGCCGGTGACTAATTTTGCCGGCAAGGCAGAACTGCGCAACGGAATCGGGCTTAGGCGTCTTAATCTGGTCGGAAACTATGGTTCCAGCCGCGATGTAAAGATGAAACTTGATTTTGAACCGCGCGGCAACGAGTATCTTCTGACGGTAGATTCCAATAATGCGGGAAGCACACTTAAGGTGTTGCGTTTGTATGAAAATATGCGCGGCGGTAATTTGAAAATCGAGGCAAAACGCGATAAATACAAAAATTTCAAAGGGCACGCCAAAATGTGGGATTTTGCGCTTGCTGATACGCCGGTGGTTACCAAAGTGCTGAGTCTGGCGTCGTTATCGGGCATTGTGGATATGCTAACCGGCGAGGGGCTGACGTTTTCGCACCTGACTGCGCCGTTTACCTATACGTTTTCAACCAAAAATCTGGCAACCGACGGGGCAAGGATGTTCGGCTCGGTTTTGGGAATGACTGTTGTCGGGCGGTATAATTTGGTTGATGAGGATATTGAGGCCAAGGGGATGATTATTCCGGCGTACGGGCTGAATAAGTTTATCGGTAATATTCCGCTGGTGGGGAAAGTTTTGGCAGGGAAAGACGGAACTGTTTTTGCTACAAACTATAGTGTCAGCGGCAGCATTGCAAAACCGGTTATTTCGATTAACCCGCTTTCTACGCTGGCGCCGAATTCGATTAAGGAACTATTTTCTTCGGAGGATTGATAGATGAGTGCGAAGATTGGAATTGATTTTCACGGCGTGATTGATGCGCAACCTGAGCTTTTTGCCGAGTTTTGCCGTGAAATCCGCAAGTTGGGGATTAAGGTTTATATTATCAGCGGCGGACCAGAAAAAGACGTGGCGCGCTGTTTGCTTGAGCATCATATTGAATATGACGGCCTGTGGGCAATATATGATTACTATGCGGCAGAGGGAAAAGTGACGTGGTTTGATGACGGCAGTTTTCAAGTTCCGACAGAGATGTGGAACAGAGCAAAAGCTGAATATTGCGCGCGGGAAAAGATAGATTTTCATATTGATGATTCGCCGGTGTATGGTAAATATTTTGCGGCTTCTTATTGTCGGTATGATATGGCAAATGAAGTTTGCGCTTTAAAAAACGGCGTGGAGATTGATTTCAAACATCCGGCAGAAGCGGTGCGAAAAGTGGCAGATTTGGTGCTGAACGGTTCTTAGCGCTACATTCGCAGTTTAAGACTGCCCCAGCCGGTTTGCGGTTTGGGGGCGGGGGTTTCGGTTTCGGCTGCCGGAGCGGATTGTTTCCACTTCATTTGCGGTTCAAGCTCTTTTTGCTTTTTTTCGAGTTCATCAGCTTCTTTATCGTTTGTAGCGGTGCCGTTGGCTGCCGTTTGTTTCAAAAGCGTAGGAGAATTAAACGGTTGTTTGTTTTTTTCAAACTGAGTAATCAGGTCGCTGATAACGCCTTGTTTGATGTTAAACGCTTTATATTTGCCGCCGTAAAAAACCGTGAATGACGGGCAGGGCAGGGAGAGCAAAACGTCGGTATAGTCTACACCGCGGGCGAACCGCAGCATAATCCGCGGCTCAATGCGGCAATTGGCTTGCGTGCTGATGAGGTTTGGCCCTTGCGTAAACAGGGCTTCGTAGGCGGTTACGGTGTTGCTGGCATCAAGTTCGCCGCAGTAGCCGGTGATGGCAAAAGAAGAAAGCGTGTAACCGGTGTAGTCTTTCGGGCGTTTGGTTACCTGATAGCAAAAGACCTGTTCGGCATTGCTGATGTTATACGCGGCAGCTTCGGGAATTGCGGAAGTGATGGCAGGGATGATGCTTTTTTGGCGGAATGCTTTTTTGGCGGGCGTGCTTAAAAAAGCCGTGTCGCCGGGGAGAATATCCGCATAGGCTTCAAATCCCTGCAATTCTTTAGCGGCGTCATCAATGGCATAGGCGGCAGGGGCGGCAGTTAATAATAACAGTAACAGTCTTTTAAACATCAACGTTCTCCTTCATATTTATTTGCAGGATAGCAGAGTGATGTTAAAAAATCGTGAAAATCAGAAAAAAATCTGATTTTTTATTAAGTATTTTAAGACTTCATTTAGATATTTGCTGCTAAATTTAAAGAAATATGATTTTGAGTCGTTTTTTTAACTTTAAGGAACAGGAATATTTAAAATGTGGTCTATGTGGTCTTATGCACCGGAAACTATCCCTTTGCGGGCTTTATATGCGTTTGTGTTGGCTTTGGCGCTTTCTTTGATTTCTGGCGGAAAGCTGATTTCTTTTTTAAAAGGGTGCGAAAAGGGCGGACAGCCGATACGCGAGGACGGGCCGCAGTCACATCTTAAAGAGAAGAAAGGTACACCAACAATGGGCGGGCTGCTTATTTTGACGACGAGCCTGCTTTCAATGTTGCTGTTTGCAAATGTTAAGCTGCATTTTGTGTGGATTTCAATGTTGGTGTTGCTTGTTTATGGCGCAACAGGGTTTGCCGATGATTATGTTAAGGTTAAAAAACAGACACCGAATGCGATGACGGCGAAGATGAAGCTGTTTATCCAATTTATGGCGGCCGTTCTTGCGGTGAATGTGATTGCGGCGGCAACGCCGAACTCGGTTGAAAGCCAGCTGTTTATCCCTTATTTTAACTGGTCGTTTCAGCTTTCGTGGGTGTATATTCCGTTTGCGGTGATTGTTATCTCGGGGGCATCTAATGCCGTGAATTTGAGTGACGGGCTGGATGGTTTGGCGGCCGGTATGCTTGTGATTGTCTTTTCAGTGTTTATGGTGTTTGCTTTTGCAACCGGTTATCCGGTGTTTAACGAAACGGCGTTTCCGTATATTCCGAAGAGTGCGGAGATGGCGGTAGTGTGCGCGGCGCTTACGGGCGGCTGTTTGGGCTTTTTGTGGTTTAATATTAAAAAGGCGCGGATTTTTATGGGCGATACCGGCTCGCTGGCGCTTGGCGCTGTGCTTGGCGTGATCGCGGTTATCTTGAAACACGAGATTATTTTGGCGGTTGTCGGTATTGTATTTGTGGCAGAAACAGTGTCGGTAATGATTCAGGTGCTGTATTTCAAAAAGACAGGCAAGCGCTTTTTTAAGATGGCGCCGATACATCATCATTTTGAACAACTGGGGTGGAGTGAGGTTAAGGTTGTTTATACCTTTTGGGCGGTGACGGCTCTGGCTTCGCTTGTCGGATTGTTATCGTTGATTTAGTGAGGGAATAATGCTTTCATTTGCCAGACATAGCAAGAGTAAGATTTCCAGCTGGTGGTGGACGGTTGATAAGCCGAGTTTTGTGTTGGCGCTGTTTTTGATTTTTATCGGCGCGATGCTGGTGCTTTCGGCAAGCCCTTCGGCGGCGCACCGCGACAGGCTTGCGGATGATTTTGCGTTTATTAAAAAACAAAGCGTGTTCATTTTTGCCGGCCTGATGTTGATGGTCGGTGTGTCGATGCAGAGTTTGCGAACGGTGCGGCGGCTGGCAATTTTCGGCTTTTTGTGTGCTTTTGCCGGTGTGGCGCTGACGTATGTTGTCGGTGATGCCACCAAAGGGGCGGCGCGCTGGATTAAGTTTGCAGGGTTTTCGCTGCAGCCGTCCGAATTTATCAAACCGGTGTTTATTGTGGTGACGGCGTGGCTTTTGGATGCGCGCAAGAGGACGGAAGATTTTCCGGGGATGGCTCTGGCTGTCGGGTTATTTTTGATAACGGCGCTGTCGGTTTTCGGGCAGCCGGATTTGGGGATGACAGTGTTGATTGCCGGTGTATGGGCGCTGCAGATGGTGTTAGCGGGAATCCCGCTGTGGCTGATTGTTACATTGTTTTCGGGCGGCGTGTTTTTGGTGACGTGTTCATACTTTTTTCTGGCGCACGTTCGTGACCGTATTGACCGCTTTTTGGCTTCTGAAAATGAAATCGGTTCGCAAATCCAGCAGTCTATGAACGCATTTGCCAACGGCAATTTGCTCGGGCGGGGCCCTGGTGAGGGGGTGGTGAAAATGCACCTGCCCGATGTGCACACTGACTTTATTTTTTCGCTGGCGGGCGAAGAGGCCGGCGTGTGGCTGACGTCGATTATTGTTATTTCGTTTGCGGTGATTGTGGTACGGTCAATGATTATATCCACTAAAGACAACAATTTGTTTCAGATGTATGCGGCGTGCGGGCTGGCGGCATCGCTTGGCGGGCAGGCTATCGTGAATATGTGTTCGGCGCTGCAGCTGATGCCGGCTAAGGGAATGACGCTTCCGTTTGTTTCTTACGGCGGGTCTTCTATGCTGGCGAGCTGTTTGACGATGGGAATGCTTTTGGCTATTACGCGTAAAAATGCCGTGGCTGAAGATAAAGATAACGGATAAAACGGAGGAGAAAGATATGTTCGGATTTTTTGCACCAAAGAGCAAGATAATTAACCTGCTGCCGAAAGTGCGCGGAGATTATATCGAAAATGCCAAGCTTTCCAAACATACGTGGTTTGGCGTGGGCGGACCGGCGGAAGTTTTGTTTTTGCCGAAAGATGCGGATGATTTGAAAACCTTTTTAATGCGTAAGCCCGAGGTTGTACCGCTGACGATTATCGGAGGAGGCTCAAACCTCTTAATCCGTGATGGGGGAATTCCCGGTGTGGTAATTAAGCTTGATGCGAAGGCTTTTCAGCAGGTTGAAATTAACGGAACAGAAATTACCGTCGGAGCCGGAATGAAAAACGCCGAACTTAAAAAGGTGTTTCTGGAAAATAATATTGGCGGGCTGGAGTTCATCTGCTCGGTTCCGGGGCGAATTGGCGGTTTGTTGCGTACTAATGCGGGGTGTTTTGGCAAATGCACCTCAGATGTATTTGTGCGTGCGCATATTATGAACGACTGGGGAGAAGTGTATGAGGTGGGTGCTGAGGATTTTAATTTTGCTTACCGTTCAAGTATGTTCCCTGAGGACTGGATTATTCTGGATGCAACGTTTAAGGGCGTAAACGCTTCTGCAGAGGAGATTAAAAAGACGCTTGACGAACATATCGCTTATCGGAAAGCACATCAACCGATTAACAAAAAAACGGCAGGGTCGACCTTTAAAAACCCCGAAGGGCTGGCAGCGTGGAAGCTGATTAAAGAGGCAGGCTGCACAGGCTTGAAAGTCGGCGGGGCGGAAGTGTCGGATATACATTGCAACTTTCTTATCAACAGCGGACAGGCAACTGCCGAAGATATTGAAAAACTGGGTGAGTTGATTGTGGAGAAAGTCAAAGAAAAAACCGCAATTACCCTTGAGTGGGAAGTGCGCCGGATGGGAGTGAAAAAATAAAGCATTATGGCAGAACAAGTGACTAACAAACTGAATTTGCAAGAAGCGGCAGTTTACCCTGAAAGGGAGTGGTTGTACCGCCTGACCGGTTTTGTCGGTGCAGCTTTGTTAGTGCTGTCTTTATGCTTGACGGCGATTACCATCCGCGACAATGTGTTTGCAACCCAGTTTAGCAATATGATGCAGGCGGTGTATAAGCTTTCGGCACGCTATGGAATGTATGTGGAAGACATTATCGTGGAGGGCAACAAACGCACGTCATACGAAGACTTGGTGCAGGCGCTGAATTTGTCTGAAAACGAGAGCATTTTAGGGATTGATATTGCCAAACTGCAAAGCCAGATTGAACAGTTGACGTGGGTGCGGCATTGTGTGGTTAAGAGGAGCTTTTTCCCGAATAATATTTTAGTCAGCATTGAAGAGCGCAAGGTTAAGGCGATTTGGCAGTATGAAGGGCGGTTTTATCCGGTGGATGCCGAAGGAAACGTGATTGAGGTGGAGGAATATGAACCCGATGCACCGGTTATCGTTTTGGCGGGCGAGGGGGCTCCGCATCATCTGGCAGAGCTTTTGGCGGTGTTAAACACGGATGAAGAGCTGGCGGGAAAAGTGCGTGCGGCGGTGTATGTGTCTAACCGGCGCTGGGATTTGAGTCTTGGCAATGCACAAAACCGCGTGCTTATCAAACTGCCGGAGAAAAATTTTGATAAAGCTTATCAAAAAATTGCATTATTAAATAAAAGACAGGGAATTTTTAAGCGTAAATTAACTTCCTTTGATGTAAGGTACGATAACAGAATTGTGGTAGACATTGATAAGTCTGTTGAAGAGTTAATATTGAAAAGATAAGAAAAGAGGTTTAGATGAGCCATTCTTTTAACAGGTCACCGATTGTGGCGGCATTGGATATCGGAACGTCAAAAGTCTGCTGCATTATTGCCAGAGTTACCCGAGAAAAGAAAATTTCGATATTGGGTTATGGTTATAATGCGGCAAAGGGGATTAAAAACGGCGTGGTTGTGGATGTTAATCAGGCAACGATTGCTGTATGCAATGCCGTGGAGGCCGCAGAACAGATGGCTAACGAGCGGATTACAAATGTGATTGTCAATGTGTCGGGCGACCGCAGCCGCAGCGTGGTCAGAAGTTCGACCGTTTCTATCCATAAAAACCGTCCGGTAACTGACGAAGATGTTAAGAAAGTGACCGACAAGGGCTTAATGAAAGTCAATGTGGAGGGCAATGAGCCGATTCACTTTTTAACGATGGGCTATCACGTTGATAACGGCGAAGAGGTTAAGAACCCGATTAACATTTACGGTGAAAACTTAAGTGTAGATATATTGTTGGGCTTATACCCAAAGCCGATGTATAAAAATCTCGCGACGGTGGTTGAGAGTTCGCATCTGGATGTTGAGATGAAAGCGTTTTCGGCATACGCTTCGGGACTAGCCTGTTTGGTAGAAGACGAAAAAGAGCTTGGCGCGACGGTTATAGATATCGGCGGCGGAACAACGAGTATTGCCAGCTTTAAAAACGGGCATCCGGTTTATTTCTCGTCTATTCCCGTGGGCGGTATTAACGTGACGAACGATATTGCTCTGGGACTGACAACCTCGTTTAACTACGCCGAAGAGGTTAAAAACCGCCACGGCTGCGCTTTTCTTATCAGTCAAGACGAGCAAGAGATTATCAATGTTTATCCGGTGGGCGAAGAAGACGACAGCAATATTAAGCAGATTTATCGTTCGGACTTGATTAACATTATCTCGCCGCGCATTGAAGAGTTGTTTGAACTGGCAGGGCGCAAACTGGATGAGGCGGGCTACAAAAACACCGTATCGCACCGCGTGGTTTTGACCGGCGGGGCGGCACAGCTTCCGGGGATGCGCGAAGTGGCGAGTATGGTTTTGGACAAACAGGTGCGAATCGGACGGCCGCGTAATATCGAAAATATTCCGCCGGTTTTGCATAATCCGACATTTTCGACTGCGCTCGGGCTATTGTTGTTTGCCGTGAACAATTCGGAAAGGAAAATTGTTAAAAAAGTTAATGTT
Organism: uncultured Alphaproteobacteria bacterium; assembly: GCA_910580155.1. Classification (GTDB taxonomy): domain Bacteria; phylum Pseudomonadota; class Alphaproteobacteria; order RF32; family CAG-239; genus CAG-267. The sequence continues at coordinate 28,489 of CAJTWX010000007.1, forward strand.
AGTGCCGGTTCGGGCGGAATTTTTGCAAAAATTCTCGAATTGTTTAAAAAAACCTGCTAATCGGTAACGAAAACTTAATCTATTATAAGCTAAACTCCCCTTAAAATCGGAATTTAGCTTTTTTTTATTTTTACGGAGAAAAAATATGGCAATTAAACTGGCGGTCGGCGATACGAGCTTAGCACAATTAAAACCAAGAATTACCGTTATCGGCGTCGGCGGCGGCGGCGGCAACGCCATTACCAATATGATGTCCAAAAACCTTGAAGGTGTTGACTTTGTGGTGGCTAATACAGATGCGCAGGCTTTGGCGCTTAATCCGGCAACACGCAAAATCCAGCTCGGACTTGAAATTACGCAGGGGCTGGGCGCGGGCGCGAGACCGGAAATCGGTATGCTTGCCGCAGAAGAAGCGCGCGAAGATATCGAACGCGAATTAGCTGATTCCAATATGGTGTTTATTACGGCCGGTATGGGTGGGGGCACAGGCTCCGGCGCGGCACCGGTGGTGGCAAAAATTGCTAAAGAAAAAGGTATCCTCACGGTTGGTGTGGTTACCAAACCGTTTGCGTTTGAGGGTAAAAAAAGAATGGAAAATGCCGAATCGGCTTTGGATAATTTTATTAAAGAAGTTGATAGCATTATTGTTATTCCGAATCAGAACCTGTTTCGCATTGCCGATAAAAACACGACGCTCAAAGATGCGTTTGTGAAAGCGGATGAAGTGCTTTATGACGGTGTGCGCTCGATTACTGATTTGATGATTATGCCGGGGTTGATTAACCTTGACTTTGCCGATGTTAAAAAAATTATGGCCGATAAAGGCAAGGCAATTATGGGTACGGGTGAGGCCGAGGGCGAAGACCGTGCAAGGGTTGCTGCCGAACAGGCGCTTTCTAACCCGATTTTGGATGATTGCTCAATGAAGGGGGCAAAAGGCGTGTTGATTAACATCACGGGCGGCGCGGACATTACGTTGATGGAAATTGACGAGGCGGTTAACATTATTAAAGAAGAAGTTGATGACAATGCCGAATTGATTTTCGGCTCAAGCTATGACGACACGCTTTCGGGGCGTATCCGCGTTTCTATTGTGGTGACGGGAATTGACGACGAAGCGATTATGACGACCGAAAAGAAAGATATGAATGCATATGTTGACCTTAATCCGGCAGAAGAAACGGCTGCTGAAGAGGCGGTTGCCGACGACGAACCGGTTTTGGAAACAATGGAAGAAGAGCCGGCAGAACCGAGCAATGTGATTGAGCTGAATTTGCCGAAACGGGCAGATGCGCCGCAGCAGGGCGAATTTGCCGAGCTTGCCGAAGAGGGTGAAGAGCCGCATTCTTCGTCGGCGCTGTTTAATGCGATTATCAATAAACCGGTAATTGCCAATGCCGAAGAGAGCGAAGAAGAAAAGAGCGAGCTTGCGGCGATTAAGCTTGATAAGCCGTTTGTACCGTCTGCCAAGGTGAAGATTGTGGAAGAAGAGCCGCAGCTGTTTCCGGAGCAGGGCGAAGTGGAACTGCCGCGTGAGCGTCAAGCCCGCGAAGAGGCTCAGGCTATGATTGAACCGGAGCCGGAAGAGCCGGCACGCCAACGCTTTATTGACAAGATTCTGGGTATTTCGCGCGCTAAAGCGAAAAAGCCCGTAAAGCCGGTGATTGTTCCGAAGTTTGATGAAATTGAGGACTTTGCCGAAAAGGAAAATGATGCGGAGGATGATTTGGAAATCCCGTCTTTCCTGCGCAGGAGATAGGTTTCGGAATTAGTTGTTGCAGCGCCGGTGTTTGCCGGCGTTGTTTTTTTAGATGATTTATATTCCTCCTACCAAGAGGGGATTGCGAAAAGGCGTAGCTTTAATTTAAGCAAATCAAAATCTCGGTTACATTCAGTTGGCCTGATTATTTTTTCAAGTCTTTTCACTCTTCGGATATAAAATCCTCTGCGGCATTAGATACCATACCGCAACTGTGTTGTTCACAATAATCACCGTGTTTCTTTATATATTCTTCTTCTTTTTTTTGATGTTCTTCCATTTTTTTACGTTCTTCTGTTATTGATTCTTCGGTGAGCGTTTCGTATTTTTCCGGCTCCATAAAATAGGCAATAGAATGTGACTGTTCTAATGTAATATCAGTTCCTTTATTATCATAAAAAGCCGTAATATGTATAGTATCAACTTGTCCACCCGCACCAATAATCACTTTATCCAATAGTATTTTAGTCGTCATAGCATCGGTTTTCGAATCCTGCAGATATTCAACCACAGTTACATAAAACGAACCATCGTTAATAATGTATTTTCCCAAATGAGTACGTTCTATATTTACATCAAATTTTTGATTTGGTGCTAATTCACATTGATATTTATATGGCTCTTTAAACTCATACCCGTTAAGCAAAATCATATCCGCTTTGCTGTTTTCCTCTTGCTTGATGTTATAAATATAATCTTCGATTCCCTGATCCATATATTGACCAAGTTTTCCGCCGCTAATCCAATTATAACCGATATTAAGTATTCCCAAATCCTGATTACATTCTATGCGGATAAACATCCCGTGTAAATCCGCTTTTACGGGTACAATGGATAACAAACAAAACAAAGCTGCAAGGCATAATGAACGCATCAGATTTTCTCCCATAACAAATTATGCCTTGCAGTATATTCAGGATTGATTATTTTTTCAAGCCTTTTTTAGTCCAACTATCAGGTGTTTCTTGTATCAACGCACGCATTGCTTCATTGCGTGTAGTTAATGATTTTCGTTCACATTCTGCTGTCAAACCTTCAATATCGCGTTGAGCTAACTTTTTCCAAAAGTTAGGATAGCCATATTTTTTCGTTGTTCCATTTTTCAATGTTTTAGTTGTTTGCTTCCAATTAAACCCAGTCTTGCCCAGATTATACACCATATCAATTAAAACCATTTGTAGGTTTTCGGGTTGTTTTTCAAAATAGTCTATATAACCTTCCGTTTTTGCTCGGTACGGTTTTGTGCATTGCGGAAGAGTTGTTCATAGTCTTTGACACCATCGTAAGTATCAGTCATTTATTTTTCCTTTCAAAAAATAAAAAAAAGAGCCGCACAATAGTGTGCAGCTCCGGATTTAGTTATGAATGAAAAAAGCCTCCGTTGCGGGAGGCTTTTGTATAATGGCGTAATTCACCATTATGTGGAGTTTCATAACACGCTGTGTCAGAAATGTCAAGGGGTTTTTAGCTTGACAATTTTTGGGGTACGGGGTATATTTATTTTGTATTGTTAAGGAGGAAAGATGAGAAAGATTTTGTTTATATTGTTCGGATGTTTGGTTGCGCTTTCGGCTGTAGCAGAAGAAGAGGTGTTAGACATTGTTGAACGACAGACACAGAAAGTAAAAGATGAGTGTTATAAATCAGCTTTTCCGGAAGAAAAAATGGATAAAATCCTATCATTAACTGACGATTCACTGAAAGATGCTGAACAAAAATATGCGGTTTGTATGGAAAAAAATATATTTAAGATTATCGACATTCATTTTTCACCGGAAGTTACAGAGAGAATGAAAAAGAATTTGGAAAAATTCCGTATGTATTATCGAGATTTTTATTGGGATTTATACAATACGGAGGATAACGGTACAATAGGAAGAATGCAGAATGACGCCATATATTCCCGCCGGTTGGAGGATATTTTATATGATGTCAATCTGCATTTTATGTTAAATAGTGAGTAACATTATTCTTTAAGCAATTTTAAGGCTTTTGCCCTTTCACGCGGGAAACGTTTATTTTTAAGGTTATTTTTTATGATTATTGAGCTGTTTTCAAAGTAAATGTTAACTTTGCTCCTTTCGTCATAAATAATGTTTATAATCTCTGCATCGGTTGTTGAAAGAAAAATAGAAAAATATCAGGGTGAATATCAGCAGGATAAGAAGATTGAGTAAATCGCTGTATGCAGCAACAGTTGGGACGATTATTCCGATAAGGTTGATGGTAAAACTGCAGATTGCGTATGCACCGATAGTATTTAGCAATAGAACAAATTTAGGGCAGGATTGGGAGAGCTTTTGAAATTCGGTTGAGAGTTTGAAAATTGAGATAATGATGCAGAGCAGCAAAAAGAAAGGATAAGCGAGTGCGGTTAAACTGTAAAAAATATTGTCTATTTGCTGTAGGGCAGAGGTAACAACAAAGTAAATGCCGTTTAAGGCTAAGATTTGCCGGAATTTAGGATTCATTGTTACCTCCGAAGTTGATTTATAATTTGTTATGGTATAATGATTTTGATTATAAAGCAACTACTTTTTTTTGCACATTTCTTTGTACGCGGCTATATCAGAACAGGTGCTAGCAGAGCGGCAAACAAAATCAATTCGGGGCGGGATGATAAGAATTTGGCAGCAGCAGCCATCAGCATAAGCGGAAGAAAGAAGACTGCTGCATCAGTTAATGAGGCGAGAGAATAGACAGAGATTTTGCAAGAAATGTTTATTGATGTTATCCGCAAAAAGCCCCAAAAGCGCATTTAAAAAGACCATAGAGATAAAGAAGGATGGCGGTGATTACAAAAAATGTCAGGCCGGATTTTTTATTTTTTCTTTTTAATATCAGATAAGCATTATAAACAAGCGGTGTAGCGCATAGGAACAGGCTGAATATTACGTCAAAATATTCATACATTTCAGGAGATTCTGGTGAAACATAGGGCGGTAACGGCGTGAAGTTTTGCTGCCAATACGTATAGTCAGTAATAATGTAATATTGTTCAAAAAGAAGATTAATTAAGCAAAATAGAAATAATCCTGTCAATGCGGTGTATGCGAGATAAAAAAAGCAGGATTTAAGTTGTGATTTAGTCATTAGCAAATCTCCAAAGTTCTAGTTTTGTTCAAGATACACCGCATTGACAAGTTTGTCAACAATATTATTTTAATATTTCTTTATCATAATGAACATTTAATATAATATCCTTACCATATTTGCGTAACATATTAAAGAATAATCTATCACTCTTTTCTAGGTCAATACATCCGGCAGAACCGAATTCATTGCCACCGTGTATTGTTAATTTGTTTCGTCCATACATCTCATTTGATGAAAAAGGTTGTAACCATACACGGGAGTATCCCCAAGAATTCCGCCCTCCAGGGGCTTTGCCACGCCCTATTTTCTCTAACAATGTATCGTCAACATCTTGTATTTGATTTTGTTTTACACGATAATTTCCTTCAGGTAGTGGACCTTTGTCTTTAATATTCTGATATCTACGATTCTGATAACCAGGTTTACCGCTCATAGCATTTATCTGCAATTTTACTTTACCATTTTCTATCCATCTTAAATATTGTCCGTCGAAATCAAGCCTGGCCTGTGATTTTATAGATTTAACCTTTTGAGTAATTTTTTCTATAAGTTTGTCCGGATGTATTTCTTTTATATTGTAATCTTCAGAAAAGTCATTTATTGCCTTAACCAATCCTGGCGTTGCTAAGTTGTCAACTTCTCCTTGATAATATCCTAAATTAGATAATGTTGATTTTAGATGTTTTACTTTCTGTACATTTACCATTCTCCCTATATATTCATTATGTGATGGATATCTTGTATTTTCATCATCTCTTTGTATAGCATCTTTTTCGCTGTTTTTCTGAATTCTTTTTAAAATTTCAGTATCATTGTCTGAATTTTTGTTCGCAATTTCCTCTTCCTCAACAACATCTTCGTTATGGCTATACGGATTATAGTCTGCTTGTATTGCGGCGTTTTCATCTCTCACCATCTCTAACACATCGCGTCCGCCGGCGAGGACAAACTCCATATATTCTTTCGGCGTTGAGTTTTTTTCGATGTCAAATTCGGTTTCACCGTATTTTGCCATCAGCTGTTTCATCTTCCGTTTTTGCTCGGTACGGTTTTGTGCATTGCGGAAGAGTTGTTCATAGTCTTTGACACCATCGTAAGTATCAGTCATTTATTTTTCCTTTCAAAAAATAAAAAAAAGAGCCGCACAATAGTGTGCAGCTCCGGATTTAGTTATGAATGAAAAAAGCCTCCGTTGCGGGAGGCTTTTGTATAATGGCGTAATTCACCATTATGTAGAGTTTCATAACACGCTGTGTCAGAAATGTCAAGGGGTTTAGAAGGCGGGAATATAAAAAAAGACGCCCGTGAGGACGTCTTTTTTAAGAGGGTGAGTTGTTTTCGTTCAGACGGGATATCTAAACCACGGATTGTCTTGAACGGTTTTCCAGAGGTCTTTGATGAAGTTTCGCCACTTGAGGTTACGCAGATAGCGCTGCGGTTGCTCTTTTTTGATGGCGATGAGTTCGTCGGTAAGGCCGGATATTTCATATTCCGGACCAGTGTAGTCCTTATCACGTTCTTCGTCGTGGAAAATGCCTCTAACACGAATTGTGTTGATGTCTGTCACATAGAGAGCGGCATATATCGGCCCCCATTTCTTCTCACTGATGCATAATTCTACTGCCATAAGAATTGTATTTAGGTGAAACAATAGTAACTTTAGTGAGTTGTATGTTAAACCGCTTTCGGACTTCTGTCAACTGTTTTGTCAAAAATATTTTATGTAATTTGCTAACCTGTTATAAATGCGGAGATTTATTTTTACATAAAGATACTTTGCCCTTTATACGGTCCGATTTCAAACACATCGGCAGTGAGAAAGCGCTCGTTTTTGTTTAATGCGGCAATCTCTGCCATATCGTTTTCATCAAGCTCCACATTAAGCGCGGCGATATTTTCCTGCAAGTGTTTTTCGGAAATGGCTTTAGGGATTACTGCGATGTTACGCTGTATATTCCACGCAAGCAGCACTTGTGCCGGTGTGGCCTTGTTTTTCTCGGCAATTTTGCGAATTGTTTCGTCTTCAAGCATTATGTCGCTGCCTGAGCCTAATGGTGCGTATGCCGTGACTGCAATCATATTCTTTTGGCAATATGCAATCAGTTCTTCCTGCGGAAGATACGGATGGCACTCAAACTGGTTAACCATCGGGTTAATCTCTGCCGTCATCATCAGCTCGGTCAAGTGCTTTTCACCAAAGTTCGAAACACCGATAGCTTTGCATATGCCGGCGTTATACAGCTCTTCCATCGCCTGCCAGGTGTCGGCAAGCGGTGCCTCTTGTAATGAAAGCATATCATCGGGAGCAAGCGGCATTACCGCTTCTTTTTTTTGTGCTACCGGCCAGTGTATAAGGTATAAATCGAGATAATCCAGCTGTAGGCGTTTTAATGCTTCTTCGAGGGCAGGGCGAACGTCTTCTTTTTTGTGTGCATTGTTCCAGAGTTTGGAGGTTACAAAAATATCTTCGCGTTTTAAGCCGTCCTCGCGCATTGCATCGGCAAGAGCCTGTCCGATTGCTTCTTCGTTATTATATACAGACGCGCAGTCAAAGTGTGTATAGCCGAGTTTTAATGCCCAGCGGATGGCGCCGTATACCTCCGATGTTTCGCTTTTCCACGTGCCAAGACCGATTACGGGCATCCGGATTTCGTTGTTTAATTGTATATAACGCATTGTCTTCTCCTCCTCATTGGTGATTCTCGGGTAATATAATCGCCAAACATCCCGATTAAAGGATTTTTATTCGCAAAATGCAAAAATTTTGCTTGCAAATAGCAAAATATCGACTAAAGTTGTGTTATCGTTTTATTATTAACGATGATTTCTAATATTAGTGAGAGGAACTCTTAAATGAAGAAAACTTTATTATTGGCAGGACTTGCCGGAATGGTTGCTGCAAACGCAGAAGCTGTTGATATGACCCCTTATGTTGGTATGGATGCTGGCTATGCTTCAGTGGACTATAATGACTATTACTATTTGCCCACAAAGAACTTGTCTTTGGCAGCTGTTTTGGGTGCCAGAACAGACCATTATGGTGTTGAAGCTTTCTATATGAACAGTTTAAGACAACACAAAGCAGGCGCTGCAACCCGTATTTCTGGTTATGGTGTAGATGCTTTGGCATTCCAGCAACTGGGTTGCTCCGGTCGTTGGGAACTCGTTGGTGCTGCCGGTATTGGTGAATACAAAATTAAAGCAAACTATGCTGAAGGTGGAACTTCTGACACTGGTTACGGCTATCGTTTAGGTGGTGGCTTGCAGTATGCTATGTCTGAAAACACATCTTTAAGAGTTATGTATCATCACGTTTGGATGAACAAATCTACTATCGATTCTATGGATGAATACACCATTGGTTTCAGATACGCTTTCTAATTTAAGCGCATAAAGATAAAAAAGAGAGGGGCTTATCCGGCTCCTCTTTTTTGTGCGGGAAAATATGGAAGCCATATATAAAAAAACAGGGATGAACCCTGCTTTTTATTTAACTGGTGGAGGTAAGGGGGATGACCTTCGGCTTTTCAAGCCTCGGCCGCACTGGCGCTCATCGGCTTTGACCGACCGGCGCGCTTCCGCTCGCCTTTCGCTGGTGGTCAAACCCCTTTTACGGGATTCAATCCAGGCTTATATTCTATCCAGTTAGAAAAAACACCCATAAAGGGTGTCTTTTGTAACTGGTGGAGGTAAGGGGGATCGAACCCCTGACCTATTGATTGCGAACCAATCGCTCTCCCATCTGAGCTATACCCCCGCAATGAGATTTTTCTACACTGGCAAAAAAATAAATACAAGCTTTTTTTATCAAGATATCAAAAAAAATTGCTTGCAATTTAAAAAGAATGCATTTATAAAAAAGCAATGTTCTGTATGGACGGGGTTGTAGCTCAGTTGGGAGAGCGCTTGAATGGCATTCAAGAGGTCAGGGGTTCGATTCCCCTCAGCTCCACCAGTTAATAAAAAAGCACCCTTGATGGGTGTTTTTTTATTAACTGGATAGAACAAAAGTTTGGATCGAACCCCTGGGGGTGGGGGTTCGACTACAAGCGAAAGGCGAGCGGGAGCGCGCCGGTCGGCTTTAGCCGATGAGCGCCAGTGCGGCCGAGGCTTGAAAAGCCGAAGGTCTTTCCCCTCAGCTCCACCAGTTAATAAAAAAGCACCCTCTAGGGTGTTTTTTTGTAGATTAAAGGATACCAAATGTCTGAATCACAAAAAATTTTGCTGCTGTCGTGTTGTGCGCCGTGTGCTTGTGCGGTTATTAAGAAACTGCGTGAGGACGGGGCAGATTTTGCCGTGGCGTTTTATAATCCAAACATTCATCCTGCTGCCGAATATGCCAAACGGCGTGATGAGCAAAAAGCCTTATGTGAAAAGTGGAATATTTCTTTTACAGAGTTGGAGTATAACCCCGCTGACTGGCTCAAAATGGCAGAACCTTACAAAGATGCTCCCGAACGCGGCGAGCGGTGTTCGCGGTGTTTTGAATATCGGCTCAGACGGGTAATGGAGTATGCCAAAGCAAACGGATATGATGCGGTGGCTTCTGTTTTGGGGGTGTCGCGCTGGAAAGACCTGAACCAAGTTAACGCTGCGGCAGACAAAGCTTCTGGTGCAACCGGTGTGCCATATATCAGGATTGAGGGCAGAAAACACGGTATGCAGGAAGCCCGTTTATCACTCATTAAAGAACTGGGGCTGTATAATCAGGATTACTGCGGCTGTGTGTATTCAATGCGGCGGATTTAGAGCTGAAAACTTTGTGTTTATTGTTGGGCGGCAGTTGATTTTTAGAAAAAAAGATATAATATCAACTAAAGTACAGAATTATAATATAAAGGATAATGATATATGGCAAAAAGGCTGTTTACGCTCTCTTCCGGACACTTTATCTTTCTTATCAGTTTTTATTTTGCGTTTGTTTTAAATAATGCATTCTGGGATTGCATAGAGCAACGGCTTGATATGAGCAATGCTGCCACGGCGGTTTTTGCATTCAGCCTGCCTTTTTTTGTGTTTATAATGCTTTATGTCTTTTTTAACCTGATTGTCGTTCCGTATCTGGGCAAGCCGCTGGTGATTATCTTGCTGCTTTGTTCGGCAGCGGCTGATTATGCAATGGTCAAGCTGGGAATTGTCATTAATAGCGATATGGTACGCAATTTTGTGGAAACTAATCTTCGCGAGGCGGTTGAGCTTATGACGCCGCGTGCGGTGTTTTATGTGGCGGTAACGGGGTTAATTCCGGCGTTGCTGACTGCTTTTACCGAGATAACCTATGCTCCGCTCAAACAAGAGTTTTTCAAGCGTTTCCGGCGGTCAATATTCGTAATTATCATCCTTGCCGCTCTTGCGCCGCTGACTTTTAAAGAGTATGTGTCTTTTGGGCGCAATAATACAAACATTCGCCGGATGGTCAATACGTTTAATTATATTTTTGCTGTTAATAAATATTGCCGTAAAAGCCTTGAGGAAAGTCATCCGTTTGTTATTTTGGATGCTGCGCCGGTACTTGTCAAACCGCACGAAAAGCCGCGCGTTTTGTTGTTGGTTATCGGCGAAACGGCGCGGGCGCAAAACTTTTCGCTTAATGGTTATGATAAAGAAACCAACCCGCTGCTGAAAAAACAGGATATTGTCAACTTTGCTGACGTGACGGCGTGCGGCACATCAACTGCGGTGTCTCTGCCGTGTTTGTTTTCTGCCAGCCCGCGTAAAGAGTTTAAGGTTTCCCGCGCGCGATATACGCAAAATCTGGCGGATATTATCAAAGTTGCCGGATATGATGTTTTTTGGAAAGACAATGATGACGGGTGTAAAGGCGTGTGCGACAGGGTAGAGAATGTGGATGCCAAAACCGGCAATAAAGCTCCGTGGTGCTTCGGACGTTACTGTTATGATGATATTTTGCCGAACGGACTGGAAGAGCGTCTTGCCGCCACAGACAAAGACACTGTGATTGTGTTGCATATGATGGGCAGTCACGGACCGGCATATTACAAACGCTATCCCGAGCAATTCAAGCACTTTGCGCCAACCTGCAATACGGCAGATTTGCAAAACTGCACCAGCGGGGAAATTGCCAATACATACGATAATACGCTGGTTTATACCGACTATATTCTCTCTTCGGTGATAGATATCTTAAAACGC